>JAUVOQ010000056.1 GCA_030599095.1 Candidatus Ruthturnera sp.
TAGAATAATGAGTGACAGGCTTTACTTCTTTAAAAGGATTTTCCTTTATCAGTTCAAAGTTGAATGCCGTTTGTAATAAGGTGCACATTTGAAAGGATAGATGGCAGTTTACAAAAAAGAGGTTTGCTTAACCTCTTTTTTTGTGTTAGTATAATAATTGGATTTAGAAAATAGAAAACTAGAAAACTGCTAGTGAAAGAATGCAAAAAGAACCTAATAAACTTTATACAGACAATTGGGACATCCTCAAAAATAAACAAAATGCTTTTAGTGGTGTGTGTAATCCACTTCTAATAAAAGTGCCTGATGATTATGTAAATGCAGATGTACGAGTTATTATTTATGGACAAGAAACCGCAGGATGGCATGGAGAGTTATTTAATGATGATCACTCTATGGATTCTTTGCTTAATGACTATGAGGCTTATTTAACTGAGGATAAAGAATATTTTTATAATCAAGATTATAATAAAGGCGATGGATATCTTGCCTATTATCATAGCAAATTTAGACTAAAGAAAAAAAATAAAAGGGTATTTTGGAATAGAAGTAATTTTAAATTTTTCAAAGAAGAGTTAAGCAAATTCTCTACATCAAATAACCAATCTGTATCCATCTTATGGAACAACCTATCTAAACTTGGTCTATCTAAAGGTGCTGATAAAGCCACTAAGAAAATTAAAAAATTAGAGCATACTTGCTTTAACATTATGAAAGATGAGCTTGATATTCTTAAGCCAAACATTGTTATTTTTACCACTGGCTACAAAAGGGATAAACTTATTGAAAATAAATTAGGTGCAGAAATACATGAATACCCTAACTATCCTAAAAAACAATTAGCAAAGGTAACATTCCAAGATAAAGATATTTTGGGAATTAGAACCTATCATCCAAGATACCCCAAAGGTAGAAAAGCAAGAAATCGGGAAATTGTTGAGTATGTCAGAGAAAATATGTAGTCCAACCTGAACAACTTAAAAAAACCACCTAACAAATCACTCACGCTCAACCATACTTTTAAAAAAAGATTCAAAATTATTGAGTCTCTAATAAAAATTAAAACATGCATAGGATTAGAAAATGACAGTGAAAAAAGGCAAAGTGGTTGAGATGCATTACACGCTAAAAAACGATTCTGGTAATGTGATTGACTCATCAAAAGAAAAAAGGCCTATGCCATTTATTCAGGGTTTTGGCAATATTATTCTAGGTTTAGAAAGCGCATTAGAGGGTATGAAAACAGGTGATTCTTGTGAGGTGTCAGTGAAGCCAGAAGATGCTTATGGCGTTCATCATCCAGAAGCCATTCAAGATATTCCGATGAAAGACTTGCAAGGTATTGATAGTTTGATGGTGGGCATGGAATTGCAATCTCAAGATGAGCAAGGAAATCCATTTATTGTTCGTGTTAAAACCATTAATAAGGGAACAGTAACGGTTGATGCCAATCATCCTTTAGCAGGCGAAACATTGCATTTTAGTGTGAGTATTGAAAGCATAAGAGAGGCTAGTAAAGATGAATTGGCGCATGGTTATGTGCATTCTGGTTCTTGCTCTCATTAAGCGTTTTTGCTATGTTGAATGATGACAGCATCTTATCTATTATGACCAATATGCTAAACAGTGATACTAATTTTGAATACTGGCATTATAAAAATGACCCAACTCACATCTGCTTTTTTAGCCAAGCGACTATGAACCACCTTGCTAACAAATGGGGTGCAAAGGTCTCGATTAGTCTGAAACTAGTGCCAAGTAAGATTGGTAGCGTTTTTGGTGAATTTTGCCTGATTTGACTGCCGATTTAATTGCGCATTTTGGCTCAAAGATATGAGCACAATTCCTGAACTTGCAGGCATTAATGAGCGGCTTAAATTCTTTAAAGCCATTTAAAATTTCTTGATTGTTGAGTTCATCTAATTGAAATTCACGAATGCCTGGAGAGTCAATTAAATCACCACCTGAAGGGATTTGATAAAGTCTGGTATTGGTCGTTGTGTGCTTACCAAGTTTGCTTTTGGCGGATATTTCATTGACACGTAAATTTAGATTAGGCACCAGTTCATTAATGAGTGAGGATTTTCCCACACCAGATTGACCTAAAAAAACATGAGTCTTTTGATTAAGCTGAGTTTTAAGCTGGTCAATATTGATTTTCTTTTTAACACTTAAATAACTCACTGAATAGCCGATATTTTCATACATAGAAAAATCAAATTTAATTTTTTTAATATCATTTGTCAACTCAATCTTGTTGATGACTATATTAATAGGCAGTTTTGCATTTTCAGCCACCACTAAATAACGATCAATTAACTCAAATTGATAATGTGGTTCAATGGCAACCACTAGCCACAATTGGTCGATATTAGCAGCAATGAGTTTCTGTGTGCGATGAAGTTGATTGTGGCGTTCAAGTAGGGCGGTAACAATACCTTGATTGGATTGCGTTATCTGAAAGATGACTTGATCGCCAGCAACGGATAAGTCAATATTACGCCTAGCAGTGCATTGATACAACTCACCCGATTTTGCTTTGACTAATAAGCGCTGTCCATAGCGAGTAATGACCAAGCCTGTTTGCGCTTTGTTAGAGTTAAGGGGCAATTCTTCAAAATTGTTTGAGGCTTTATTTGCTCTAGCGATGCGCTCAACTTGAATTTTTTCAAGTCGCCACTTTTGACGACGAGTTAGAGGCAAAACTGTGTGCTATTTTTTAAACTTATAATGTTCATTGTTTAAATGATCCACAACTGATTTTTCCTCATCAGGAAACCAATCAATGCTAAATACACTGACACAATTACTTACTTGGCGACGCAAATCAAAATGATTATGCAAACGTGAATTATCGCGTGTATAAAAATCATCGTCATGTTCAACCATGTGGCAGGTGATGCAAGATTCCTCGTGTAATTCTTTGCCTTCTTCATTCGCAAATGCGACACTTGATGCGATTAACATTGTGCTTATTAGTAATAATTGATTCATAAATTTATCCTCTAGTTGGCTTTAAGTATACTGTTTATTGCTTATAAGTCTTAAGCTGATTAATGCGAATTGACGCACTTGGATGAGAGTCATGAAAAGCAGTGTATAAATAATCTGGCGTGAGGGTTGCGGCATTGTCTTTATATAATTTCACCAGCGAGGATGCTAAATCGTCTGCATTGGTATGTTTAGCGGCAAAAGCATCGGCTTCAAACTCATGCTTTCGTGATAGGTAATTATTAATAGGCGCAATAAAAAAACTAAACACTGGTATGGTTAGTGTAAATAACATAAGAGCGGTATGATTTGATGGATGGCTAATACCAAGCCCATGAAAAAACCAATCCTGATTAATCAAGTAACCAAGTAACGCCAAACCAAGCAAGGAAATTATAAACGAATTAATCATCTGCTTTTTGATATGCCGATGGTGAAAATGCCCCAGTTCATGAGCAAGAATTGCTTGTACTTCATCATCATTCATGCCTTTAAGCAACGTATCGAAAAACACAATGCGTTTGTTTTTGCCAATGCCTGTAAAGTAAGCATTGCCATGTGATGATCTTTTAGAGCCGTCCATTACAAATATGCCGTCACTTTTAAATCCTGTGCGCTTAAGTAAATTGTCAATCTTGGTTTTTAACTCAAGATTATCTAGTGGTTTAAATTGATTAAAAATTGGCGCAATATAAGTGGGATAAAGCCAAAACATCAATAGCGAAAATCCAGTCAGAACCAGCCAAACATAAATCCACCAATATTCACCCATAGCACCCATTAAATAAAGAATGGCATAAATCAGCGGCAATCCGATAACCAGCATGAGCGGTGTACCTTTGAGTAAATCCATGATAAAAGTTTTCATATCAGTTTGATTAAACCCAAATTTTTGTTCTAATACAAAAGTCTGGTACACACTAAATGGCAAATCAATCAAACTACCTAACATCATCAGGCTTACCACAAAACCCACACCTATGTATAAAGCATTGTCAGTTTGTGCTTGCCAAATGTTATCTAAGTAGTCCAATCCGCCACCAAGGGTCCATAGTAGCAATACGGTGGTTGAAAATATAACCTCAAAATGATTTAGTTTGAGTTTGGCTTGTGTATATTCAGCCGCCTTTTGATGCTCTTTTAGCGTAATTTTTTCGCTAAATTCGCTAGGTATTTTATCAAACGATTGAACAATCGCCTTGCTTTGCCTGATATTTAACCACAACAAGACAATAACATAACTAAAAGTCACTATTAGAAAGATTAGGGTGAATAAATTAAATGCCATATTTTTTAAAGAAAGAAAGAAAGAAAGTAGATATTTTACCTAGATAAATAGACAAGTAATATTTTCAAAACCTATTTTTTTCTTTAGAAAATATCTTTTAGAGACCTTTGCATAATGAGGGATGACTGGCGTTCTAAGGGGTGCAAAAAAGTGGTGATTATTCATAATGATGCAAAGATTTCTTAGAATTTGAATTTAGGAAATAAAAAACGCCAATCTTAATTATGATTGGCATTTTTAACGGTAGAATACAAGTTTTTTGATTTGAGGATAGTTATTGTGCAAGTTCAAGATATTATGTCAACTAATGTAAAAACAGTCACGCCTGATCAGCTGGTCAAGGACATTGCTATCATCATGGTGATGGATCACATTAGTGGCGCACCAGTGGTGGATAATGATAATAATTTAGTCGGTATTATCTCTGAAAAAGATATTCTGCAACACATGTTCCCAAAATTAGATGAAGTGATGAGTGATACGCATTTTGACTTTGAAAATATGGAAAATAATTACAAAGACACAATGAATGTTAAAGTGGGTGAATTGATGACTAAAGATGTTGCTAGTATTGATTTAAGTATGCCATGTCTTAAAGCAGCATCCACCATGTGGCTTAGAAACTTTAGAAGAATTCCAGTAACTCATAACAATAAATTAGTTGGTATTGTGAGTATTGGCGACGTGCATAGAGCTATTTTTAAATCACGCATTAAGTGAATACCGCTTTAAAAATTATCCTAGTTGATAAAAACACAGGGCGTTCAGCCATATTGCGTAGAGCCTTGCAAGACAAGGGTCATGAAGTGATTTGTCGTATGAGTGATAGTACAAATTTGCAAGACAGCAATGAAACGACGCATGCGGATGTGGTGATTGTTAATGCAGACATTCCTGATAAACAAGTGTTTGCGAATTTGACAGATATTAACAAAACCAAGCCTAAGCCTATCGTTATGTTTACCGAGGAATCAAACTCTGAGATGGCGAATTCTGCTATCAAATCTGGCGTAAATGCTTATATTGTTAATGGGCTTGAAGAGAATAGGGTGCAACCTATTATTGATGTAGCAATTGCTAGATTTAGAGAGTTTCAAGCACTTAAAGACGAGTTAGATACGATTCGCAATCAGCTTTCAGAGCGTAAAGCAGTTGAAAAAGCCAAAGGCTTGTTAATGCAGCATAAGAACATTAATGAAGATGAGGCTTATCAGTCGTTACGTAAAATGGCCATGAATAAAAACAAGCGCATTGTTGATGTGGCAGAAAGTGTGATTAGTGCTTTTGAATTGCTAGAGTAAACTTATTAGTCTTTGTCCAATTTTTCCATTTCAGCATCAATCTTTTTCATCTCCGCCTCTATTTCATCATCTGCAACCGACTCTTTTTTTGAAGGGGTTTTGCTAGGGTTTGGAGAGGGCTCATCAGGTGTTTCTTGTTTGTTTTGTTTGAATAAGGGCGCAAAAATCAGACCTGCTTCAAACAACAACCAAATTGGAATTGCAATTAAGGTTTGGGAGATGATGTCAGGCGGTGTTAATAACATGCCCAGAATAAAAGCGCCAATAATGATATAAGGACGTCTGCTCTTTAATTTTTCAGCCGTTGTTACGCCAAACATAATCAGTAAAATTGTGGCAATCGGCACTTCAAAAGCCACACCGAAGGCAAAAGAAACTTTGAGTACAAAGTCTAGGTAGTGTTGAATATCTGGAGTAAAGTCAACAATATTAGGACCAACACTAGACAGAAAACCAAATATAACAGGAAAAACAACATAAAAAGAAAACAACAAACCTGTATAAAATAAAATGGTTGATGAGACAACCAAGGGCAAAATCATTTGCTTTTCGTGCTTGTAAAGTGCAGGCGCAACAAACGACCAGATTTGGTATAAAAGATAGGGCATGGCTAGGTAGACGGCAATAATCAGCGCCATTTTTAAGGGGGTTAAAAATGGTGATATAACACCAATGGCAATAATGTTAGTATCTTTGGGTAGTACGTCAATAATGGGTGCTGCAATAAAAGCATAAACCTCATTAGCAAAGGGAAAAATGCCCATAAAAATAACCAAAATAGCAACAACCGAGTGCAATAAAATATTGCGAAGTTCAACCAAATGCTGAACAAAAGTCATTTCTTTATTGATCATTATTTCTGATCAGTGTTGTTTTTAATATCATTCAAGGTGTTTTTAGTGTCGCTCAAAGTGTCTTTGGTGTCGTCAAAAATCTCTAAAATATTGGATTTTTTATTCACAGTATCTAGGTCTTCTTTGAGTTTGTCTATCTCAAGTTCATCACTAATATCATCTTGAATGTTGGTAACAAAACGCTTGAGTTTGCCAACATAAGTGCCTGCTTTTCTAGCAATTGCAGGCATACGCTCTGGACCAACGATAATAAGCGTAATAACACCAATTAAAGCAAATTCCCAAAAGCCAATATCAAACATGGTTTATTTTTCTTGTTTTGTTTCTTCTTTAATGATTTTGGCTTCAGCAATATCATCTTTTTTGTCAATTTGGTCGGCTGGCTCGTCTTTCATAGATTTTTTAAAGCCTTTAATGGCATTGCCCAAATCGCCACCAATGTTTTTTAAGCGTTTTCCGCCAAAAATAAGCAGTACGATTACTAAAATGATAATCAGTTCAAATGGCCCTGGCATCATGGTTTTTTCTCCTATTATTTAGTTGTTTCTATTGGCTTTTTCTTGTAAACCAGACAAGCCAAATCGTCTGGATAATTCATTCGTTATTTGATTTATTTTTATCTCTTTAAAACGAAGTAACACCAAGGTATGAAACCAAAGATCAGCCACTTCATAGATGATTTTATCATTGGCACCATCTTTAGCTGCCATAATCACCTCGGCAGATTCTTCAGCGATTTTTTTTAAAATTTCATCCATGCCTTTATTGTACAGAGATGAGACATAAGATTCATTCGCCTTGGCAGACTTCCTTTGCTCTAAAACTTGTTCTAATTTTATGAGTACATCATCCATAAATATCTTCTGGATTTTTTAATACGTTAGCAATGGTTTTCCAGTTATTTTTATCTAACTTCTGGAAAAAACATGATGTTCTACCTGTATGGCAAGCAATGCCGCCAACTTGTTCCACCTTGAGTAGGATAACGTCATTATCGCAATCTGTAAAGATTTCTTTAATGAGTTGTCTATGTCCTGACTGTTCGCCTTTAAACCAAAGTTTTTGACGTGATCGAGAATAATAAACGGCACGTTGCTTCTCAATAGTTAGCGCTAAAGATTTCTGATTCATCCAAGCAAACATCAAGACTTCCCCTGTTTTAAAATCTTGGGCGATGGCAGGTATCAAACCTTTGTTATTAAATTTTATTTGCTTTAATACGTCCACGCTTTAAAGAATAAGATAAAATGGTTAATTTTACCGCTAGATGATAGGCTTTGTATGAGATTATTTATTTTGTATTTTTTTGCTAAGTGTTGATGTGTTGCCAAATCTAGTACAATTCACCGCTGTTTTAAAATACCTCAATTCTTTAGGTTATAAACCGTTTTTAAATACCCCCCCCCCCCCCGAGTATTCTCTAAATTCTAAACCCTTTAAAATCAGTGTACTTGCACTCATTTTTTCCACCTTTTTAGTCGCCATTGGGGTGCATGCCGTTGATTCTAATTCTGTTTTAATGAATATGAATAAATTTCGCCAGTGCATTAACGCCATTGACACACAAGTCATTGGTTCTAACGCTACTTTAATGAATAAACTTAACCAATGCGTTAACACCATTGGGGTGCGTGCCACTAATACTTTTAACAAAGCCGCCTATCTAGATTTCAGCAAGCCTTATACTGACAACTGGAACAACCCTCAAAACTACCTTAAAAAGACAACCAAGCAACCACCTTATTAAAAGAAGTGGGTGGCACTGTTCGCAATGCCCTAGGGTCTA
>JAUVOQ010000091.1 GCA_030599095.1 Candidatus Ruthturnera sp.
TATGAGATGTCAATAGCACCTTTGAGGTGATGTTCATTCGCATTTAGGACGTCTGGACTGCCTCCAAATAAAAATCATGCCTTATTCGGCTTAATATGCTGAAATTAGCATGATGGAATACAGTGATAAATTACGGTTTATTAACCCTGCATTAAAATACCGCTCTATTCACGCAGCATAAGCAATCTTACGATGCTTAAAATAACTGGCCACTCTTTGAGGCTGTTTTTGCAATGAGCGCATATGCTTTATCAACTTCTTTTTCATGTCACCTTTTTTCCTAGTGGGTTTATCTGCACTCATCCTTGCTTTTAAATCACAATTCAAATATTCATCAGGATTAAGCTCTGGTGAATAACTGGGTAAGTAGAACAATTCAATTTGATGGGTTTTGTTTTTGATGAACGCTTTAACCAGTTTGGCGTGATGCACTCTAAGATTATCAAGAATTAAAAAGATTTTTTGTTCATTATCTTTAATCAATTGCTCAATGAATTTGATAAACACCTGAGCGGTGAATTTATCTGGGTAAACCATAAATCTAACCTTGCCCTGATTGGTCATACTTGAAATCATATTAACCCGCTCTCTAGCAGCTTGCGACAAGGTTAAAACAGGGGTTTTTCCTTTGGGTGCATACCCTCTAGGGTAGTGTTCTACCGAAGATAGACCCGTTTCATCTGCCCAATGGATTTGGGCATTCTCTTTTTTGGCACGTTGTTTGATGCTAGGGTAGGCTTGACTTAGGAATGCTTTAACCTGTTTGGGTTGTTGTTCATAGGCTTTGCGGATGGGGCGTTGTGGGGTAAAGCCCCAACGAGAGAGATACAAACAAACGCCTCTATACGAGAGATTAATTTTAAAGTCACTTTTAATCAGTAATTTAACCGCTTTAACGCTCCATAATGCAAAGTCAAGTTTTAATTGATCTGGCGTTTTATCAATTATCTTAGACTGGATAGACGCTTCTTGTTCAGGTGTTAATGCTCTGCCTGAGTAAGTAGGTCTACCACGATCCTTTTCTTGTTTGCTGATGGTACCTGTTGCTAGGTATTTGTTAATCCAATTAATCACAGTCATTCTTCTAAGCCCTAACTTTCTGGCAATAGAGGCTTTAGAGTGATTGTTTTTGTATAGGCGAATGGCAACTTTACGCAGTTGTGTTCTGGCTTCTTTGGTGGTGGTTCTAAGGTCTGTTTTTTTCATAGTTTTTTAAGGCGATTATACTAGAAAAAACCTTGGAGTAGAGCGGTATTTTAATGCAGGGTTAATACTGATTATAGGTATGACTTAATTTATGTAGATGATGTGAACTACGCCAGTTTCAAAAAAAGGGTAGCACAACATCATGTTGATCAATTGACTGTCAAACAATTAAAGACCTTGTTCAAAAAGTTTAAAGACTATGAATGTATGTACTCACATTTTGAAAAACGTGCTTACAAGGCATTCGTAAATGAAAAAGAACAACCTATGTTTAACACGTTTATTGCCAATAATCTGTCATAAATATTTGACAACTGACAAGCAATATTTTATAACCCACAAGGGGCACGCCCCTTGTGGGTTGTGCGCCTTGTTTTTTAGGAGACTATGATGGGTGCTTATTTAAGATGTCAATTAGTGGATAAAACTCAAGCCTTAGCCGCTGATGATTTTATTCAAACCATTAAACAAAACCAAGTGCTAATGAACCTTGGCAAAGGGGTGTACATGACGTGCATTAAAGACATTAATGAAGTGATGCAAGACGATGACAAATCGCAGCAGCACAAGAAAAATATCATTGCGATGTTAGAAAGGGACATTGGCGCCATTAATTACAAGGTGAGTGGCTTTGAATCAGTTGACATTGGCGGTATGCCAATGGTCAAGTTTTATAATCACTTAGCCAGTGTATTTGTCCAACTAAACAAAAAATTTAACATGAACTATCTGCACACCTCTTGTGCGCTAGATATGAGCTTTAGATTTTTCACTTTTACAGATATGAAAACAATGACACAAAATGGCAGGCTGCTCTCTGGCAGGTTCATTGACCCAGATGCCTATCAAAACAAAAAGTCAATATTGGAACATACAGCAATCAATTTTTTTTCAGAAGAAGAAAGATGTACTTTGAATCAAAATGCTGGCGTTGAGCAACAACGCAAACTGTTCTTTGAGCTTGTTAAATCCTCAGGTATTAACATTGTAACTTGTGGCAACTGTGGCGATATTGTTCTACACAAAATCAAGCATGAAGGCGATATTTACTGTCCTCATTGTTTGTTTACAGGTGATCGGTGTGATTTTCCAGATTTTTATGACTAAGCGAACTTTAAAAAATAAAAAAGAACAAACA
>JAUVOQ010000108.1 GCA_030599095.1 Candidatus Ruthturnera sp.
AACTTCACTATGAATTCACAAATCAGTTCATCAGTTCATTAATCTTAATCTAAAAATCCAGTTTTATTTTTAGGCAAATTAAAAAAATCTAATAAAAATCAAAATAAACGAGTAGAATTCACCACTAGTTTTAAAACAACACACTCACATGAATAACAAGAAAACACCCAATGCCACAAACCATAGCAACAAGCGTGTTTTAAAATACCTCAGTCCCTTAGGTTCTAAACCGTTTTTAAGTACCCCCCCCCCGAGTCTTCTAACGCTTCTCTAAGTTCTAACCCCCTTAAATCCAGTGCTTTTGCACTGATTTGTGGTTTCTTTTTAGCCTCTATTAACCCCCAAGCCATTGGCTCTGATTCTGTTTTAACAAACAGATCATGAACAACAACACAACAAACGCACTATCAGAAGCGTTATCCACTAAAACCAAACACCTTATTATTGCCACGAAGGGCGAGCAACACATCAAAGTTGAACCAAACCATCTCTATGAAATTAACATCAAAGAGGGCGACGTTTTGACGTCAGATGTTAATCTGATTGCTAAAAAAGTAGGCCATGATTTAGAAGTGCTACTAGAGAATAATGCCACTGTTATCTTTGATCACTATTTTGAGGTGTGCACACCTGATTTATCTTGTCTGGTGTCTCTACCCAGCACACAAGGCCTGTATTATGTTGTTGATGATACGGTTACCACCCTTGCTGATGGGTCTCAAATCGTTCATTCTTATGGTGACGCACAAGCATTATCAGGCATTGCTGAGGGTCAATCTGGTTTATTTGAAACAAGTTTTAATGATGTGTTTTTGGCAGGGGAAATCAGTGCATTAACTTTAGTGCCCCTGCTTGCTCTTGGGGGTGGCGGCAGTAGTGGCAGTAGTGATGATGATACTGGTCGTCCTAATCATTATATAGATTACAGTCATCCAAATCCGTTTGCTAATCTGTCATATTATCATCCGCTTGCTAACCATAACTATATGCTAGGCGACCATCAAGATAACACTATAAACGGCACTAATGGTAATGACTATATAAATGGCGTTTATGGTAATGACACCATATACGGCAATGGAGGTGATGACGCTCTATTGGGCGGAGCTGGGCATGACGAAATATACGGCGGTTTGGGTAAAGACCATCTATACGGCGATGAGGGTGATGACATTATAAAAGGCGGTGGGGGTTTTCATATGCCCAATCTCAGGTTCTATTGCGCTTCTACGTTTAAGTGCCTTCTTAATGCTGTTTGTCACCCCACGCTTTTGTCCAGATAAAAACACTTGAACCTCCTCAATCTTGTGTCCTCTATAGCCTCTGTCTACAA
>JAUVOQ010000110.1 GCA_030599095.1 Candidatus Ruthturnera sp.
AAAAATACAAAAAGGAGACTGTTATGTCAACTACAAAAGAAACCCAAAAAAGTAAAGGAAACAAAAACGACGTTAAATACTATTCATCAGTGCATACTGAAAGTGGTTTTTTAAATGCACTAACCCTAGTGGAAAGTGAGTATGGCAATGATTACTATGCCATGAAGTTTAAAGCACAACGAGGCAATTCAGATAAGCCTTCAACGGCTGCTCACAGTGTTAGGGTTAATGGGGTTCAAGCTAAGGAAGTGATTGCACAAATTGCCAACAAGGTGAATGCTCAGTTAGCCGCCAATAGGAAACTATGGAAGGCTAATAAAGGCAAAGATGCTTTAACCATTC
Organism: Candidatus Ruthturnera sp.; assembly: GCA_030599095.1. Taxonomy (GTDB): domain Bacteria; phylum Pseudomonadota; class Gammaproteobacteria; order PS1; family Pseudothioglobaceae; genus Ruthia. The sequence continues at coordinate 343 of JAUVOQ010000110.1, forward strand.
TAATCACGTTAAACATTAGTGATACGATTGCAAAAAGTTATATGAATAAACACACTGGTAAGGATACTCTCTATATTGACGGTCGTTGCACCAGCATTGCCTATGTTCGCATTGGTGATGAGGTGATTTTTTCAAAAAAAGAGACTGTCAAAGATGAGGCTGCTAAGGACACTCAAGCAGTTGAAGCCGATACAGTTGAAGCCACTGCCCAAGTGTCTGATGACGTTGATACGTCAACAGGCGAATTGGCACAAGAGGTGACGCTAGATCCAACAGAAATAATGGTGACTCTAGATCCAAAAGCTGAAGATTTTGAAGCTCGTAAGGCTAAGTTAAAGTCCCAAGGTTATGCTTGGAATGGTGATGAAAAAGCTTGGTGCTTGTCATAATACTAAACCTAAAAAAGTTGTAGAACCAAAAAGTTTTATTGATAAACCAATCAAGCAGTATGGTGGATATACTTTTATTGATTAAAAGCCTTCTAGGCTCAATGTCTGTATATTTAAACCACAAAGATAGCAAAAATAAAGGCAGCCATGTCAAATGGTCATCTTTATTTGCGCCTACATTACATCCCTTCTTTTTTGAGGGGGTGTTTTTAAACACATTGACGATTGACTAAAGTGTGTTTAAAAACACGACACAGACCGTAGCACTAACGCTACACTTAACCACTTGTACAAACACTGCAATCACGCAGCAAAGTGGCAGCCGATGAGGCTGATGTTTGTTTAACCCACAGGGACATTTACTTCCCTTGTGGGAAAAGTGGTTTTTCTTGTGATTTTAAAAAAAACAATAGGAGAGACAATATGCAAGCACTAAAAAAATTAAGAACATTAAAAATAAAAAAAATTAAAACATTAAAGACAACCCTATTAATAGGGGTGTTATGTTTATCACAACTGGCAGTTGCTGCTCGTTACACCGACACTGCCGAGGTGG
>JAUVOQ010000068.1 GCA_030599095.1 Candidatus Ruthturnera sp.
ACCCAAAGCCCCACTATTCATTTTAAAAGTTAAGTGATGATGTGTCCGTAGGGCATTCACTAAACTTTTTCATGAAGTGGGGCTAAGGGCATTCAAAGCCCGGGCAAAACTTCAGAATAAGACTACTTCCTTTCTTAAGATAGAGAAGGGAAGTACGCCAAACGCACCTGTAGCAACACCGAAACTTCAACACTGCATGAATAAACTTCAACACTGCATGAATAAACTTCAACACTGCATGAATAAACTTCAAAAAAAGTTACATTTTTGAAGTTTATAAGTATAATGATTGTTAAACAAACTTCAAAAAACAGTGTAAAAATGAAAGAAATAAAGGATATAAGGGTTTTAAACTATTCACCAAAAATTAACCCCTTGGTAGAAACAAAGCAAAATCCAGTCAAAACAAAAAAAGGGCTTGTTGCCACAAAAATGAGTACTGATTTAGTTGACCCAAGAACTGGTGAACAGCATTCACATGCACTTATTCACAAGATTAAAGAAGTGGACGATCAACACTTTGTTAAAGTGTTTGCCGAAGGTGTTAAAAAAGCCTTCGAACTCAATCGTACAGAGTCTCGAGTTTTCCAAAAAATACTAGAAATTTATGAAGCTGAAAAAATGACTGGTGGTTATGCTGATAGTATTAGTCTTTCTTGGTTTGATGGCGGCTTAAATGGCGACAAAATTGGCATGTCCAATGTCACCTTTCACAGAGGGTTAAAAGCTTTATTGAATAAGGGTTTTATTAGCCCTAAAATGCCTAACGTCTACTGGGTTAATCCTAGTCTGTTTTTTAAAGGTGATCGAGTAGCATTCGTAACTGAATACCGACGAACCCAAAAGAGCGAAAAAGACAAACTAGAGGACGCAGGACAGCAAAGATTAATAGACTAAATTTTAACAACAAGGAGTAAAGAAAATGACAGACACAGAAGTAAAAAAATTAGAAGCAGACATTGCAGAAACAATGGCAAACACCATGAAACTAGGTGCAGAAACCGCCAAACTAAATAAAGAAACCTTTTGGTATCCAATGGCACTAGCAACTGGTTTAGTAATTGCAGTAGGTGCAGTCGTTAAATATATTTTATAGAGAGTAAAAAAAAATGGACGCAATACGAATATCAAAAGAATTAACAAACCTGGGAATGGACAGGAAGCAATCTGATTTTATCGCTCAAGCAATCGATGAACGAAACAAAGAATTAGCCACTAGAGTAGACCTTGACAGAGGTATTAGATCAGTTAAAGAATTGCTTTATTTTGCCATCGCAGCAGGTGGTGCAGCACTAGGATATATTATTACTAAAATTTAAAGAATTGCAAACGCAATAAAAGCGTCTGGTGGTTGTGTTCGAACACAACCACCAGACTAATCACAACAACCACGTAGGGGTGGACATTATGACTAACAAAAATAATACAGATTTTTTTCAAATAATCGCAACAACTTTAACCATCAAAGCTTATGACCATATAGCCAATGGAAACACAGCTAAATTATACGAAATAGGCTTGAATGATGAGGCTATAAATTGCCTAACAGAGATAGAGAATAAAGACATTATGGTGGCAATTACAGCTTTTGAACAAGCCTTGTCAATACAAATCTATGTCGACCCACACATTATTAAAACAGTCATGATTAGTAATGGCCAATACAGAAAAAAAGAAACTTTGATTAATAATCTTGTTAGAACTGGTGCAACCTATGCAATGATTAGATATTTTTTCAAAACCTATACCAACCGCCAACACACAAAGTTTCGAAAAGAATTTAAAGTTAATAATCAGAAAATTCGTAAACAAACAAACCTAGTGCCAATAAAAACAGCTGATGATTTTTTCAGCACTTTTTATTTAAAAAATAAACCAATTAATGCAGAAGATATTTTATATTTTTCACAAGAAAATAATTATTACATGCAATCAGTATGGTTTCGTTTTGAAGAATTTATCAAAAACACAGCTAAATAATTGCAGATATTAACTCCTTGATTGCCCCTTTGGGGAAAGAAATAATCCCATAAATTAAAACTATCACCATGCCAGCTCTGAATAATTTAACTACTATTGAATTACGAGCCTTTTCTTGCTCATCCTCTGTTTTTGGTCTTATAAAGTAGATAAATCCTAATATGCTACCAATAACGATCGCGAACGCAGAAAGCCCTATATAAAGTGTCCATAACTGCATATCAGAATAATTGTTACCAATAATAAAAAATACCAGCCCTATAGCAAAAGATACCTTTATTCCTATTTCTAAATTTCTTTTTAATCTAATCCTTGTTGTTTCTTGCATTTTTATATCCTCTTTTTTGTTTAAAATATGGTCATCATGGAAAACTTATTACTAATTATTAAAAAAGCGCCTTTAGTTACTTGGAAGGCGTTTTTGGTGCTGTGGGCTCTTTTTTTAGGGTTTATGGGGCTTGTGATTAAGTTTATTGAATTTGTAGTTAAATTTTCAGGTGGCCCAGTTTCTATGAACACGCAACGTTCTAGTGATGGTTTTTCGTCAGACGGTCTTTCTGCCAAGCAAGGACATGATATGGACTCTAATGGCTTGTCACGTTCAGAAGCCATTCGCAATCCACACTGGTAAGTAAATACTATTTATCAATTTTTTTACTAATAGTATCACCCACCTTACCTCCAGAACTTCCCACTTCATCCATTGCTTGCTTGGCTTGTTTCATACTAGACCCACCAGCTTTCTTCATAAAATCAAACCAGTTATTGGTTGCCTGATAATAAAGAAAGGTCGTTGCTATTGAAATTAAAGAGCCTGTGAGTGTTGTATGTGCTACTATTTGAGCTGCGGTTTCTGCAACACCACTTCCTGCACCCTGCCCATCCTTGCCTGCCAATATATTCATTATATTATTATCAATAAAGGCAACAATTGCCCAAACAACCGTTAAAAAACTGATGCCAAAGTAATACATTAAAAACCCCATAAAAACATCAACTCTAAGAGCAGATAGTATCATTCCAATGGGTAGCAAAATCACAAAAAATGCCAATGCAATTGCTTGTCCCATGGGTAAAAAAGCGACAATAGCAGTGGTCACAATTTCTAGAAAAAACTCAGTAAACCAAGCACCAATTATAGCGATTGCTTGTTTGATTATAGTGGCAAGACTATTTAGACTAAACCACCCTCCATCTTCAAGATTTTTGACAGCTTGATCCTTTTGTATTCCAATCCCTGAATTGTTTTTTAAGCGATGTCTAAGTTGATTGTTAATCCAATCATCTGAGTTACCAGACTCAAGCTTAAACTCCTTAATTAGATTTTTCCTTAATCCGCCGTTGGTGCTCCATAAGTCTTCACAACTCACATCAGCACCATTTATTTCTGCATAAAATCCTGCTGGAGTTTTTGGTGCTTTATCACACTCATTGCCGATACCAATTGGACAGGGCTTGTAAAAGCCTTCAGTCTGGAGATAATACTGACCGCCGACCCAGTTATAATCACTCAGGACGGCATCATTACCAAAATATGACCCTGTTGTTATGTCACCCCTATCTTTCATAAATTTAAACTTATCTTGTGCAGGCAAAAAGCATTCATGATAAAAATGGTTGTATTGGTCTCTAACAAAAGGAGTTTTGATTGATTTGTTTTTTAAGACGGTGGCTATTGCGCCACGAACATCCCCTGCGGTTTTTGGTAGTGCCTCAAGAAAATAACCTTTAATGCTGTGCGTAATGATTTCAAAACCAGCCCATAACCAAGGTAATTTAATCTCAATATCATCGTCAAAGAGATTATTACTTTTCGTTGCCAAGTTCTGATTAAAAGTAGAGTCATCGTATGCAGGTGTTGGGTCTGCTGTTCTAAATTCATTAACGAATGATAAAGGCACTGTTGGTAGGAAAGCCAGATAGTAAAGGAAAAAGAATGTAATGACGCTGATTAGCATTCTTTTGACTGTAAGTTCTACTACGCTTTGATTAACATCCTTACCCAAAATATCTTCATCCAACCAGTTCTTATATAAAAATATCAAAAGTGGCAAATACACAATACCATAATCAATCAGTACTTTAACAAACCGATTGTAAAGCTCCCAAGCGAGTGCATCCATTGTTGTTGCAAAATCCATTTAAAGCCTATTATTCATAGTTTTGTAAAAACAACCTTGATTAAGCACACCAAGAAGTGGTGTGAGAGATTTTTATGCAAATCATCGCCCTAAAATTCTTAATAGAAAAGTAGTCTTATTCTGAAGTTTTGCCCGGGCTTTGAATGCCCTTAGCCCCACTTCATGAAAAAGTTTAGTGAATGCCCTACGGACACATCATCACTTAACTTTTAAAATGAATAGTGGGGCTTTGGGTGTTTAAAGGAC
>JAUVOQ010000084.1 GCA_030599095.1 Candidatus Ruthturnera sp.
AGGATGAATTGAGGCTTATTCGTAGGTACTTGCAGGAGCGTAAGAATGGTAAAGGGGCTAGTCTTCCTTGGTTGTTCGTGTCGGAACGGGGCAACCAGTTATCAAGGTTCACAGTCATTAAAACCATAGAAGCCTGTTATAAGCAGGCTGGAATGCGAAAAATAAACCCGCATATGCTCAGGCATGGGTGCGGGTTTTATCTCGCCAATAAAGGCTATGACATAAGACTTATAAAGGATTATCTAGGACACAAAAATATAGAAAATACTGTTATTTATACGCGTCTTAGTGGCAAACAATTTGAAGGGCTTTGGGACTAATAGAAAGGCGGATTTACACAGTTTAATTTACACCCCCGCATTTTCACCCCTAAAGATGTGATATTAATAACCCCTTATTTTATCCATTTATAACCATTGGTAAGACCTGCATCGCTCACCTTAAATTTACGCTGATCCTTGTCAAGCACTAATTTTAAAATTTTCCCAGCATCTTGTCCTGCCACCTTTTTGGCAGTTTTTTTATCTTTGCCCGTATTTCTATGTTTTTCATATAACGGCTCAAGCGGCGTATTTTTCCAGTTGGAATTTTTCCCACCTACTAAATTTCTTAAAGTAAAAATTCTTCCCTCTTTTTTATTCTTTATCCAGCAATAAACAGCACCTTGCAAGAAGGCTTTTATTAACGCCATATCGTGTTTGTGAATACCAGATATTTTTTGTATTTTGGACTTGTTATTTATCAACATATTGTCTCCTATTTTCTAAATTCTAGTTGCGAGTCAAACGCACTGTATCGTTACCATAAACTACATAAACTTGATCACCAACTCTTAATCCTTGCTTAGATTTTTGCACAAAAGCTTTAACTGCACCACCACTTAGTTTGACTAAAAATTCAAATCCAGTCTCAGCCGTGGCATTCTCTTCAATGGCTCTACCTGCGATTGCACCTAATAAGCCACCAACAATAGCACCTGCAGCTTTCTTGCTATCGCTACTACCTGCTGCGTTAGCACCAGCTACTGCACCCAATGTTGCACCAAGACCAGAACCCATGCCTTTAGAGCCTGATAATTGAACTTGCTTAATAGAGATAATACGACCTTCTGTCACGCTAGATAATTGACCAGTCTCAGTAGAAGAATAGGTATTTGCGCCTCTGTCATCTTGGGTAAAACGATTCATTGAAGATTGACAAGATGTCAAAAATACCACAGACCATACTAATACTATCGCTATGACTTTGTTTTTCATTTGTTGACTTTTTCTTTTAGGACTTTGCCCGCTTTAAAAGCGGCCACTTTTGAGCCTGCAATTTGCATGGCTTCACCTGTTTGTGGGTTGCGCCCAGTTCGGGCGACACGCTCTCTAACTAAGAAACAACCAAAGCCAGTTAACTGCACAGTGTCGCCATTAACTAATGCTAAGGTGATTGCATCTGTCATTGCATTTAAGGCACGAGTTGCCTCTGCTTTGGTTAGGGTTGTATCTTGTGCGATTGCTTCTATTAATTGTGTTTTGTTCATTTATGCAAAGGTCTCAATTTATTATAAAGTGGGAAGTTGTTTTTGATGAGTATTTTGGGTTTTAGAGATGCTTTTATCATAAAACTACTGGTGAATAACGCAAAGCATTTCAATCGGTTTTGGGTAAATTGTCATGCAAGGGTGAGAGTTTAGCATCTGCATCTGCTTGTCTTGCTATTTTAGCATCTTTTTGCCGACGCTTAGTCCAGCGCATTATTTGCTTGTTGACCTCGCTCTCAACCACTGCCCTCCTAATTACGTCACGCTCAACAATAATTTTTAGTTCATCAATATCAACCTTAACGCCTTTTTTGAAACGCTTAAGCTCTCTTCTTAATACATTTAAAACGGGCTCTGTTAATAGTAGTGCACCTAGTGTATAACCATTTACCGATTTTCGATGTTCATAATAACTATCAATTAAGTCTTTTTCTACACCACGCTTGCATAATAAAAATAACAGGTCTTGGCTTTCTTTTTTACGAATATTAATACTTGTCAGGTCAAATTCAAATAATTTTTCACTACTAACTTTTTTATCTAGCGTGACTCGGTGAATTTGCCAATCAACACCGTTGGTAAGTACTACCCATCTAACCCCTTCTTTAGAGGCATATCCAACCGCCTGATTAAGGTGATTGTCTTTTAGGTCTAAACCAATTGCCTTTACTTCAACCAAGTACTCAATGCCACTATCATTTTTAATTGCTAAATCACAATAAGTGTTTTTAATTGCATATTCTCTGGTAATTTCTGAATACTTATCAAAACCAAACACCTGTTCCAAAATATCGGTGATAATGGTGACTGTATCTGCTTCATTAATGTCATTTTCTTTGGCTCGTTTTAGTACTTTTTGAAACTTAGGAACGCTACTTGACAGTCGCTTTACGACGGTTGGTGGGATATTTGCCATAATTTAACCTTGATTGTGGTAAGAAAACACCAGTGCGTGAATTACAGCAATGATGGAAAATCCTAAATTTTAGTTTGAATTAGGTTTTTTTTTGAAAAAAAATTACTAAGATAATTTGTTTAAAACAGCAATATAAAAAGGTATTCTTGGTTTGTTAGTAATACCTTTTGATTTAAATTCAGCACAAGTGTCTTCAACTGCTTCTTCAACTGTTGAATTGGCAAGGGCAGGACTCATAATATTATTTATTGCACTAACTGTAGAACCT
>JAUVOQ010000113.1 GCA_030599095.1 Candidatus Ruthturnera sp.
AAAGAGAAAACACAAAATATAAGTTTAGAATACTATAATTTAGATGCTATTTTATCAGTTGGCTACCGTGTTAATTCACGCCAAGCCACCTATTTTAGACAATGGGCGACAAAAACCTTAAAGGAATACATTATTAAGGGTTTTACTATAGGGCACCCCCAAAAACCCAAACCACAAAATTCACCGTTTTTAACAACAAAAACCCCATAAAAATCCTATCACAAAAGCATTTAAGGTAAAATACATTCTATATTTTAATTCAAAAACAGGTGCTTAATAATGGGATTATTTGACTACGAATTCAGACTAGAAGAAATCAACAAGAAACAACCACCTTTGCAAAAGTTAAATGCAGTGATAGACTGGGAACTGTTTAGAAAACCCATAGAAAAAGCCTTAGCAGTTCAAGCCAAAGCCCCAGGTGGTAGACCCCCTTTTGACAAGTTGATGATGTTCAAGATACTCATCTTACAACGCTACTACAACCTATCTGATGCACAATGTGAGTTTCAAATCAAAGACCGCCTATCCTTTATGGACTTCTTAGGCATTAATCTTCACGACAAAGTCCCAGATGAGAACACGATTTGGCACTTTAAAGAGCAACTCAAAGCTAAAAATCTCACTCAAACTTTATTCAACCTATTTACTGACAAACTCAATGAAAAAGGACTGATTGCCAAAGAAGGCTCTATGGTTGATGCCTCGTTTGTTGATGTGCCAAGGCAACGCAATAACAAAGATGATAATGAGACAATCAAGGCTGGTAGCGTGCCGATTGAGTTTGGCAAAAATAAAAAGAAATTAGCACAAAAAGACACCGATGCTCGCTGGACTAAAAAGCAGCAAGAAACCCATTTTGGCTATAAAAATCATGTCAATGTCGATAAGCATAGCAAACTGATTAATAAATATTGTGTTAGCCCTGCCAGCAAACACGATTCACAATTACTTAAGGATTTGGTGGATAAAGACGATGTGCAACTCTACGCCGACAGTGCTTATCGCTCAGAAGAGATTGAACAATATTTAAAATCAATCAAATGCACATCACAAATTCATGAAAAAGGCGCAAGAGGTCAGCCACTTAGCGACCAACAAAAAGACAGCAACACCACAAAATCCAAAACCAGGGCTAGAGTAGAGCATGTGTTTGGCTTTATGACTAATTCTATGAATGATGCACTACCTATACGTCAAATTGGACAGCAGAGA
>JAUVOQ010000017.1 GCA_030599095.1 Candidatus Ruthturnera sp.
CTACTCGTTTATTTTGATTTTTATTAGATTTTTTTAATTTGCCTAAAAATAAAACTGGATTTTTAGATTAAGATTAATGAACTGATGAACTGATTTGTGAATTCATAGTGAAGTTAAGATTAAATTGTTGGGTGTTTTCATCAAAGCCTCCACAAGGCATTTGTTTTGCGCCAAAGTCACTTTTTAGCTCTTTAATGCGGTTCTCACTGTCTTCAGTGCGTTGATTATAAAAATGGATCATCCCACCATCGCTTAAGTGATCAAGATTAGTGGCAATGGCTCGATAAATGTATTGTTCAGTGGCTATTTGCTCTAGGTTTAGCGTGTTATTATCGTTGTCTAAAGCCAAGATTGTCTTTGCTAGGACTGGTGTTGCCTAATCTAAAATCACTCGCAGCAATTTGCCCAGTTTGGGCGATATGCTAAATGTTATTCTATGTGCCAGTGGAGATCATTTAAGAAAGATTCTTAAGCAAGTTGGTAGAAGACACCAAAGATTTTTTAGTTCAGATTTGCAGAGCTTGGTTTTGGATGTTGGGTTCATCTAAAAGAGTTAGATTTGGGCTGTTGCTTTGCTAGGATTGGGTTTATTCAGGTTGGACTAGATAGATTCAAAATTTTGCCAGTCTATAATCCTTGATAATGTAATCAACTTATGTTGATTATCAAGGCGGTTTTTGACCAGACCGTCTGTGGAGTAGGGTTCTCAAAAGTGGTGCCGATGGCCGGAGTCGAACCGGCACAAGCGTAACTTACTACCCCCTCAAGGTAGCGCGTCTACCAATTCCGCCACATCGGCATATAGGTTTGAAATGTTACTAATTTGGAATGTCGCTAATGTCTGACTCAGTTGCAACAGGCATAACAACCACAGGCACATCAGATGGAACCACCTCGCCGCCTGTTGTTACTTGTTCCATAATACTTATTAACTGGTTGTTAGCACCATCGTCATTGGTTGCTAAATAAGCCAACGTCAAACTGGTTAGAAAAAAGCCAAAAGCCAAACTAGCAGTTAACTTGTAAAGAAATGAATTTGCGCCTCGTGCACCAAAAACCGACCCAGACGCACCTGCACCAAAAGCAGCACCTGCATCAGCACCCTTGCCATGTTGCATTAAAATTAAGGCAATTAAACCTAATGCCAATAGTATATGAACAATTAAAATAAGTTGAAACGACATTATTAACCTGCTTTACAAATTTGTAAGAAATCTTGTGCTTTAAGTGAAGCACCACCAATTAGACCACCATCAATATCTTCACAATTAAGTAATTCAGCTGCATTACCAGGGTTCATGCTACCACCATAAAGAATTGGGGTGGTTTGTGCAATATCAGCATCGTGTCTGGCTAACATTAAGCGAATAAAGGCATGTGTGTCCTGTGCTTGCTGTGGTGTTGCGGTAACACCTGTGCCAATCGCCCAAACAGGCTCATAAGCCACAATAATATTTTTAAATGCATCAATACCAACCTGATCAATCACTACTTGAATTTGTTTTGAAACGACCGCTTGCGTATTGCCAGATTCTCTATCTTCTAACAATTCGCCGATACAAAAAAGTGGGGTCAAATTATTATCCAGTGCAACTTGTACTTTTTGTGCAACAATCTCATCGGTTTCACCATAAAGACTTCTACGTTCTGAATGACCTACAATAACGTACTGTGCACCAAAATCCTTAATCATATCAGCACTGATTTCGCCTGTAAAAGCGCCCGATGCGTTGACATTTAAGTTCTGCGCACCTAAATTAAGTTGTGAATGTACAACCAATGCTTCAACCTGTGACATATAAGGTGAAGGCACACAAACGATTACCTTAGATTTAACATCTGCCATGCCTGAAAGAATACCCATGACCAATGTATTGACCGCTTCTTTTGAGGCGTTCATTTTCCAGTTGCCCGCTATGATTACTTGACGCATAATAATTGTCTTCTAAAAAATCAGACAATGTTACGCTATTTGGTTGTAACAATCAACCCCATCAAGGTGTTAGTGTGAAGATTTTGAGCCAAAATATAAGGCCAATGAAACCATTAAAATACCCAAGGAAAAATACATCAAATCTAATGCTGAATTAAATGACATTGACAGAGACACCTCAAAAAAGGTCACCACTAAAATCATAAGTATTACCTTAGCAAGTTTAGATTTCAAATCATCCAGCGAATTAATCACCAAAACTTTAGACGACTGATCGCTTTCTTTAGCCTCATCAATGTCACTAATAAAAAGCTCGTACAAGCCTAATGAAAAAATTAACAAAATAGTTGCCAACAAAAATCCATCAATTGAGCCCACCGTATGTGCAACTAATTCAATCTTTAATATTTTTCTAGCCTCTGTTGTGGCTGAAATATAATCAAAAGCGTGCACTAATAAAGCAGACACATCAACTGCAGTAATCACAAATAGTAATAATGACAGCAGTAACGACGAAATAACAGCCACCAAAACCATGTGGCGAGAATTCCACAATAATTTTTCAAAATACTTTTCCAAACCACTCATCAATTAGCCTCACGTGCATAATATAATGCTTTAGTATATCATTACTCAATTTTAATTTAGTTTTATGTCACAAACTTGGTCACAATGTTTAAACACACTTAGAGATAACATTCCACTTTCTCAGTATAGTGTGTGGATACAACCCTTGAAAGCACTTGAAAATAACAACACCTTGTCTTTATTAGCGCCTAATTCACAAGTGCTAAACTATGTTAATAAAAACCTTAAAGTGCAAATCAAAAATGCAGTTGCGCAACACAACAAAAATCTAAAAATTTTTATCAGCGTTGCATCCAATCAAAATTCACAAAACACCCAACAACACACCACACCTTTATTTGAAGACTATACATTTGATAATTTAGTACTGGGCAATGCCAACCAAATGGCGTATGGTGCCACCAAGCAAATTGCTGAAAATATAAAAACCTCTCCCTATAATCCTTTTATTATTTATGGCGGTTCAGGGCTTGGAAAAACACACTTGATGCAAGCTGCTGGACACTTAGCAAAAGAAAAAAAACCAAATATTAAAGTGATTTATGTACCCTTAATGGACTTTGTTAGGAATATTACCTCCAGCCTGAGACACAACACCATTGAAAATATTAAAACTTTTTATCAGTCCGCTGATTTATTGTTGGTTGATGATATCCATTTAATTGCAGGCAAAGAAAAATCTCAAGAAGAGTTTTTTCATATTTTTAATTTCCTATTTGGTGGCAAAAAGCAAATTATCTTTACCTGCGACCAACCACCTAAAAACATCAAATCATTAGAAGATCGCCTAAAAACCCGATTCTCCCAAGGTTTAAACCTACATTTAACCCCGCCAGAATTGGAAATGCGCGCCGCTATTTTACTTAAAAAATCACAAAATAAAAGAATTAACATCAACTTAACAGAAGACACCGCTTTGTTTATTGCTGGTCGTATTGCTTCTAATGTTAGAGACCTTGAAGGTGCGCTTCTTAAACTTAAAGCCTTTATTGATTTTTCAAAAATAAACCATGATTTTATTTCTAAAGAGGTCGTTGAAACAGCCCTAGGTGATTTAATCAAACCTCAAATCAAAAATATTGACATTAACGATATACAAAAAGAAGTGGCTAAACATTATGCTTTAACCATCTCCGATTTAAGTTCAAAATCTCGTAAACAGCACATGGTACTTGGTAGACAAATGGCAATGTTCATCTGCCATGAGTTGAGTTCTTTGTCGCTGAGTAAAATTGGAAAACATTTTGGAAATCGAGATCATTCCACAGTTTTACATGCAATTAAAAAAATCAAAGAAAAACACCTAGAAAGCATTGAAATAAAGAATGATTACGAATTAATAAAATTAAAACTGGCTAACTTATCAACATAACCACACCTAACTTAACCAACCATCTGTTAACAACATTAACAACCTAAACACTTTACAAAAATTTATGCACATGTCCACATTTTTTTACATAAAATACTTAAATGTTATCAACAGACTAAAACTTTATTTTTTAAAGAAAAATAACCATTATTAACATAAAATAACCATACTAATAATAATAATAACTTCTTAATAAAAGGATTTTTTAATGAACACACAACTCTCCGTTAAAGAACTACTAGAACCCTTACAAATAGTGATTAGTGTGGTTGAAAAAAAACAAACATTACCCATTCTTTCCCATGTCCTTATCCAACTTAAAGACAATTTACTAACTTTAACCACAACAGATATGGAAATTGAAATAAGGGCTTCTCAAATTGTAAAAACCAAAGAAGAGGCTTGTTTTACAATTTACGCAAAAGATTTAATTGATATTATCAAAAAATTATCAGAAGATACAATCATTGAATTTATTATTGAAAGTTCTAAAATTTATATCAAAGCCAATAAAAATTCATTTGAACTCAATACCTTTAATCACCAAGATTTTCCATCACTACCAAAAATAGAAAACAGTGACATTATTAAAATTAAACATCATGTCTTAAAAGACTTAATTGAAAATACCAGTTTTTCAATGGGCAACCAAGACATCAGAGCTTACTTAAATGGTTTATATCTTGAAGTTGATAAAAATAGCATTATCGTTGTTACAACTGATGGTCATCGACTTTCTATTGGCGAAGTGAAACAAACCAACAACTTGACCAATAAAAAAACAGTTATTTTACCAAGAAAAGCAGTGCTTGAATTAACCAAGCTACTTAATAAAAATGGACATAAAGAAATTAACATCCATTTATCCGATAACTATTTTTATCTTATTAGCGATAACACAACCATTATTAGTCGATTAATTGATGGCAACTTTCCTAATTATTTACAAGTACTGCCAACAGATTTTAACAACACCATAATTATTGACCGATTGGCTTTTTTAAATTCGCTACAACAAGCCTCAATTTTTGTTGAAGAACGTACCAAAGGCGTTAAGTTAGTATTTAAAAATTCACAACTACATATTTTCTCACATTCTGAAAGAGGGCAAGCCAAAACACAAATCAGCACCAAAAATTTCGATAAAGAAATTGAAATTGCATTTAACATTCACTACTTAATTTCAATTTTAGAAAAATTACACACCAATGAAATTAATATGGTGGTACCTGGTGGAGAAAACCAATCTTGTTTATTAAATAGTATGAATGATGACATTTATCAATATGTTGTTATGCCTATGCGTATTTAGTATTATTAAATTCCGTGACTGTTATTAATAAACTGTTTATTAATCAGTTTCGCAACCTTAATAATCAACTAATCAAACCCAGCAAAAATATTAATTTATTTATTGCCGATAATGCTCAAGGTAAAACCAATTTAATTGAAGCTATTTATTATTTAGGACACAATCGATCGTTTAAAACCAAACTAATTAAAGAACTAATTAATATAGATAGTAATATTTTCCAACTTAATGCTATTACTGACACACATAGAATTAAATTAGAAAAATCTAGAAAAAAAACAATCATCAACATCAATCAACATCAATTGAAAAATACCAGTGAATTGGCACAAATACTACCCATTCAAATTATAACACCTGACAAGGGTTTTATTGTTAATGGCACACCAAAAAATAAAAGATCCTACCTTGATTGGGGTGTGTTTCACGTGAAACCAACTGTTTCAAGTTATTTTAAAAATTATAATAAAACCTTAAAAAACATTAATTCATTGCTTTTAAGTAACAAAGTACAAGAACTTAACTTTTGGTTTTTAGAAATTGCCAAAATATCCACCAAAATTAACCAAGCCAGAACCAACTATATTAATCAACTCAAAAAAATCCACTCAAATGAAATACCACCTTTATTAACTGAGTTATTTAACTCAGTTAAAATCTTTGATTATCAGTTTAAATCAGGCTGGCCTAAAGAAGTTGACGGGTTAAATTATAAAAATATTTACCAGTATTTAACTCAAAATAAAACTTTTTTATTAAAAACAAAGTATTTAAATTATGGACCTCATAAAGCCAGTATTAAATTTTCACTAAACTCAAAAGAAGAATTTTTATTCTCTCGTGGTCAACAAAAAATCCTATCAATTGTATTTTGGCTAACCCAAGTATTAATATTGGTCAAATCAGGCACCAATCCAATTATCCTTATTGATGATATATCATCTGAATTAGATCAGCAAAAAATTAAAATAATATTACGCTATTTAAACACCTTAGATGTACAAACTTTTATGACTAATATTAATCATAATTTACCCTTAATGAAGGATTATAGTACAAATATTTTTCATATTAACAAGGGTATTATCATACCTTTATAATCTGAAACTTTTACATAAATCAACAAGAAGCAACCACCCCTACAAAAGTTAAATGCAGTAATAGACTGGGAACTATTTAGAAAACCCATAGAAAAAGCCTTAACCATTCAAGCCAAAGCCCCAGGTGGTAGACCCCCTTTTGACAAGTTGATGATGTTCAAGATACTCATTTTGCAACGTTACTACAACCTATCGGACGCACAATGTGAGTTTCAAATCAAAGACCGCCTAAGTCCTATATTCTGCATTAATTTTTATATAATCATAAGAAAGGTCAGTTGTCCACACACTTTCTTTTGAGGTGCCTTTGCCAATCTCAATGGTGATGACAATTTCAGATTTTGCCATTTGCGCCTGACCTTGTGATTCTGTGTAATGAGCATTCAACTCCCCTGCTTTAATTAAACACACGTCGCCTAAATAAATACTCACTTCTTCAACTTTTAAATGCGCAATATTAGCACGTCCTACCGCTGCTAAAATCCTCCCCCAATTTGCATCAGAGGCAAACAAAGCGGTTTTAACCAAAGGTGAATGTGCAACTGTATAAGCCACTTCAAGACAATCCTTGGCGCTTACTCCACCCTTAACACAAACTTCAACAAACTTAGTTGCGCCTTCACCATCTTTAATAATTTTATGTGCTAATGTTTTGGTAACAACATTTAGTGATTGTTGAAACTCATCCATACAGTCATTAATTTTAACACCCGACGCACCAGTCGCACTTAACGTGCAAGCATCATTAGTAGAGGTATCACCATCTACAGTAATGCGATTAAAAGACTGATTGAGCGCTTGAGTTAAGCAATCTTGCAGTTCAGATTGAGAGGCTTTAACATCGGTAAAAATAAAACTAAGCATGGTTGCCATATCAGGGCGAATCATGCCTGAGCCTTTGGCAATACCAGTAATGGTAATCAAATCACCGCCTATTTTAAATTGCTCAGAATGCACTTTATCGACCAAATCAGTGGTCATAATGGCTTGTGCAACTTGGGATAAATTATCTGATTCTAAATTAGAGACCAATACAGCCATATTGTCCTCAAAGCAAGCCACAGGCAACACTTGCCCAATCACCCCTGTTGAAAATGGCAGTACCTGTTCAGCCTTAATATCCAACTCTTTTGCCACCAATTCACAAACTTTATAAGCATTCTTAAGCCCTACGCTACCACTACCCAAACCCGTACCTGTGTTGGCATTACCACTATTAATCACCAGTGCTTCAATGGCATGGTTAAGATGATTTTTTGCTACCAACACAGGCGCAGCGCAAAATACATTTTGGGTAAAAACAGCTGCAGTTTGTGTGCCTTTTTTCAAACTAACAATAGCTAAATCTAGCTTTTTAGAGTCTTTAGTACTTGAGTTTTCTGATGGATTTTGTGCGTGTTTAATGCCCGCATTGGTTGCTGCACAAGTAACGCCGTTAATGTTTAATGAATCACTCATGTTGTATAAAAGTTTTAGTCAATTAAGATTTTGTTTTTGAACGCTATTATAAATGTATAGACAAATAACATGATGAATTATTGCTTATAACTTTGTTTTAGAGGTTTTTTGAAGATTTTTTATCCAATAACTGAAATATCAACATTAGTACTGCACCAAATAATACCATGATAAGTGCTGGCACAGCGGCGCGTTCAAACAACCCTTCAGCACTGAGCTCATAGACTTGAACTGCTAATGTATCCCAGCCAAAAGGGCGTAATAAATAGGTGGCTGGTAATTCTTTCATCACATCAACTGCTATTAATAAACTGCCTGCCAAAATGCCAGGCATCATCATAGGTAAATATACCTGCCAGATAAGTCGCAAGCGTGACGCACCAAGTAAGTGTGCACTTTGGGTAAACATTGGTTTGATTTGCTCGGCACTGGCTTTAATTGAACTATAGCCAATTGCCATAAAACGAGACACATAAGCAAATAATAATAAAGCAATGGAGCCGAAAATAATATGATTAATACTTTGAGCGCCAAAATATACACTGATTGCTGATATTTGGTTAATACCATACAACAATCCAACAGCCATAATTGAACCTGGCAATGCATAGCCCAATGTTGCCATACTAATCACACCTTTAAGCCAAAGGTTGTTTTTCTTACAACAACTGGGTAATGCCAATATAGTGGCAATACTAATCGTTATTAAAGCGGCTGATACAGTTAAAACCGAGGTTGAAACAATCAAATCAACATATTTAGCGCTCCATTCTTCACTAATAGAAGTCCAACCCCAAATGATTAATTGCAGCATAGGCATGGCAAAAGAAAGCATAAACACACCAAATACAAACAAACTAATCAACCAACCAACAATGCCTAAAGCATGATAAGGCTTTTTATTAGACACATCAGTTGAATAATACTTTGCTTGACCACGCGCTTTTTTCTCAAAATAAATCAAGAAAAATGCCGCTAACACTAATAATGATGCTAATTGCGCTGCCACTTCAATAGAACGAAAATCACCCCAAGCTGAATAGATTGCCGTGGTAAAAGTATCAAAATTAAACAAACTAACCACGCCAAAATCAGCCAATGTTTCCATTAGTGTTACTAGCAATCCAGCGGCAACAGCTGGTCGTGCCATGGGTAGAGATATGTTAAAAAACACACGTAAAGGGCTAGCGCCTAACAATTGACTGGCTTCAATTATATTGATCTTTTGGCGCTTAAATGAGGCGCGCACCATCATGTATACATAAGGGTAAAAAACCAATACAAAAGTAAGAATAACTGCCCACGACCTAGTGCGAATATCAAACCCTGGCAAACCCAGCACTTCACGCATCCACACTTGCACATAGCCAGAATAATCAAACACACCTAAATACACAAAAGCCAGTACGTACGCAGGAATAGCAAAAGGCAAAAACAACGCCCATTCTAGCCACCGTCTACCAGGAAATTCCACCATCACCACTAAATAGGCCAAAATTGTACCCAAAAGCGTCACGCCCAACCCTACGCCAGTAAGCAAAACCGCAGTCGCACTGATTAAATTTGGCAATAAAACCGTAGAAAAATGCGCCCACAATTCACGTTCTGGAAACAACCACGACAAAGCCACGACAAAAATTGGCATAGCCACCGATAGCGCTAATACGCTCATCCAAATTTTTGATTTAAGGCAGTTTTTTCCCAAAATATTTCTCTTTAGAGACTACTGCATTAACTCAGTGCGACTAAAATAACCAGCCATTTGACGAGTTGCTGGATGGAAAAGAAGCTGTTTTAGGCGAATCCGTGTGTTTCATGAGTTGTGATGAGTTAATACTGTGGTTTCCTTTAATGTTGCCAACTATTTTAAAACAGAAAACCCAAGACTTTTTAAACCTTGGGCTTTTTACTATCAGAATAAAAACTTATCGATAGTCCTTTGTTTGCATAAGTTTCACGGCATCGGCTTGCAATACACCTGCTTGTGTTAAATTCATTTTATCTTGCTTGAACGAGCCCCAACTTGATACCACTTCATCTTCAGCAATATTTTGATTGGCTGGATATTCTTTATTAAGTGATGCGTAAATGGCTTGCGCTTTGGCGCTTGATAGCCATTCTAATAACTTAATAGCCCCCTTGGCATTGGGGGCATATTTCGTCACGCCAGCACCTGATACATTCACATGTACGCCTGTGGTATCCTGATTTGCCCAAAATAGCCTCAATGGCACATTAGGTCTTTTAGCAATTAAACGAGCAAAATAATAAGTATTGACCAAGCCAACATCACATTGACCTGAAACAATTGCATTCATAACGTGAGAATCTTTAGCGTTGGGCGTGGCTGCCAGATTATTCACCCAGCCACTAATAATATCACCCGCTTTATTTTTGCCATGATGGTAAATCATTGATGCCACTAGTGATTTTGTATAAATCTTTTTACTGGTTCTTAAACACAGCCTATTTGCCCATTTAGCATCTGCCAAATTCTCATAAGTTGATAAGTCAGCTGGATTAACGCGCTCGGTACTATAAACAATAGTTCTTGCACGCACTGATAAACCTGTCCACAAGCCTTTAGGGTCTCTCAAGTGGCTTGGAATATTACTTTCTAATGTTTGCGTTTGCACCGCTTGAAACAAACCTTGTGTGGCCGCATACCAAAGATTGCCTGCATCTACGGTCATGAACATATCGGCTTTGGTATTCTTGCCTTCTAATTTCAAACGCTCAATCAATGCACCACCCTTGCCCGTTAAATACATAACTTTAATGCCTGTGTCTTTTGTAAAAGACTCAAATAATGGCTTGATTAAGTGTTCTTTCCTGGAACTATATATAGTAACTAAACCTTCACTTTTTGCTTGTGCTGTGCCAATACTAGTGACCGCCAATACTAATACCGCCAATACTAATACCCCCTGTGTTTTTATATTCATTCTTATTTTGCTCCTTATGAAAAACTGATCAGGTTTTATAATTGATAATGATTATCAATTGCAAATGATACTTATTATTAATTAATAGTCAACTGCTTATTCTCAATCACCCCTACTTTGTCAGCGAAAATAGTCGCTTCATGTTTGTCATGTGTTACTAAAATTGAAGTCACGTTGGTTTTTTTTAAAATGTCTCTGACCTGCAATACCAGTTGTTCTTGATGGTTCTTATCTAAACTAGAAAATGGCTCATCTAATAATAATAATTTTGGCGAGGGTGCTAATGCACGAGCCAAAGCAATGCGTTGTTGCTCGCCACCTGAAAGCTGGTGTGGATATTTTTGTTCGATGCCCTCTAAACCAATCATCAAAAGCAATTCTTCAACCCTTGCTTGTTGTTCGCTGTTTGATAAATGATGAATACCAAAAGCGATGTTTTTTTTAACATTCATATGTGGAAATAACGCATAATCTTGGAAGACCATGCCTATTTTTCTTAATTCTGGTGCTATATTATGCACGCCATTGTTAGACAACTGATTGCCATCCAAAACCACCTGCCCACTTTGCACTTCATCAAGACCAGCAATAAACCTAAGTGCTGAACTTTTTCCGCTACCGCTATCGCCTGTTAATGCAAAAATATCGCCTGTAGCAAGGCTTAAATCAAATTTATTTAAAACTTGAGTGGTTTGATACACAATTGATAAATGATTAACTAATAGCATTTAATAATAAAAATGATAATGATTCGTATCATTATATAAGATAACCAAGGGGAATGTCATATTAACTAACTTTGCAAAAAGACTTTAATGGTATTCTTTTGTTGTTGTCAATATCGGTCATGACTGTGTCAAAATCCTCTGGCTCTACCACCAAAAACTGCCCCATCATGCCCGAATCTTCATGCTCTAATATATGGCAATGGTACATATAAGGATATTGAGTATCAGAATAATGGTCAAATTTAGCAATCACTCTGACGGCTTCTTCTGGCATCAGTAGCACGGTGTCTTTCCAGCCACGTTCATTTTCATTAGGTGGTGTCGGGTCTGAACCATCGCCTTGCTCTCTGTCAAGGATTTGAAACTGAACATCATGAATATGGAAAGGATGTGTGGTGTGTGCGCCGTTAGTAATTCGCCAAATTTCAACATCACCTTTTTTAACCACTTCATTGATCACGCTCATGTCCATTTGCACGCCATTAATTAAATGCAACATATGCTCGCCTTCAAGTGCAATGCCATTGATGGTTTTAAACAGGGAAGTAAACACCCGTCTGTTGATTTTAAAACCACTCATCACTGTCAATCCAAAACGCCTAGTTTTAACGGCATCTGATTCTTTTAATCGGGTTATTTTAGTGAGCTTATTAGGCATTTTTTTAACGGCATTGGCATTAGCTGATTTATTAACATGAACACTCATGATGTCAAAATTAATCTTATCTAACACATCTACTGAATGCGATAATCGACCTGTACCACCCACTTTAAATGGTCCGCCAAATTGATGCCCATTAAGCTTTTGTTTGTCATAATATTCAGCACTGAAACTTTTAAGTAACAAAGTTTTGCCCTTGCTTTTGCCCAAATCAAGCAAAATTTCTATGCGTTCTGCTGGACCTAACAACACTCGTGTTAATGCCACAGGCTTTTCTAAAAAACCACCATCACTGGCAATTTGATAAAACTGAATGTCGCCTTCAAAGCCTAAATTGTAAATTCTTGCATTAGAGCCATTAAGTATTCTCAATCTAATCATTTGAGCAGGTGCATTTAAAGTAGGCACGGGTCTGCCATTCACCAAAATTGTATGACCCTTCATGCCACCTGATTTATCAAAATCGCCCTTATTTAAATAAAGAAATTGAGCATTTTCATCAAACCGCCTATCTTGAATGACCATGGGAAAATCATCAACACCATAGGTTTTAGGAATGTCTAATGATTTAGAAATTTCATCATCAATTAAGAAAAAACCCGCCATACCCTTATACACTTGCTCACCCGTGTAACCCTCAAGGTGTGGGTGATACCATTGGGTTGAGGCTAATTGATTAATACGCCAGCTGGGTTTCCACGTTTTGTTAGGTGGAATAATTTGATACGGACCACCATCTTCTTTGGCTGGCAAATGCAATCCATGGAAATGTGTGGTGGTGTTGACTGATAAGTGATTGGTAATCTCAAAACCCACATCATCTGCATCATCCACCCGAATGGTTGGACCTAAAAGGCTATCGCCATAGCCTAATACGTGCGTTAATTTGCCTTTAAAAATTTCTGTTGTGTTGCGATTGATTGAAAATTTAAAGATTTTTTTACCATCAATAATTTCAGGCTTGGCCAGTGGTGGCACAACAAAAGTTCTATCTGCATAGTCAGGCAAGGCTAATTGGGCGGACTGTTTATCACCACAGCCTATTGCCAAAGCGCTGCTGGTCAATATGGATGTTTTAATAAAATCTCTACGTTTCATTGTTGTTTTAGTCTTTGAAGTTTACACATTGCTACAAAATACAGCGTAAAAAGCACCTATTCCAAGGTCTTGAAACTAAGTGGCTAAATTGCATTTTGGCACTTGTAGAATTGGCTTGATTAATACCATCAATCAATAACTCAGCATTTTTAATGGCTGATACGACATTGGCAATAATAACTTGGTTAAAGAGTTTTTCGCCAACTGCATTTGCACCAACCGACACACCCAAAAAACAACCGCTATCAAGCATCTCATCAACTTACCCTATATTTCATTCAAAAATTGCAATATTTTACCTCTACCACTAACAGGCAAATTCATAAACAAAGTTTTAGACTTCTCAGCTTCGCCACCATGCCAAAGGATTGCTTGCTCAAGATTATGCGCACGACCATCATGTAAGAAATTCTTATTGTCTTTGAGTATTAAAGCGACCCTGCCTAGCTTCCATAAGGGTGGTGTACGCCATTCATTGCCTAAAGCATCAAACTCTGAACGAGAATCTGCCAAGCCTGAACCCATATCATGTAGCAAAAAATCACTATACGGGTGTATTCTGCCATTAGGCAATACATAACTTGGCACATGGCATTTTGCACAGCCAATTTCGCTAAACAGCCTTTTTCCCTCGTGCTGAATTAAGTTAGACTTTGGTAGTTTTAAATGTGTCAGATAATAGCTAATTGCATCTAAGCGTTGCATTGTTAGCTCTTGTTCGTCATTTTGTGAAGTGTCAATACACTGCGTTTGTATTGGCGTGCATGTTTGTTTTTCGTGCATAGAACTGGTCAAGCCCATATCATTAATAGCAGCATTGGCTGATTGATGCTTTAGCGTTGGCACGGAAGCTTTCCAAGTGTAGCGACCAATCTCCATTCGCTTAGTTTGATTTGACCAAACCCGATTGGCTTTGCCAGAAATACCATCATGATTGACATCATTAATATCCTCATTGGCTAGGATTTGTGCATCAGTAATTTGCTCTAACAAGCCTAACCCCACAAGTGCTGGTGCAATTCTAGCACTGACAATTGTATTGGGGTGCAAATCGCCATAACCCAAATTTTTTAATTCAATTGTTGGCTGTTGCAAAGTAACGACAACACCATCAGGATAATGAATATTTTTGGTTGAATAATACACCAAAGGCTTGGCTTCAAAAGGCACGCCTGGCACGCCATTGATACTAATTTGAGCACCATAATTTGGCTCAGGAATAAAGCCAGTTTTGGCTATCATTCGCCGATGTTCGTCAGTACCATTTGACGGTATAGACAAGCGTATTACGTGTGACCTATCAATGATATTGTTTGCGTCAAATACTTTACCACGACCATTTTTTGCATGACAATTAACACAAGTATTAGCACTAAATAGTGGGCCCAATCCATCACGTGCTGTTGTTGCAGAAGGCGCTTCCACCCAAGGAATACGAAAAAAACTTTTGCCTAAAATAAACTCATCCACTTCCTCATTGCTTAAACCAGGCTGGGCTTGTGTAAAAGATTGGTTTAATATGCGGGTTGATAAACCTTCCAAACCATCAGCAAAAACCTTTGCCATTAGACTAATAGCAAGGGTTGATATGCTTAGAACTACTAAACGTTTATAGTTTGGTTTCCTGTGCATCCGTTATGTCTCCAAGCGTCAAATCAACACCATTTGATTTTGCCACATAAACCATTTGATCGCCAATAGCTCTTAACTCATTTTTAAGCTTTTTGATTTGCCTAGCTTGGGTATCATTCGGGCGAATTTGATAATCAAAATGACGACTCACTTGTGCCAATGTATTCATTTGATTAATTTTGGCATTAGCCGATTCAATCAAATCCATCAACTTGGTTTTATCTTTCATCGCATCAATAGGTGCTACGCCATAGTCAACGCCCTTATAGGTGCCTAATAATAAATTCTTAAAGCCTTGGAAATTTTGCGTAATATCACGATGTGTGTTATCAGAAAAACAACTGTGCTCATCCTCTTCAGAAGGTGTGAGTACTGCCACTGCAATACGCTCATTAGCAAGTTCAGATTTAATAAAAACACCCAAACCAGAAAAGATTTGCTTTAGTGCTACTTTCGTGTCAATGTTCTTAGTCGCATCAGAATTTTTACCCAACAATGCCGCCTTGTAATTAGTACTATCATCATCTGCCCAAGCCGAAACCATTGACTCTAAATCAGCAACAATCAGGCTCGCTGCTGCGTTTAAATATTGCTTACGACGATCAGCATTTGCATCAGTCGTATAATCAGCAAGCGACCTTTGACCTGCCACCAGCGCACCATTGGTTACGCCATCTTTTATAAAATTAGCATAATCCTGATCTTGACCCCATAATAAAAACTCAATCGCGTGATAACCCGTTGCCACATTAGCATCGCCACCATTCTCATTCAGTGCTGCTAATGTATTAGAGGTAATTGTACTGACATCAACTGCCGTGGGGTTTTCGCCACCTGGATTAAACATGCCTTTGGTGTCAATAATATTACCTGACGTTTTTCTACCCTTAGCATTGGTCGTATAATCAATCATATTTTCATCTAACGGCCAGGCGTTTAATTGCCCTCCTGGTGCGCCATAAGACGTGTGCCAACCTTCCTCTGCATCAATAGGCCCATTGGACAATCTGAATGCTTCTGTTTGACCATAAGATTCACGTGCATTTAGCCATGCCGCTTTAGCATTTTCCATCAAAATCATTGTCGGGTTATTGGTAAAATCTTTTAGCTTTTCCTTTAGTATTTTGGCATCATTTAAAGTGTCCGTGTAGTTTGCCGTTGCAATGTTTGCGTACGTGGTTAATAATGAATTAGCCTCATTACCCCAAAACGCACTTGCAGTAGAAATTGCCATTGCCGCTGTTAAGGCGGATGAAATTATTAATTTTTTTTGTACTTTCATGATTTTCTCCTTAATTTAAAACTCGTAAGCCAACAATAATTCAACCTGCATTGTAGCCCTCCGTCAAGTTGCATTTTTTGTTAATAAGATTCTTCTCCTGAGTAGCTTAAATACAAATGATACTCGTTACCATTTGTATTTGAAAGTAATTTATGCAAAAAAAATATTTTTAGTGAAATAGCATAGAAACCTTTTAAAACACCCTTAGCGCCACCACTACCAACGCCTTAAAAACAGGTTTCGTGCAAGTGGGCTTAAGAGTCCTCCAATTTTACAAACTGCCTTATTGGCTCTATAATTTGAGCAATACTGAGATAAAAATTATTGAGTCATCGAAATTGGTTTAGGCGTAACCCTATTACAACTGGGCAAACAATCCTTTTTGCTGTTATTGGTATTTTTTATCCAAGCATTGAGCCACGGGCATACTTATTTTGAGTAAATCCTGTCATTGAAAGAGTAAAAGTGCGTAAAATTTTAGTTTTGTGATAATGGTTGGCTATGATTGAATACATCCCTGGCTTGGCAGGCGTTCCTGCAACAGAATCTTCCATCTCTTCTATTGATGGAAAAAATGGTATTTTGGCTTATCGTGGCTACTCAATTGAGGACTTGGTTAAACACGCCTCTTTTGAAGAAGTGTCTATGTTGCTTCGAGATGGCGAGTTACCAGACAAAAAAAGACTGGATAACTTTAAAGATGTTTTACACAAACGCTATGAGGTAAAACGTAATATCCGCTCTATGATGTGGTCTTTGCCTGCCACTGGACACCCAATGGATGTTTTGCAAGCTGCCATTGCCGCTATGGCGACGTTTTATCCTGATGCAGGCGCACAAAACCCTGACTCTGTTTATACACAAAGTGCGTTGACTAAAATTATTTCTAACATGAGCACTTTGGTGGCAATGTGGGCGCGCATTAGTGCTGGCTACGATCCTATTCCGCCTAGCAAAGGAATGTCCTACGCTAAGAATTTTTTATATATGTCGTTTGGAGAAGAGCCCGATGATGATATTGTCAAGCTGTTTGATGCTTGCTTAATTTTACATGCAGAGCACACAATTAATGCCTCAACTTTTTCTGCCATGGTAACCGCTTCTACGCTTGCCAATCCATTTGCTTCGATTTCGGCTGCAGTTGGCACTTTGGCAGGCTCTTTACATGGTGGTGCGAATGAAGATGTGCTTAAAATGTTGGATAAAATTGGCGATTCTAAAAATGCTCGTACTTATATTAAGAACCGCCTAAAAAACAAACAAGTCATTTGGGGTATGGGACATAGAGAATATAGCATTAAAGACCCTCGCGCAAGTATTTTACAAGCCATGATTGAGTCCTATGTCAAAAAATCCAACATGTGTCTTTCTAAACGCTTTGAAACTGCGTTAGAGGTGGAAAGAATTTGTGAAGAGTTGCTATCAAGCAAAGGCGTTTATTCAAATGTAGATTTTTACTCAGGCATTTTATATGCTGAAATTTTCAAAATCCCACAAACACACTTTACGCCTATTTTTGCCATGGCTCGCTCTGCTGGCTGGGTAGCCCATTGGCACGAACAAGTTGGGCACAACCGCATTTTCAGACCCACACAAATCTACACAGGGGCTGATTCTAGGGATTATCCTAAAAAATAATCATGGAAAATACCACGTATTTTGGATTCAAACAAGTTGCCACAGACGATAAACAAAGTTTGGTTAGGGATGTTTTTAACTCTGTTGCAAGCAAATATGACTTAATGAACGATGTCTTGTCCTTTGGTGCGCATCGCCTTTGGAAGCGTTATACGGTTGCTTCAAGTAATGTTAAGGTTGGTGACAAAGTACTAGACATTGCTGGCGGAACGGGCGATTTAGCCATTGAATTTAGGAAAAAAGTGGGTAACAATGGGCAGGTCATACTAAGCGATATTAATGCTACTATGCTGAATGAGGGTCGTAAAAACTTAACCAATAAAGGTATTTTTGGGGTTGAATTTGTGCAACTCAACGCACAGCACCTGCCCTTCAATAGCAATACATTTGATTGTGTGAGTATTGCCTTTGGTCTTAGAAACGTAACTGACAAAAACCAAGCGCTCAAAGAAATGTATCGTATTTTAAAGTCTGGCGGTTGTTTGTTAATTTTAGAATTTTCAACAACTGATTCTGCATTATTAAAAAAATTATACGACTTTTATTCGTTTAATATTATGCCGAGACTCGGTGGTATTATTGCTGATGATGAGGCCTCGTATCAATACTTAGCTGAATCAATCCGCAAACATCCGAACCAAGAAACCCTTAAAGACATGGTGCTGAATGCTGACTTTGACTTTTGCGAGTATCATAATTTATCAGGTGGTATTGTTGCTTTGCATAAAGGCATCAAAGTATAAAACCCGATGCAACCCTTTGCAATTTTCTGGCATAAACAAACCGTTATCCTTGAGCGAGCGTTAAATTGCTTAATTACTAATGGCAAAGTTGACATTAGCGTGCTTAATGGCAAAACGATTGGTTTTTCTTTGCAAGATTTACCGTTGGAGATGTACTTTGTATGTGCCAATAGTCGAATATTTGTTTTGCCTGCTACTGACAAACTCACAGATGTTGATGTTAAACTCAAATCTATGGTGTTTATATCCTTGCTCCAAGGTGAAGACCTAACTGAGCTACTTAGACAAGACAAAATTAATATTCATGGTGATGTTAAAACTGCTCAATTATTGGTTGATTTACTAAAAGAGGTTGATATTGACGCTGAAGAAATGGTGTCAAAATACACAGGTGATATCATTGCCAGTCAACTTGGAAAACTAACGAAAAAATTCAACCCTGCCGACACGCAATCAAACAACCCGCTTGAGATAATTAAAGATGGGTTGACCGCCTTGTTAATCAACCCCATTAAATCTGAACTATACAAACATAAAAACAGTTAGCCATGCATAACTTTCTAAGATTTATTAAAATTTCTCGTGTTTTGATGCGCTATCGCCTTGACTCTTTGGTGCTATCAACCCCACTACTGAAAAGTTTTAAGCCCTTGGTGTATCTCATCCCTTGGCATTACTTTCCTGTTAAAAAATACACGCGAGGCGAGCGTATTCGTTTGGCACTGGAAGAGCTAGGACCTATATTTATCAAATTTGGGCAAACACTTTCCACTAGGCGTGACTTGCTACCAGAGGATATTGGCGATGAATTAGCAAAATTACAAGACAGTTGCCCCGCTTTTGACCCAATAAAGGCCAAGCAAATTATTGAACAGTCGCTAGGTGCACCCACTGAAAGTTTATTTAAGCGTTTTGATATTGAACCTCTAGCCTCAGCCTCAATCGCCCAAGTGCACACCGCACTAACAAATGATGACAATGAAGTAGTGGTCAAGGTGGTCAGACCAGGTATCGATAAAGCCATCGGACGTGATATTAAATTAATGTACGCCTTGGCGAGGCTATTTAATAAGCATCCGATTAGTAAAAAACTACGTCCTATAGAGGTAGTGTCAGAGTTTGAAAGTATTATTCTAAATGAGTTAGACATGCGCATTGAGGCTAAGAACTGTGAAAAAATTGGCAAAAATTTTAAAAATTCTAACCTGCTTTACATTCCAAAAATTTACCCAGATTTGTGTCATAAAAACATTCTAACCACTGAACGTATTCATGGCATTCCAGTGGGTGACATTGAACAACTAAAAGCCAATCATATTGACATGAAACGACTGGCAGAAGAAGGTGTGATTATTTTCTTCACCCAGGTTTTTAAGCATAATTTTTTCCATGCCGATATGCACCCTGGTAATATTTTCGTCAATACCAATGGGCAATACATGGGGGTTGATTTTGGCATTATGGGTACGCTTACCGAGGCTGACAAAGACTTTCTAGCGGATATTTTTCTGGCTTTTTTCAACCAAGATTATACAAAAGTAGCACAAACCTATATTGATTCTGGCTGGGCGAGTCCAACAACAGACATATCTGCCTTTGAGGCTGCCGTTAAAAGAATTTGTGAACCCATGTTTGAAAAGCCCTTAGATGAAATCTCTTTTGGTCAAGTATTGCTTGAACTTATTCAAGAGGCCAAAAATTTTGACATCAGCATTCAGCCACAACTGTTATTATTAGACAAAACCTTGTTAAATATTGAAGGACTTGGCAGACAGTTGTATCCACAGCTTGACTTATGGACAACTGCAAAGCCGTTTTTAGAAGATTTAGTTAAAGAGAAATACAGTGTGGAAAATACCTTTAAAAAAATAAAAGACCAAGCACCGCAACTCCTAAAAGACATTCCAGAGCTGCCTAACTTAACCATTAATGCGCTCAAACAATTAAATAAAATAAAACACATTGGGCGTCTTCATGCTCAGCAAACTGATGGTATTGTTAACCAGCTCAAAGACAATGCAAATAGACAAACTCATGCTATTTTTGCTGGCGCTTTGGCTATCCTTAGTGGCATTTTAGCAGTTAATACATTTTGGTTGCCAAGTTTGCTCAGCAGCATTGTTGCTTTAATATTTTGGCTCAAATCTAAATAGCAATAGACTCTCCAATCCAAACATAGGACATTTGTTGTTTGACTTTTGGCTGGGGTTTTCAGGTAAAATAGCACTCTTGATATATTTGGTCGCAAAATATATCTTTTATGTAACGTTGCCCATTGTGGTGTTTTTTTATTTTTTGGAGTATCAACATGAGTTTAACAATTAACGCTTTAACAAGAGGCGATCAGGGTAAAGGTGCGAGCCGCCGCCTACGTCGCAATCATAAAATTCCTGCTATTGTTTATGGCGCCGGCAAAGTCCCTAGCAATATCACCTTAGATGTTTTTGAAATTACCCACCTATTAGAAAACGAGAAGTCTTACACTTCAGTGCTTGACCTAGTGGTTGATAAGAAAAAAGAAGCAGTGATTATTAAGGATTTACAACGCCACCCTGCTAAAAACATCATCACTCATGTTGACTTTTTGCGCATTAACTTAAAACAAGCGATTGTTACCAGCATCCCTCTACACTTTAACGGCGAGGAAAACAACGAAGCAATGCACTTAGGTGCGGTTCTCAACCAATTTGTTACTTCGGTTGAAGTGTCTTGCTTACCAACAGACCTGCCTCACGCTATTGATGTAGACATCAGCAACCTTGCAATGGGCGAACATGTTAGTTTGACAGGTCTTAACATGCCAAAAGGCGTGGTCATTACCGCATTAACACATGGTGATATTGAGGCGTATGACCAAAGTGTTGTTGCAGTTCAAGAGCCTAGAAAAATGGCCGAAATTGAAGAAGAAGTGCCTGTTGTTACTGAAGATGCTGAAGATGAAAATATTGAGAGTAGTGACGCTGATAAAGGCAAATCAGATTCATAATTCAAGCTGAACCAATATGACAATAAAACTGATTGTTGGTCTAGGCAATCCAGGCAAAGACTATCAGTCTCATCGCCATAATGTGGGGTTTTGGTTTTGTGAGGCTTTGGCTCACCTATACGCTGGTAATTTTAAAAAAGAAGCTAGATTTTTTGGTGAAGTTGCCCAGATTAATATATCTGGTCGCAATGTTCAATTGCTCAAGCCCACTACATTCATGAATTGTTCGGGGCAATCTATTCAAAGCATTGCCAATTTTTATCAAATTAATGCCGATGAAATATTAGTTGTACATGATGAACTAGACATCAACCCTGGCATTGCAAAAATTAAATCTGATGGCGGGCATGGCGGGCATAATGGCTTGAGAGACACCATTAAAGCCTTGGGTGCTAAAATATTTCATCGACTAAGGATTGGCATAGGCCACCCAAGTGATAAATCACAAGTGGCTAACTTTGTACTACATGCACCCAGTAAGGGTGAATTAGAAAAAATACAAGATGCTTTGGGTGATTCGTTGCAAGTCATTGAAGATGTGATTAATGGCAACCTTGACAAGGCCATGAAAACTTTACACACAAAAGAATAAACAACTCAGAGGCATGGTAAAAAATGGGATTTAAATGTGGCATAGTAGGGCTGCCAAATGTTGGAAAGTCAACCTTATTTAATGCATTAACTCAAGCTGGCATTGAATCTGCCAACTACCCTTTTTGTACAATTGAGCCAAATGTTGGTATTGTGCCTATTAATGACTCGCGCTTAGACGAGTTGGCAAAAATTGTTAATCCTCAAAGAATTATACCTACCACAATGGAGTTTGTTGACATTGCTGGATTGGTTGAAGGCGCTTCAAAAGGCGAGGGGCTGGGCAATCAATTTTTAACCAATATCCGCGAAACAGACGCCATTATCCACGTCGTTCGTGCCTTTGATGATGATGACATTATTCACGTATCTGGCAAGGTTGCGCCGCTTGATGATATTGAAATTATCAACACTGAACTTATTTTAGCTGACTTGGATGTGGTTGAAAAACTGTATCAAAAAGCCCTTAAAAATACAAAGTCAGGTCAAAAAGACGGACTCCCCCTTAAAAATCTATTGGTAAAAATCTTGCCTGTGCTTGAAACTGGTAATAGTGTACGTACACTCTCATTTGACGAGGAAGAATTAAAGCGACTAAAAGGCTTTCAACTGCTCACCATTAAACCCGTTTTATATGTTGCCAATGTCAGCGAAGAAGGCTTTGTTGAGAATCCCTACTTGAAAATAATAGAAAAATTCGCCCACAGCGAACATGCGCAAACTGTCGCCATTTGCGCTGAAACTGAGGCTGAAATTGCTGAATTAGACCAAGATGAAAAGCAAGAGTTCTTGTCTGAAATGGGGCAAAGCGAATCAGGACTGGACAGATTAATTAAAGCAGGATATCAATTATTAGGGCTGCAAACGTATTTTACCGCTGGCGTGCAAGAAGTACGCGCATGGACAATTCACATTGGTGACAGCGCTCCGAAAGCCGCTGGAAAAATTCACGGCGATTTTGAAAAAGGCTTTATTCGCGCCCAGACCGTTGCATTTTCTGATTTTATTGAGTTTAGTGGTGAAAAAGGTGCAAAAGAGGCTGGGAAATTGCGCTCAGAAGGCAAAGAATATATCGTTGAAGATGGCGATGTGATACACTTCCTGTTTAATATATAACCGCCTAATATTAATATAAATTTTACTAATGAACATTAAAAAACAAACAAAACTACTATTAATCCTAGACGGCTGGGGGCATTCTAACGATATTAAAGGCAATGCTATTGCAATGGCAAATACGCCCGTTTGGGATAAGTTTAACGCAGAGTTCGCCAATTCATTAATCCACACCAGTGGCAAAAACGTTGGCCTGCCTAGACAACAGATGGGCAACTCAGAAGTGGGACACCTTAACCTAGGTGCAGGACGCATTGTTAAACAAGTTTTTACTCGCATTTATAATGAGCTTAAAAATGGCGACTTTTTTAGAAACCCAATCCTAAAAAACTCACTAGAATATGCAAATGATAACAATAAAGCGGTTCATATTATGGGGCTTTTGTCTGATGGTGGCGTGCATTCGCACGAAGAACAGATCCATGCCATGCTGGAAATGACGCACAAACAAGGCTGCAAAAATGTCTATTTACACTTATTTACCGACGGTAGAGATTGTGCACAAAAAAGTGCCGAAAAGTACATTCAAAAACTTGAGGACAAGATAACTGCCCTTGGTACAGGAGAAATTGTTAGCATTATTGGTCGATACTTTTCAATGGATCGAGACAATCGCTGGTCGCGCATACGCTGTGCTTATGAGCTTATCGCTAAAGGCAAGGCGAAGTTTTTAGCCCAGTCTGCCGTACATGCTGTTGAGTTAGCATATGCGCGCGGTGAAACCGATGAATTCATCCAATCAACCTCAGTTAAAGCACCAACCTCAATTAAAAAGGGTGATGTATTAATTTTTATGAATTATCGTGCAGACCGTGCTAGACAAATTACGCGCGCCTTTGCTGATGAAAACCTTCAAGGATTTTCACGTGGAACGCTCATCCCAATTCAGTTTGTTTGCCTGACTGAATACAAAAAAGACTTTAACCTGTCAGTGGCTTATCCAACTTCTAAACTGAATAACGTTTTAGGTAAATATTTATCAAATTTAGGCATGACCCAACTTAGAATTGCCGAAACTGAAAAATATGCACACGTCACTTTTTTCCTCAACGGCGGTGTTGAGGAAGCTTTTAATGGCGAGGATCGCCTATTAATTCCATCGCCTAATGTTGCCACTTATGACTTACAACCCGAAATGAGTGCATTTGAACTAACAGATGTATTGCTTGAAAGTATTGAAAGTCAAAAATATGATTTAATTATTTGCAATTTTGCCAACACCGATATGGTCGGGCATTCTGGCAAGTTAGACGCCACCATTAAGGCTGTTGAAGCCGTTGATAGTTGCCTAGGCATTGTCCACAAAGCCATATTTGCCATTGGTGGCGAAATACTAATCACCGCTGATCATGGCAATGCAGAACAAATGATTAACCCACAAACGCATGAAGTACACACAGCACACACCAACAACCCAGTGCCTTTAATCTTTGTTAGTAAACGTAAAGCAGACATTGCCAAACCAGAAAAAGGCGCATTATCAGACATTGCACCAACCTTATTAACAATGATGGATGTTAAGAAACCAGATGAAATGACTGGCAATAGTTTATTAACATTTAAGTAAAATAACAACAAGATTAACCTCACACAAGGAGAAACCCATGAAACAAACTAATTTTATTGCCCCTTCAATTCTTTCAGCAGACTTTGCCAGATTAGGCGAAGAAGTTGACAATGTGCTTAGAGACGGTGCAGATATCGTCCACTTTGACGTCATGGACAATCACTACGTGCCAAATTTAACCATCGGTCCTTTGGTCTGTGAAGCGCTTAGAAATCACGGCGTTAGTGCACCAATTGATGTTCACTTAATGGTGAAGCCTGTTGATAGAATTATTCCTAATTTTATTAAGGCTGGTGCGTCATATATTACTTTTCACCCAGAAGCATCAGAGCATATTGACAGAACATTAGGCATGATTCAAGAGGGTGGGTGCAAAGCTGGACTGGTGTTCAATCCTGCAACGCCACTACACGTACTAGAAAACGTTATGGACAAACTGGACATGATTTTATTAATGTCGGTTAATCCCGGTTTTGGTGGGCAGTCTTTCATTGCTCATACATTGGAAAAATGTCGCAAAGTCAGAAAACTGATTGATGCAAGTGGTCGCAACATTCGTTTAGAAATTGATGGCGGTGTAAAAATTGACAACATTCGTGAAGTGGCTGAATCTGGTGTAGACACCTTTGTTGCTGGCTCTGCAATCTTCAGCACCGATGATTACAAGGCAACCATTGATGCAATGCGTGTGGAACTTGCTAAGGCTTAATTAACTTGAAGGGTTTATCCATCTTTGGTATAATTCTTCGCTTTATTAAATCTATTATGAGATGAGGCTAAATCGCAATAGATTTAAAAGTTGAGTTGGATGCGCCTGATTTTAAATTGGGTGTCCAACTTGTTTTAATGTATCACACAACTCGACATATTAGTCAGGGTGCTCTTGCAAAAGAGTTGATTGGTAGAAGTTGTGGAAGAAGGCGTCAATAGACGCTTTATTAACCCCTTGGAGAAAATATAATGGCAAAAACCTCAATGAAAAAAATGCTAGAAGCCGGTGTACACTTTGGTCACCGTTCTCGTTTTTGGCACCCAAAAATGCAACGCTTTATCTACGGCACTCGTAACGGTGTTCATATTATCAATCTAGAAAAAACACTGCCCCTGTTTAATGATGCACTTAACTTTGCGAGCAAAACTACAGCGGCTGGCAAATCAATTTTATTTATAGGCACAAAAAGAGCAGCGAGCGATATCATTAAACAAGAGGCCATACGTTGTGGTATGCCATACGTTAATCACCACTGGTTAGGTGGCATGATGACAAACTACAAAACCATTAAGTCCTCTATTAAACGCCTAAAAGACCTTGAGTTTTTAGCAGAAGAGAATTTTAATCAATTTGGCAAAAAAGAAGCGCTGATGATGACCCGTGAAATGGAAAAATTAGAGCGCAGTCTTGGTGGTATTAAAGATTTAGGTGGCATTCCAGATGTTGTCTTTGTGATTGACATTGGTGTTGAAAAAAATGCAGTTGCAGAAGCTAAAAAACTACACTTGCCCATTATTGGTATTGTAGACACCAACCACAACCCTGAAGGTATTGATTATGTGATTCCTGGTAATGATGATTCCATCAGAGCAATTGGTTATTACGCAAGAGAAATTGCAAATGCTATTTTAGAAGCAAAAGCTGCTACTGGTACTTCAATTGAGAAAAAAGTTTTGGTCAAAAAATCAGAAACTAAAAAACCAGTCGCCCAAAAAGCACCTGTTGAGCAAGCACCTGTTGAGCAAACGCCAGTAAAAAAAGAGGGCACTAAAGAGCCTACCAAGGAAGACGACAAGCCCGAAACTCTAAGTGAAACAGACTTCAATGCAATGAAAAAAGCTGACTTAGTTGCTTACGCTGAAACACAAGGTATAACTATTAACAGCACTGACACTAAGACGCAAATTATCGAAAAGCTTACATAGTTTAGCGCATTGATTAATACATCTTTATTGCTTAAAGTGGTAAAGATGTAACACAAAATAGGAGATTAATTATGGCAATTACAGCCTCTTTAGTTAAAGAATTAAGACAAAGAACAGACGCAGGCATGATGGACTGCAAACAGGCCTTAACTGAGACCAATGGCGACATGGATGCAGCTATTGACTTAATGCGCACCTCAGGCGCTGCCAAAGCTGCTAAAAAAGCAGGACGTGTTGCGGCCGAAGGTTTGGTTAAAATCAACATTAGTGCTGATAAGAAAACTGTCACTATTTTAGAAGTTAATTCTGAAACTGATTTTGTTACCAAGGGCGATGTTTTTATTGGTTTTGTTGATATGCTAGGCACACTAGCGCTTAAAACAACACCTGCTAATATCAAAGAATTTTTATCTCAAACGCTAGACAATGGCGACTCACTAGAAGAAGCGCGAGAGGACATCATTGCAAAAGTAGGTGAAAATATTGCAATCAGACGTGTACAAACAATCACAACCGATAACGGCGTCATTGGCACGTACAAACATGGCGATCGTATTGCGGTAGTAACGGCGCTAGAAGGTGGCGATGAAGCGCTAGCAAAAGACATTGCAATGCACATTGCTGCTAACAAACCAGAATGTATTACTGAGGCAGAATTATCCACAGATCTTTTAACAAGGGAAAAAACAATCTTTATTGAACAGGCCAAAGAATCTGGCAAACCAGACAATATCATTGAAAAAATGATTGTTGGTCGTATGAAAAAATTTGTGAATGAAGTAACGCTATATGGTCAATCTTTTGTTAAAGACCCTGACACAACAGTAGGCAAACTTGCACAATCAAATAATGCGCAAGTTAAGTCTTTTGTGCGATTTGAAGTTGGCGAAGGCATTGAAAAGAAAGAAGAAAACTTTGCTGATGAAGTCATGACACAAATTCAAGACTAATACAGATTTGATAGAATAGATGGCAATTTACAGCAAAGAAGTTTACTTGATTATTGTGAAAAATTTATTCTGTTTAAGCATTCATTAGTTGGATGCATGAAATCAAGAAACTCTTTATTTTTACATCCAAGATTATAAAAAAAAAACGAACCATATACTCTTAAATTATTTTTTTGTTCAAACTTCTTAATGACTGACTCAACTATTTTAAAATTTTTAACTACTTTTGTATCGCCTTTTTTAAATACATTTGGATGATAAGGGACTAGAATAAAATTTACTTCAACCCCATTTTTTTGATATACCTGTATTATTTTTTCTAAATATTGTAAAGTTAAATTATCATAGGCACGACCACTTATTTTATAGCTGCCTCCGCCAATCTTAATAGGCTGATTTTTAAACTCTAGTATCTTTTCTTTGCTATAAACATGACTTGCATCAGATAACGTTACTGCATTTTTATAGCCCAATTGATAAGAAAATTGATTTTTAGGATAAATAATATCTCTTTTAAAAAGATTAATTATTGTATTTTTTTCTACATTTTTAGATAATTCTTTTATATTGCGTTGTAAATATTCTCTATTAAATAAATTTTTAGCAAGTTTATTTATATAAAACATATCATTACCTGCTTTACTTTCTTTTAATAGAGTATTCATTTTATTGTAATATTCTTTATATGCCCCGTATCTAGCATCCATATTAAATTTTAGCGTCCAAGGGTCAACAGCAATAAATACTTTTTTTGGAAAAGTTATATTATTTAGTACAATATATGAAAATATTGATATATCCTCAATATTGCCACCACTTACGCCAAGATTTAATAATGAATTGCATTGATTTTTAATATTGCCAGTATTTCTGATGCTAGAAATTTGCATTATACGGCTTGAACCTAAAACAATACAATCAAAATTGCCAGACTCTTTTGCCAATGTGGTTTTAATTAATCTTTCATTCCAGCCATCAGCAACAATACCATATTTAGAATTGAATAATTTATTAGAAAATTCAGAACTTTTTATCTTTCCTAATATTTTTCCTAAATAAATTTCTTCTAGGTCAACGATAAAATTTATACCACCTATGACAAGCATTAAAACAGTGAATACCATCGCTGATCTTTTTAAATATTTTTTATACATGAA
Source organism: Candidatus Ruthturnera sp. (assembly GCA_030599095.1). Taxonomy (GTDB): domain Bacteria; phylum Pseudomonadota; class Gammaproteobacteria; order PS1; family Pseudothioglobaceae; genus Ruthia. The sequence goes on from JAUVOQ010000017.1 coordinate 28,775, forward strand.
AAGATTCTAAAAATTAAAATATAAAAATTCACTTTCTTTACTTAGCATTAAAATAGACATCATTAGTATGCTTATCATAAAAAGTGAATGATATAGATTTGGTTTAAATGTTCTTACTTTTTCAATAGAGTTCTTAAACACAAGAATCAACACAAAGCCAACAACTAGCGAATGAATTAAACTTCTGCCTGCTGCTAGATTAACAGCAAAACCATCAAGCCCAATACCATAATCACCCAACCCAAACATCCCACCCAAAACCCTAAGCGCATCACCCCACTCTTTAGCCCTAAAAAACACCCAAGCGATATTAACAAAGTTAAAAGTAATCAACCAAGCCAACCAAGCCCAAAGCCTAAAACCTAACTGACGCCAAGTTCTA
>JAUVOQ010000088.1 GCA_030599095.1 Candidatus Ruthturnera sp.
AAATCAGACTCTTGTTGCATCCAATCAATGGCAGTTGGACTGATAAACTGCCTTAAAAAAGTCAAAGGCAATAAACTGTGTTGTTGATACTTTCTGGCACTGTTGTACTGGTATTGATAGTACCTTGCTTGGGTAACACTGGTCATAGCACCAAACCATGGCGACCATCTGCCCAGTTCTGTTTGTTGGTTGTTATAAAGCATGACATCAACATCAGAAACGCTCTTGCCAACATCATGCAATAAGGCGGCCACAAACACAGCAAAGGTGTATAAATCTTTCTTTTCATTTTGCTGTTCAACGCTAGCCCCAATCGGCAGCATTTTAGTGTTGCGCTGCTTGAGGGCTATTTCAACAACCTCAAGGGTGTGCAATAAAAAACCCCCGTGATGGGCATGGTGATGAGTTTGGCTTGCTGGTAAACTTTGTACCCAAACTGCAAGGCGTTTTATGGGGTAAAGATAAAGGTCTTCAAAGTGTTTTGAAGGGGCATGAGAGTGGTGGTAAATATCACTGATTAATTTTGTATGTTGGGATAGTAAGGTGTTGGCAGATTGTATTTGGATTGGGTTGTTATTTGTAGGGTTGGGGGTTTTATTATTGCCATGGTTGCTGTTGCTGTTGCTATTTCTCTTTTTATGGTCATGGACGTTATTTCTATTTGCATGGTTGTTATTGCTATTGCCATAGTCGGGCTTTTTGCTGTTTCTATGGGTGTTATTGCTCTTTGCATAGTTGCCATTGCCATGGTCGGACTTTTTATTCCTTTCTATCTTTCTTTTAAAAAAGTGAATGAGTTTGCTAACAGCCATTGCCTTAACGCTCTAACAGCCATTGTCCTAGTGCTCTAACAGCCACTTTCTTATGTGTTGTCTTTCTAACTTAGACAATGACTTTTTTTGTTCAAACAGCACCGAGCTTTGGTCACTGTCTTTGCCTTCGGTTCTAATCAAATAGTCATTAAAGCCTTCCGTCCAAAAATCCCAATGAGTCCGATCAGCAAGAAACAAAACCAAAGGCTCTTGAGAGGGCTGCCACTGTTCACCAGTTTCAGTAAAAGTGACACTGGATTTTAGTATTTTTGAGTCTAGCAATAAGTCAACCAGATGCTCGCTTGTTTTTGCAATGCTTTCTAATTTTTTAAGGGTGGGAATGGTTTTGTTTTTAAAGTCACCAGAGATAAAGTCATAAGCGCCCATGTAGTGCTTTAAGACTTTATGAATGATGGTTTTTTTATTGATGATGATTTTTTTGTTCATGATGGTTTTTTTATTCATCCTCTTTGGTCTGTTTGGTCTTTTTGGCAGTGGTTTTATCTTCCTGAGTTTGTTTTGGTGTTTTCACGGGTTCTTTCACTGGTTCTGTAGTTGGTGTTTCCACTGGCTCTTTGACTGATTTTTTAACGGGTTCTTTAACTTGTTCTTTCACTGGTTTTTTAGCTGGTGTTTTAATTGCCTCTTTCACTGCTTCTTTAACTGGTTTTATAGTTGGTGTTGCCACTGGTTCTTTAACAGGCACTTTCAAAGGCTCTTTAACCAGTCTTCCCAAAGTCTTTTTAACAGGCTTTTTCCTAAAAATATCATTCGGGTCAATCATAATATTAGGCGCATGTTCTGCTCTTAGGGTTTTGTCTAGGATTGCCGCAGGCAGTTCTCTGGTGAACTTCATGGCAAGATGGGCTTGTCGGTATCTGGCTGTTTGTTGTTCAACGTCTTTTCTGTTGACACTGAAGAATTTATAGCCATCGGCTGATAAAAAGGTTTTACGCATGAGTTTGATTATTTTTGTGGTTTCATGATTGCACTTAACTCTGTTCATCAGTCCTGTATGTCTTAAGGCGTAGAGGGTTAACAACAAGTTGTCTGCACGTTTTAAAAGCTCTAAGGCAATGTTGGCATACACACTGGCAAAGCTGGTCTCTAGGGCCACTGGTCTGGTTGAGCTGCCTTGATTGATGGTGAGTAAGGACTCACTGCTTAACCCTGTTAAGGCGTCTTGCCAGTTTATTAAGGTTGACTTTGCCTCTTTTAATGCTGCCTCAACTTCAAGTAGAAAATAATCAGCATAGGGGTCGTTATTGTGTGCGGCGTTGTTGATGTATTTAACTTTTTGTGCAAAGGCGTTTAAGCCCACAATTGAGTTGATGCTTGTTGACCTCTCTCTGCCATAAAATAGGGATACTGCTTCTTTGGTGCTGAGTTCTAATTCAATGGAGTTTCTTAGAACGCCTGGCTTTTTTGTGTTGTTTGTGTTTTTCATTTTTTGCTCCTTTTTTTGTTAGCCTGTTTTGTTAACTCTTTTTGTTAACGTTTTTTGTTGATCTTTTTGTTGGTCTTTTTTCTTGTTAGTTTCGTTGTTATTCTTTCTTGTTGGTTCTTTTGTTAGTTGACTTGTTGGTCTTTTTTTTGTTAATTTCTTTTTGTTAGTTTCTTTGTTGTTAACCCCCTGTTAAACAACCTGTTATAGACGAGCCTATAAACATCCCTGAACGTGGTATGCAACAGCCATAATTACGCCAAGCTGTCCAGC
>JAUVOQ010000111.1 GCA_030599095.1 Candidatus Ruthturnera sp.
AATATTAATACTTGGGTTAGCCAAAATACAATTGATAGGATTTTTTGTTGACCACGAGATAAGAAAAATTCTTCTTTTGAGTTTAGTGAAAATTTAATACTGGCTTTATGAGGTCCATAATTTAAATATTTTGTTTTCAATAAAAAAGTTTTATTTTGAGCTAAATAGTCCAACCTGAACAACCCAAAAACCCCCAACATAACAACACAAAACACACTTTTTCACTGGTAAAAATTGCAACTTTTTGGTAAAATACAACCTCATTCCTTGCAAATATTTTGTCAAAAATGAAGCCAAAAAATACCCCAGTTCCTCAAGACGATTTGTTTAAAAATCGTCTTGAGACTATGATTAACACCAAACACAAATTAGTAAAGTTATCCAAACGTGTGATTGGCAAAGTTTTGACAAAGACTGGGCTAAATTGTTTCTCTCAAACCAAGGTGCACCAGCCACATCAACAAGAATGATTGCAGGGTTGCATTACCTTAAACACCTGTATGATTTGTCTGATGAACAAGTTGTTGAACGTTGGGTAGAGAACCCTTATTGGCAATATTTTTGTGGCGAACAATTCTTCTCTCACACTTTCCCCATTCACCCTACATCAATGACCAAATGGCGCAACCGTCTTGGTAGGCACGGTGTTGAGAAACTTCTTGTTGAAACCATCAATACAGGACTTAAGAGCAAAACCATTAAACCCAACAGTTTGAGCAAAGTAACCGTTGATACCACTGTGCAAGAAAAGAATGTCGCCTTCCCAACAGATTCAAAACTGCTTAACAAAGCTAGAGAGAATTTGGTTAAGACTGCCAAACAACACAACATCAAACTTAGACAGAATTACAACCGAAAATGCAAAACTTATGCCCTTATGGCAGGACGCTACGCACATGCAAAACAGTTTAAAAGAATGAGAATGATGAACAAAAAGCTTAAATCTCGCTTAGGTAGAATTGTTAGAGACATTGAGCGTCAATTGCCACAGAATAATCAACGACTGCAACAAGCCTTTAACCTAGGTTTAGCGCAAGCCAAACAACTGATGCTACAGCAACAAAACAGCAAAAACAAACTCTACTCACTACATGCCCCAGAGACTGAGTGTATCAGCAAAGGCAAAGCCCATAAAAAATATGAGTTTGGTGTTAAAGCCAGTATTGCCATTACCAACAAAGAAGGCTTTGCACTCGGTGCAATGAGTTGTCCAAACAATCCTTATGATGGACATACTCTAAAACAACAGTTGGATCAGGTGCAAGACTTGATTGGTAATAAGAAT
>JAUVOQ010000102.1 GCA_030599095.1 Candidatus Ruthturnera sp.
GACAAAACATCACTATCTGCACTACTGTCTAAAAACCTTGAGATTCTAGCGCCTTACTTGAAAAAGAAAAACATTGTTGAGATTTCAATCAACAAACCTGGTGAAGTTTGGATTGAAACAATTAGCGATGGCTGGAAGCACATCAAAGATAAAAACCTAACACTGAACAAACTGTTATCTTTAGCAAAGATTCTAGCCACAGAAAGCAACCAAGACTTTAACGATGAAACACCCATATTAAGCCTGTCTATCCCCGAGTACAATTATCGCTTGCAGGTCATTAGTGGCAATGCTGTTGATAGTGGGTTTGCCCTATCCATTCGGGTCACCTCAGAAGTGGACATACCTTTGTCTAGTTGGTTTGATAAAAACACCATTGAAACCTTAAAACAACAGGTTGAAGATAGACAAACAATCCTCATTAGTGGCGGCACTGGCTCAGGCAAAACAACCCTTTTAAACTCAATACTTCGCTTAATAAGCAACAATGACAGAATAGTGACCCTTGAAGACAGCAAGGAATTGGTCATCAAACAACCCAATCACATTCGGTTATTAAAGTCCAAAACAGGCACAGACATTGCACAGTTAAGTTACAAAGACTTTATCAACGTCATTATGCGACTGCGACCAGACAGGATTTTATTGGGTGAAATAGATGTTGAGAACACCATTAATTTTTTGCGTTTAATCAACACGGGTCACAATGGCTCTTTTGCAACTATACACGCCAATACCATTGACAGTGCCATTGAAGCCATTGTACTAAATTGTCAACTCTCAGGCTTTAAAGGCAGCGAACAACAAGTTAAAAACTATGCCTTTAAGAATATTGATGTCATTATTCAAGCAAAAAGACACCTTAAAAACGGTAAAAGAACCTTTACTGCTGACGTTAAGGCGTTGCATTAAATGAGCAAAAAAACCAACGACCAACGACCTATCATTTTTCCAATTCAACCTCAATGATTATTGTGTGGATTTTAAAAGCATAGAACACTAAAACAAGGCATACAACAATGAAAAAAGTCACACAACCATGAAAAGAAAGTTTGGCTTAATGTCAATGATAGGCTTATGCCTTGCTTATCTTTACGGCACAGGACTGGCTTGGTTTTATGAGTTTGAAAACATTTTAGCGTATTTTAAAACGGTTGAATTTGACGGGCTTTACTTTTGGATCATGCTACTACCCATGGTTGTTATTTGGTTTGTTACTGTCCTTTTTTCTACCCATCAAATAGTCGAGGACTATGGCGATGCCAGATGGGCAACAACAAAAGACATTAACAACATGGATATTGATATGTTTGCAAAAGATGGCATGGTGCTTGGTATTTGGAAGGACAAATTTATTAGAACCAACGAGACCTTATCAACGGTGGTTGCCGCACCACCAGGCACAGGTAAAACAGTGGCAGTTGCCATTCCAAACTTATTGACTTGCAGTTGGTCAATGATTGTTAATGATGTC
>JAUVOQ010000100.1 GCA_030599095.1 Candidatus Ruthturnera sp.
TGCCAAAGCGTATTTATCTTTGGATAGTGATTGATTAGTGGTGATGACAATTAAATGAATTGATAGGAGTGGATTTGATAGGATAGATGCGAATTTACAGAAAGAAGTTTACTTGACCTAAATCTTTGCCATAAGTATTGGCTAATATGGATTGATTTTTATCCGTATTAACTTTGTATTGACCCATCGCATTAATGGTTGAGAACAATAAAGTAGCGCCATACTTGTCCCAAAAACGAGTATCGACTTCGCCAGCCAAACCACTGCGACCCATCTGGTCTGCCAGTTCAGCATTGATGATAATATCCACCCCTTTGGGGGTGATGATTCTTGACCAAAGTATTTGCAATCTGGTGTCGCCAACTTTGCTCATTGGCTTGTAATAGCCAATGGCTTTAGCGCCAGCAGGGATTAAAATAAATCGACCTTGTGCGGCGTAAATATTACTTTCAATTTGGGCAACCACTTTGCCTTGAAGCTCACTATTGAGGTCATTAATCATGATGGCGTAGATGTTTCTATCAGCGGTCAGGGTTCTGGAAAAATCAATTGGGAAACTGGCTTTTGAATGGGTCGAGTTGTAATGAGTTTCAATCGTTTCTATGAGGTCATCTGAGGTCATTGCAGTGTCTTCAAAATCTTGGTATTTTCTGAAGGTTCTGGTTTGTGATGAGCGGTTTGCTCTGTTTAGAAAATGTGCTGCGTTGTTGATCGGTGCTTGAGAGTTTGTGTCAATATTGTTAAACAGATCATTAAAGGTTAAGGTTATTTTTGGCACAGGTTTGGGTGCAGGCTTGGGCTTTAGTTTTGGTTGTTTTTTTGGTATGGGTTTTGGTTTTGTCTTGGGCTTGTCAAATGCCTTAAAAAAATCACCAGGGGTTTTTAAGGTGTCAAAGATTGAGCTTTGAGGGGCGTTGCCAGCAGACTGATCCTTACCCATCATGTCGTCAGTGCTGATACCTAAAACCATGATTAAAATAACAATCATTGTCATAACGCCAGCAGTAGCAATCAACCAATATTTAGATTTAGAGGATAGTGACCATTTAGAATTGCTTGGTGATGCTATGTTCATGTTCATGCTATTCAAACTTGCTAACACAGGCATAACGCTCGCCACTTCTTAGCGTCCATTTTTGAGAGACACCTTCCGTAATTAAATAGCCGCCTTCAATTCTAGAATTAACAGGCATGTCATGACCATCAACCACTGCATACGGTACTGGCAGTCTATCAACAGAGTTTAGGTTCTTAGTGCCATATTGCCAGTACGTCCAAAGGCCATCGTCAAAGACAGACTTTGGCATTAAGGCTTGATCGCCATTAATGAGCTCAAAATTAAAATTTAGATGCTCGACCTTAACATTGGGCTTGGTGTCTAAATAATCAATGCCCTTTTTTGTGGCTTCTTTTGCTGCCTTAATGTGTGCTTTCTTAACTTTTAACGATGCTTTGTTGCTAAAGGTCTTAGGGTTGTTAATATCCCATTGCCTTTGTTTTATTAA
>JAUVOQ010000006.1 GCA_030599095.1 Candidatus Ruthturnera sp.
GAATTTAAGAAAGTGGATGAGAGCGGCTGCTATTTTTTTTGTTTTACAAAAAACTGGCTTATTTATGATGAGAAGTCGCTATTTTTTCTATTACACTGGGCAAAATATCGTAAGTAAAAAAAAATAGCATGATTGTTTTTGAGTGATTGAGAATGGTTTTGGGTTTGTTTTGGGTTTTTAAGGGTTGACTAAATAAACAATAAAAAGCGATATTGGCTATTTTTTGAATCAAAGTTGATTTTTACTGGATTTTTAGATTTTGATGATTGTTTTAGGGGTTATATAGGGGGCTTTTTACGGTAAAAGAAGTTTGCAACGTCAACTTAATGCCAAGGTCATTAAATTGGTATTTATCGAAACATTATGTTAATGAGTAAGACTAATATTAAGCCTAAGAAACATATACTGACAAACTACATAAAAGGGGCTGATAATCTACGTTAGCGTGATTTTAATCAAGCAAATGGCTACTCACTGGGCAGACGATATTACTCACATTAAAGTCTATCAAGGCTGGCGTTACGTGGTTGATGTTTTGATAAATACTCATCATGGCACTTGCTTTTGTAAGTCTTATCTGCTTTTGAGTAACAGATTTACCATGTTTTATTCTTTATTTAGGCTGGTGTTCTTTGGCATTAAGTGGGATGATGTATATATTTTTAAACCTCTTTTTTCTCTGCAATGGTTTTGCAATCAATGCATTCATTGGCAGTAGGGCGCGCCTCTAGTCGTACTAAGGAAATTTCAGCACCACAGGTTTTACAAAAGCCATAATTGCCGAGTTCAATAATGTGCAGGGTTTTGTCAATTTTGCCGATTAGTTTTCTTTCACGATCACGTGTTCTTAATTCTAAAGCAAACTCTTCTTCAAGAGTGGCTCTGTCGTTAATATCAGCAACTTGGTTTGAATCTTCTTGAATATGATTGATGGTTGATTCAGCATCATCAACTAATTGTTCTCTCCATGTATTTAATTTATTTTTAAAATGTTGAATCTGAGTGTCATTCATAAATTTTTCATTTTTTTTAGGCTGATAAGCAGAAATTTCTTGATAGTTTGCTTGTGACATAATAACTAGATTAATTAAAAAAAGTATGTTTATACCTAAACTGCCTTAAAATAGCAATTTATTTTTTACATTTCTCATTATAAATTTTTTATGGCATTAGAAGCATTAATTTTTGACGTTGACGGAACTCTTGCAAATACTGAACGTGATGGGCATTTGAAGGCCTTTAATTTGGCATTTGAAGAGCTGGGTTTAGATTGGCATTGGTCAAACGAGATTTATCACCAATTACTCAATATAACAGGAGGGCAACTGCGGATTAAATATTATTTAAAAAAATACAAGCCAAGGTTTGGACATCAACATTTGGATGATTTTGTCGCCTCTATTCACCAGTTAAAAACTAAAATTTATGTACGTTTAATGGATCAAGGTGCGGTGCCTTTGCGAACAGGTGTTAAACGTTTGTTTAATGAGGCAAGAAAAGCCAATCTTAGATTGGCAATTGCCACAACAACAACCCCTGCTAATGTTGATGCCTTGATTGCAAATACATTAGGAGTTGAAGCGCTAGATTGGTTTGAAGTGATTGCTGCTGATAATATTGTGCCAAAATTAAAGCCAGCTGGTGATATTTATACCTATGTCTTAGAGCAGATGAACTTAGATCCCACAAGATGTTTGGCGTTTGAGGATTCACATAATGGCATTATTTCAGCAACACAAGCTGGACTTAAAACTATTATTACGGTTAATGAATATACAAACAAACATGAATTTGATGGTGCGTTGGTCGTGCTTGACCATTTGGGTGATAAAAACAAGCCTTTTAACTTAATCAAAGGTGATGCGACTAATGCAATTTGTGTTGATGTGGCATATTTACGAGAACTGTATGCAGCGCATTGTTGATTTAGCAAACGATACACGTGTTTATGAGGTAGCAAGTGTGACACCATTGTCTTTTGCGCCTCAAATATCTAAGCGCACTGGTAATAGGATTTATCTTAAAAGAGAGGATAAACTGGTCATTCATGCCTTCAAACTTCGAGGTGCGTATCAGAAAATTTCAAACCTATCTGCTGAGCAAGCTTCTAAAGGTGTTGTAGCCTCAAGTGCAGGTAATCATGCGCAAGGCGTTGCTCTGTCTGCTAAAAAATTAGGCATTAGCGCGATTATCGTTATGCCACTTTCAACGCCTAAGATTAAAGTCAACGCTGTTGAGCAATTAGGTGCAAAAGTCGTCCTACGTGGCGATGTGTATGATGATGCTTACCAATATGCCAAACAGTTAGAAAAAAGCCAAGATTTGGTCTTTATTCACGCTTTTGACGATATTGAAGTGATGGCAGGACAAGCAACCATTGCCAAAGAATTGTTAGAGCAACTACCAAGTATGGATAAGGTTTTTATTCCTGTTGGTGGTGGCGGTTTAATTGCTGGCATAGCAACTTATATCAAGCATTATGCACCTAATATTAAAGTCATTGGTGTTGAACCAGAAGATTCACCCACACTTTATCAAGCATTGAAAAACAACAAGCGTGTGGTATTAAAAGATGTAGGACGTTTTGCTGATGGCGTGGCGGTTAAGCAAATCGGTGAGCAAACGTATCCTATCGCCAAGCAAGTGGTTGATGAGGTGATTTTGGTCAGTAATGATGAGATTTGTGCTGCCATTAAAGATATTTATGAAGATGTGCGTTCAATTGCTGAGCCTGCAGGTGCTTTGGCAACCGCTGGAGTGAAAAAGTATGTTGAAAATAACAAGATAAAAAATAAAAACATCGTCTCAATTGTATCAGGTGCGAATGTTAATTTTGATCGTCTGCGTTATATTTCAGAACGTGCTGATTTGGGCGAGCATAATGAAGCCATTATTGCTGTTACTATTGATGAAAAACCAGGCAGTTTTTTAACATTCTGTCAAATGTTAAACAACCACGCAATTACTGAGTTTAATTATCGTTTTGGGTCTGATGCTCAAGCACGTATTTTTGTTGGTGTGGCTTTAAATGAAGGGTTAAGCGAAAAGAAAGCCTTATTAGATAAACTGTCAAAATCATTTCATGTGTTGGATATGAGTGATAATTCAATTGCGAAAGCGCATATTCGTTATATGGTAGGTGGTCGTGCAAATTGTGAAAATGAAGTGATTTATCGTTTTGAGTTTCCTGAACGACCAGGTGCTTTGCTTAATTTTTTAAAAAAAATCGGCAGTCATTGGAATATTTCATTATTTCACTATCGTAATCATGGCGCTGATTTTGGTCGTGTGTTGATTGGTTTACAAGTTAGCGATGTATCCAAACTTGAGAAAAAATTTGATGAGTTGAGCTATTTCTATCAAAACGAGACCAACAACAAAGCTTATCAATATTTTCTTTAAAAAGATTGCCATATTAGATGAGATCACTACATTAATTCATCACAATTTATGAAACAGCACCTTTCCACCTAAAAACTCATCAAGCGATGCGCAGCAGTCCTTTGGGAGGGCAAATAGCTGGCTACTTTTCTTATTTTTGGATGAAAAATGAGTGGCTTTGAAAATGTGTTTAAATAAATTAGACCACTACAGTTTTTCAGACCACGGTAACAGCCCTTTTAGAAGGCTTTCCGCAGCATAAAAAAGCCTCATAAAAATGAGGCTTTTTAACATTAAAGCAGAGCCGACTTACATCATCCCACCCATGCCACCCATATCAGGCGTAGCAGCAGGTGAATCTTGAGGGATGTCAGTAATCATTGCCTCAGTTGTAATCATCAGACCAGAAATACTGGCAGCATGTTGTAATGCCGCACGAACAACTTTTGTTGGATCTAGAATGCCCATCTTAAGCATATCGCCATATTCTTCTGTTGCTGCATTGTAGCCGTAATTATCTTTACCAGAAGCTACTTTGTTAAGAACAACAGAGGCCTCACCGCCACCATTTGTAACAATTTGGCGCAGTGGCGATTCCATGGCGCGTTTGGCAATTTCAATACCAATGTTTTGATCATGATTATCACCTGTCAATCCATCTAAGGCTTTAATAGCACGAACCAAGGCAACACCACCACCAGGAACAACACCCTCTTCAACAGCGGCGCGAGTGGCATGTAGTGCATCATTAACACGATCTTTCTTTTCTTTCATTTCAACTTCGGTAGCAGCACCTACTTTAATCACAGCAACACCGCCTGACAATTTAGCCAAGCGTTCAAGTAATTTTTCTTTATCATAATCACTCGTTGTGGTTTCAATTTGCGCTTTAATTTGCGCAATACGACCATTAATGTCAGCTTTTTTGCCAGCACCATCAACAATGACGGTATTTTCTTTACTGATTTCAATGCGCTTAGCAGTGCCAAGGTGTTCTTCAGTTACTTTTTCTAAAGACAAACCAACTTCTTCTGAAATAACCACACCACCTGTTAGTACGGCAATATCTTCCAAGATTGCCTTACGACGATCGCCAAAGCCAGGCGCTTTAACCGCCGCAACTTTAACAATACCACGCATGTTGTTCACCACTAGCGTGGCTAGCGCTTCACCATCAATGTCTTCAGCGATGATTAACAAGGCCTTGCCTGATTTTTGGACCGCTTCTAGTGCAGGCAATAAATCACGAATGTTTGAAATTTTACCGTCATGTAATAATACAAAAGGCGTGTCAAGATTAGCAGTCATTGATTCTTGGTTGTTAACAAAGTAAGGTGACAAATAGCCACGATCAAATTGCATACCTTCAACCACGTCAAGTTCATTTTCAAAACCAGACCCTTCTTCAACGGTAATAACACCAGCTTGACCTACTTTTTTCATGGCATCGGCAATAATATCACCCACAGAAGCATCAGAGTTTGCAGAAATAGTACCGACTTGGGCAATGGCTTTTGTATCATTGCAAGGTTGAGAGATGTCACGTAGTGTATTAACAGCAGCTTCTGTTGCTTTATCAATGCCTCGTTTAAGGTCCATAGGGTTCATGCCTGCTGCCACCGATTTAACCCCTTCAATAACAAGGGCTTGTGCAAGCACAGTCGCTGTCGTCGTGCCATCACCAGCAATATCATTGGTTTTTGATGCCACTTCTTTGACCATTTGTGCGCCCATGTTTTCAAATTTACCTTCTAAGGTGATTTCTTGAGCAACAGAAACACCATCTTTGGTAATTGTGGGACTGCCAAACGATTTGTCTAGTACGACATTTCTACCCTTAGGTCCTAGTGTTACTTTAACTGCGTTAGTTAACATGTTCACACCATCTAACATTAAGTTTCTAGCTTCTGAACTAAATTTTATATCTTTTGCTGACATTTCTAATCTCCTTTATTCAATAACTGCGACGATGTCGTCTTCACGCATAACTAGCAATGTTTCGCTATCTGCTTTAATTTCGTTACCTGCATATTGACCAAATAATACTTGATCTCCAACTTTAACATCCAATGCGATAACATCACCATTGTCGTTAATTCTGCCGTGACCAACCGCTAAAATCTCACCCTTTGAGGGTTTTTCTGTGGCTGAATCTGGAATAATTAATCCACTTTCAGTGGTTTTTTCCTCTTGTGTTCTACGGACAATCACACGATCGTGAAGGGGGCGAATATTCATTTTTTCTCCTAGTTAATAAACAAACAAATAATTTTTAAGCTTGATGCTTAAACTTAAAATCAGCCTTTAAAGAGATTGCTCTTGTAAGTTTGATTTAAGCTTTTGCATGGCTTTGGTTTCAAGTTGGCGTACTCTTTCTTTTGAGATACCATACTTGCCTGCTAAAGTATGTAGGGTTGTTTTTTCTTCTTTCAAGTATCTAGATTGTAAAATATCTAAACTTCTTTTATCTAGCGATGATAAGGCTTTGTAAAGTTGCTGTTGTTGGTTCTGTTTTGAATCGTCTGTGAGTAATAACTGCTCAGGTGTTTGGACATTTTCATTGGTTAAATATTGTTCTGGTGCGTGAGAATCTTCATCATTAGATATTTCAAACGTCACATCGTTAAATTGCAAGCGTGATTCCATTTCTAACACATCTTTACGGCGCACACCCAAATCATTGGCAATTTTATCTGCTTGTTCTTCGTTCAATGAACTATAAATATGCGCTTTGGCTCGTTTGAGTTTGAAAAATAATTTGCGTTGCGCTTTGGTTGTGGCAACTTTAACAATTTTCCAATTTTTGAAAACAAACTCGTGAATTTCAGCACGAATCCAATACACTGCGAATGAGGCAAGACGCACATTCCTATTCGGATTAAAACGCTTAACTGCCTTCATTAATCCGATGATGCCTTCTTGCACAAGATCGGCTTGTTCAAGACCGTAGCCTTTGTAACCATGGGCGATAAAAGCGACAAAACGCATGTGCGATAAAACCAATTTTCTAGCCGCACTTAAATCGTGATTTTCATACAATTGAACGGCTAATTCATGTTCTTGTCCGCTGCTTAAGATGGGTGGATATTTTTGAACCTCTAAACTTGAGGTTTTTTTAGCAGATGATAATGCGAATTCTTGACTCATTTGTTAAATAACGAACGATAAATATTAGTAAGGTTCAATATTGTAGACTATATCAATGTTTTAAGCAAATCTTGATGCTGGTTTGATTGTTGCGCTAATGTTAGGCGTTTGGCGTGCACAATGGTTGATAAATCATTCAGAGCTACGTCAAAGTTATCATTAATCAGCAGATAGTCATACTCATTAAAGTGTTGGATCTCACTCGCCGCATCATGCATTCTTTTGTCAATAATGCTTTGATCGTCTTGCCCTCTGTTGATTAGACGTTCTTTTAATGCAGTCTGAGAAGGTGGGAGAATAAAAATACCAACGGCATCATTAAAAGTTTGTTTAACCTGTCTAAAACCCTGCCAGTCAATCTCTAAAATAACATCAAAGCCATTATTTAGCAAATCTTGAACCGATTGTTTGGCGCTGCCATAGTCATTATCAAACACTTGGGCTGATTCAATAAAGCCGTTGCTATTTTTTATTTTATTAAACTCATTTTTAGAAACAAAAAAGTAGTTTTCACCCTGCACTTCACTTGGGCGTGGCGTTCTAGTGGTGTGTGAAACTGAAACACACAGATGATCAATTTTTTTAATCAGCGCTTTAACTAATGAGGTTTTTCCACATCCAGAAGGGGCGGAAATAATAAACAACACACCACTACTCATTGGGCTTGTAACCTTGGATGTTATCCGCACCTTCTTTTGAAAAGAAGAACTTATCCATTTGTTCTTTAAGATAACTTTGTGCGTTTGAATCCATCAGATTTAAGTTGTTCTCATTAATCAACATAGTTTGATGTTCAAGCCAAAGTTGCCAGCCTTGTTTGGATACATTATTCAGTATTCTTTGACCCAATTCGCCAGGATAGGGCGCTTTATCTAAGACTTCAAGTTGCTGGTCTAATTTAATGCATTTTACAGTATTCATTGTTTTTTCATTCCTATGTTTAGCAGTTTTATGCTGGCAAAATATACAATAATTGCCAGCATAATGGTTGTACCAAGTAATGTTATTCTTGAGCCAACACCCGCTTTTAAATAAAGCTCAACTTCTGATCCAAAAATCAAAATAAAGACAGCCATTATAAAGCTTGCAATCAAGGCTTTAAAAAAAGTTTGATATAAGTTGTTAGAAATATTAAAGATAGATTGTTTGTTTAAATAATAATAAAGCAAACTGGCATTGAGTAAAGCAGAAATAGAAGTGGCTATTGCCAAGCCTACATGAGCAAAATAAAAACCTAAAATGATGTTTAAGCAAACATTCAATACCATGGCAATTACCCCGACTTTAACTGGTGTTTTGGTGTCTCCTCTGGATAAAAAGACAGGGGCTAAAATTTTAACAAAAATAAAAGCCATTAACCCTGAGCCATAAGCCATCAGGCTTAATGATGATTGTAATGCAGCAAATGCATCAAATTGATCGTATTGAAACAAGGTGATAATTAAAGGTTCAGCAAGCAACACCAAACCAACACAGGCGGGTAGTCCAAGTAGCAATCCAATTGTTAAAGCATTATTGATTGTTTGTACAAATTTTTCATCATTTTTATCAGCAAAATGATGGCTTAATTTGGCTAAAGACACCGTTGCTAAAGCAATACCAATAAGTGCTAGGGGCAACTCTAATAGCCTGTCTGAATAATATAGCCATGAAACACTACCACTAACAAGAACCGAGGCAATCATGGTGTCAACTAATAAATTGATTTGCGATACTGATACGCCAAATAAGGCAGGTAACATGCGTTTTTTTAAGGTTTTGATTGCCCGATGGTCGCCGAATGCTAACTTAGGTAGTTTTTTTATTTTAATTAAAAAAGGTATTTGGAATAAAAGCTGTGCAATGCCACCAAAAAATACACCCCATGCTAGTGCCATAATTGAGGTGTCTAAATATTCAGATAAATACACAGCACTTAAAATCATAGAAATATTGAGTAAAACTGGTGTAAATGCAGGTATTGCAAATTGGTCGTAAGTGTTTAAAATAGCACCAGAAAAAGCCGTTAAAGAGATGAACAATAAATAAGGAAAGGTAATTCTTAGCATATCTGTTGCTAGGTTAAATTGCGTTGGGTCGGATGAAAAGTAAAATCCCCAAGCAAACATAAAAATAATGACAGGTGCAATAATAACGGCAACAGCGGTGATTGTAATCAACACAACAAGAAATTTTGTGCCAATATGGTTAATAATGTTTTGAACCTCAACTTGCGTATTATTGGCTTTAGCCTCAGCCAAAATAGGCACGAAAGCTTGTGAAAAAGCACCTTCGCCAAATAAACGTCTAAGAAAATTAGGGATTCTAAAAGCGACCAAGAAAGCATCAGTCAGAGCGTTAGCACCAAAATATCGGGCAATAAAGTAATCACGCACTAGACCTAATATGCGTGAGATAAAAGTCATGGCAGCGATAATGCTACTGGATTTTAAAAAAGACTTATCCAAAACAAAGGACATTTCTAAAACATCACTCCTCAGCTGGACCACGCATAATGCCAACTTTAGAACTGCGAATGCAGTTAACAAATTGCACCACTTCTGGATGGTCAGATTCTGATTGTTCTAATTCTTTAAGAGATTGGTCTAATAAGCCAGATTCACGATAAACTGCTTTAAAGGCGCGTTTAATGGCGGCAATCGCATTAGGGCTAAAGCCTCGTCGTCTCATACCTTCGGCATTAATACTTCTAACTCTAGTTTGTACGCCAGAGGCAACCATATAAGCAGGAATGTCTTTGTTGATTTGGCAACCCATGCCAACGTAAGTGTGCATACCAATCATGCAAAATTGTTTAACCAAGGTAAAACCACCCAAAATTGCCCAATCATGAATTCTAACATGACCTGCAAGAGAGGCATTGTTGGACATAATAATGTGGTTACCCACTTGGCAATCATGAGCAATATGAACATAAGCCATTAACAAATTATTAGAACCGACTCGGGTGATGGAATTTTCTTTTTCGGTGCCACGGTTAATGGTACAAAATTCACGAATTAGATTGTCATTGCCAATAATTAAACTAGATTCTTGACCTTCTGCATAAGTAATATCTTGCGGATCTCCACCTATTAAAGCGAAAGAGTAAATGTGGTTATTTTTTCCAATTTTGGTCGGACCTTGAATAACGGCGTGGGCTTCAACAATGGTGCCAGAATCAATTTCTACATTGGTACCGATAATGACATAAGCGCATATTTCAGCCTTTTTATGAATTTTTGCACTAGGGTCGATAATTGCACTAGGATCTATAGCCACTTTACGTTCCTTGATTTTTTTAGAGATATTTGTATAATTATGCGAAGGTCTTTTTTAATTAATCTGCTACTTTTTGAGTGCACATAAGTTCAGCGTTCGTCACAGTTTGATTATCCACAGTTGCTTTGCATTTAAACTTCCAAATACCGTGCTTAACTGTTATGACTTCTATCTCTAAACGCAACTGGTCTCCGGGTTCAACCATGCGTTTAAATCTGACTTTGTCAATGCCAACAAGCATATATATTTGTCCACTAATTGGCTTGCCTACTTCAGATTTAAAAGCCAAAATGCCTGTTGCTTGCGCCAAAGCCTCAACAATCATAACACCAGGCATAATTGGCTGATTAGGAAAATGCCCAGCAAATTGAGGCTCATTAAAGGTAACATTTTTTAACGCCACAATTGATTTGCCAACTTCCAGTTCTAGCACTCTATCAATGAGTAAAAAGGGATAACGATGGGGCAGATAGTTTTTGACGTCTTGAATGTTCATTTCCATGTTATTTTTCCTTTAATTTTTTAAGTTTAATATTTAAATAATGAGCGATTTTATCAAGATTTAACAGCCACACTTGTATTTTCTTCCATTTTTGATGCCTACTAATAGAGGTGAAGCCTGTGTAATGTCCTTGCTCAGATAGGTTTTTATCAACGGTACTGGCACCTGTTACAATAATGTCGTCTGCTAAACTGATGTGGCTGGCAATCATTGCACCACCGCCTACCATACATCTTTTTCCTAGTGTACAACTACCGCCAATAGCCACTGTAGCGGCAATGGCAGAGTCTTGTCCAATAATAACGTTGTGTGCAATGTGTACTAAGTTATCAATTTGCACGCCATTGTCAATTTGGGTATCTTCAATTGTACCCCGATCAATGGTTGTGTTCGCACCAATACTCACATTGTTACCAATAACAACATAACCAAGGTGCGCAATATTATGCCAGTGTTTTTGTTGATCTTGGGCATTGCCAAATCCTTCTGAACCAATCACCACACCGGGAGATATAACAACATTGTTGCCAATTGAACAACCTTGCAAAATACTTACATTTGGCTGAATCAAAGCATGATTACCAATAGTAACATTATCTTCAATAACAACATTTGAGGCAATGGTGCAGTGATTACCAATAATAACATCTTTACCAATAACACAATTTGGCGCTATTTTTGCATGATTGGTTTTGGCACTTGGATGAATGCCTTGACAAGGCACAGTTTGTTTTTTAAATAAGTGTGTGGCTTTTGCAAATGCTAAGTAGACATCATCAACCACTAAAGCATTAGTGGGGCAGTTTTTTAGCAAATCATTATCAAGAATAATGGCACCAGCCTTGGAGTTTATTAATGTTTGCTTGTGTTTGTTACCGTTGATGAAGGTTAGTTGTGTTTGATTGGCAGATGAACTTGTGGCAATACTTGTGATTTCAACATTAGCATCACCCACAAGTTTGGCGTTGATGATTTTGGCAATTTCTCCCAGTGTGTGCATTATTCAGATTAAGCCAAAAGGTAATTATGTCTACGCTTGATTTAAAAACTAGTGCCTAGCGTAAAGTCAAATGTTTTGGTTTCGTCGCCTGATTTTTTAATTAAGGGCTGTGCCACATAAAAGCCTAATGGACCAATAGGCGTTAGCCAAGAGAATGCGACACCTGTTGAAAGACGTAATTCATCTAAGTCAAAACCAGAGGCTTTTTCGCTAATAGAGCCTAAATCAACAAAGGCACTGATACGCATATTTTTACTATCGTCCATAAATTTTATTGGCGAGATGATTGATGCACTAGCTAGGAAAGAAAGTTCACCACCTTTGGCTTTACCTGTCTTGGCAGGTACGATAGGTACGCCAGGTATAGGAGGTGGACCAGGTATAGCAGGTATAGCAGGTATAGCAGGTGTGTAATATTTTGCACCCAAAGAGTTAAAGTCAAACCCACGTATTGATGAGGAGCCACCACCATAATAGCGTTTAAAGAAAGGCAACTGTTTGCCATTGTAACCTTGAGCAAGACCTATGTTGCTTTTTAAAGCAACCGTTAAATCATTTTTCAATGGGTAGTAACTGTTATGAGAGGCGTCCATTTTATAATAACGAAAATCTGCAACAGGCAAAGCCAAACTGAAATTTAACCCATTTTTTTGTCCTTTGGTTGGAAAATTAAAGTCATCTAATGTGTTCTCGCTCCAATTCAAGCCCAATTTCAGTTCAGTTTCATCTTTATTAGCGCATTGTTCTATTTCATGCTTGTCTTTAAAGTCTTTAAAGCAAGTAAGATCAAGTTTTGAGGCTCTTAAATCAGCACCAATTCGTGTTTCTTTTGTTATTGGTATGCCGTAACCCAAACTAAAACCATTTTCGTCAATTTGATAGTCACTTATTTCTAGTTTATCTGCGTCTAATTTTTTGGAAAAAACACCATAACTAATGCTGTGTCCATCCTGAGTAAAGTATGGGTCAGAAAAATAAAAACCAATGTCTCTTGCCGCTTTAGAATTAGACAAAGAAAGATTTAGCGTGTTGCCCGTGCCTAGAAAATTTCTTTCTTGCACGCCTAAATTAAGTGATGCACCTGTACTACTAGAATGTGACAACCCAATTGAGAAAGTGCCAGTTTGAGTTTCTTCAACGGTAAAGTGTAGGTTGATTTTATCCTTAAAACCTTCAAGCTTTGAAACTTGCATTTTTACATCAGAGAAGAATCCTAAGCGTTTGATTTTTTCAATAGATTCCTTAAGTTCAGTGTCAGAATATAAACCACCCTCATAAATGCCAATTTCACGACGAATAACTTCATCTTGAGTGCGAGTATTACCAACAATAGTAATGCGATTAATATAAACTTTCTTATTGGGTGTTATGTCAATACTTAAATCAATCGTATGTATGTTTGTATTTTCTGATGTTGCGACCTCAACATCAGAGAAAGCATAGCCTTGGTTAGTAAACACATCATTAATAGCTTGCAAACTCTGTGTTATTTTTTTGCGTTTAAACACATCATCTTTTTTAAAACTCAATAATTTTCTAAGCTCTTCAATGGAATGATTAAGTAAGTCGCCTGCAAATTGAATGGTGCCAATTTTGTATTCAGCGCCTTCACTAATCTGAATATTAATATTAATACTTTGTTTATCTTTTGACAAATCTGTTTTGACTTCATTGACTTTAAAATCAAGATAGCCGGCATTAATATAGAATGATTTCATAGACTCAATACCAGCATCTAATGCTACTTTAGAGTAATGATCTTTTTCAGTGAAGTAATTGATAATAAAAAAATCAGCCTGTCCAATTTCAAATAAATTTAGTAACTTGCTTTCATTAAAAATACGATTGCCAGCAATTTTCATTGAACTAATTTTTGCCACTTTACCTTCCTTAATATTAAGTTCAATACCAACTCTATTTTGCCTATCAATCTCAATAGTTTTGGTAATATCAATACCATAATAACCTTTTGAGGTATAGACAGCTTTTAGTTGAGTGATTAATTTATCAAGTTGTCTTTTATTGAAAATCTTTCCTTGAGAAAGCCCCATGCTTGTTAAAGTTTGATTTAATGAGTCTTCTTCAATTACTTTGTTTGAATAGTTAATCACATCAATGTATTTAATGTGTGGGTTTTCTATTAATTTAATTTTTAAAATTTGAGCTTCTTGGGAGACTTCAATGTCTTTAAAAAAATTAGTTTCATACAGTGCACGAATAATTTGGTCTGATACTTGATTGTTATAATCATCACCTGTTTCAACTGGAAGATAACTTAAAACACTACCTCTGGAAATAACATTAAGACCTAGAATTTCAATACTTTTGATAGGGGCTGCTAGCGTCATTGAACAGGCTAAAATGCTTGTTACTAGAGCAAGTTGAATTATGATTTTTTTCATATTTTTTTCACAAATTACAATAAGCGTAATAAGTCATTATACAGAGCGACAACTGTTAATGAGATAATAACAAACAAGCCAAATTTGGTTAAAATTTGTTGAAATGACTGGCTAATAGATGAGCCTTTAATAATTTCTATTAAATAGAAGAATAGATGTCCGCCATCTAATAATGGAATGGGCAACAAATTCAGCAAGCCTAGTCCAATGCTAATGAGTGCTAAAAAAGATAAAAAAGACACAAAGCCAATCTGGGCACTTTTGCTGGCATAATCAGCAATACTAATAGGACCACCAATTTGATTAAGTGGCGTGTCACCCATGATCATCTTTTTAATCATTTTTAAGTTGAGTAGGGTCAGCTGATAGACCTTATTATTAGCCGCTATAAAGGACTCAAATATATCTTTTTTCACTCGCACAAGCCATTTATTTGAATAACCCGTAGGCACTAAAACGCTCACACCTGCTTTGGCTAAACCGTTCTTAGTTTTTGGTGTCAGTATTGTATTTAAAACATCGCCATTGCGCCTAACTTGTAGATTAATCTTTTTATTTGGGCTGCTTTGAATGACACCAACAAAATCATGCCACGAATCGATATGAACATGATTTGCACTTAGGATTTTATCATTGGTTTGTAAGCCAGCTATTGAGGCGGGTGAATGAGGCACAACTTGGTCAATAATTGCCTCAAATTTGGGCAAGGCAAATTTAAACCCTAGGTAGCGATCAACGCCTTGTTCTGGATTGGATAAGAAATCGCCAGATAAATTAAGTTCTAATTTTTTAAGCGTTGAAGTGCTGGACATAACATTAATGTAAAGAGGATTTTCATCTAGTGATTGAATAAAATTAATTGAAAATTCGCTAATGGTTGGTGTTAAAACGCCATTGACACTCAGTAACTGGTCGCCTGTTTTGATGCCTGATTGCTGGGCAATACTAGGGTTTTCAAGCGCACCTACAACAGGCTTAACACCATTAACACCAATAACAAAAACAACAGTATAGAGGGCAATCGCCAAAAGAAAATTAGCAATTGGTCCAGCTGCAACAATCATGATGCGCCTATAAACGTTTTGCTGATTAAAAGCACGGTGTTTTTCTGATGCATCAACTGGTGACTCGTTTTCATCGAGCATTTTAACAAAGCCACCTAAAGGAAGTGCGCACAATGTGTATTGCGTTTCACCATATTTGAATGATTTTAGAACCTTGCCAAACCCAATAGAAAAGCGCAAAACCTTGACGTTAAGTTTTTTAGCAACTAAAAAATGTCCCAATTCATGAATGGTTACCAAAATACCAATGGCAATTAAGAAAAATCCTAAAGCAGAAATAAATGCCATTAGGATTTACAACTGTGGATGGTCATGCCCAGCGTCTTTAAGTTTTTGTAAATATTCATGCCAAAGTTTGTCGTGATTCAAAGCAAGTTTGTGCAAGTGTGACCAAGAATAAATACCGCTATCATGCTCATCGCTAAAAAATAAAACAACAGCATAGTTGCCTACTGGCTTAATGCGTGAAATGGTTACATTTTCTTTATTGAGTTGCAAAGTTTCTTGCCCTTTACCATGACCAACCACTTCGGCTGAGGGTGAGTAAACCCTTAAATATTCAGCGTTAAGCGGGTAATCAATCTCATCAAAGGTGATGGTTAATAAGGTTTTTTCTTTGTTTAGGATAATATTAGTCGGTGTTTGCATCGGTTGCCTTGATATAAAAATTAAGCAGTATTTTATCAGAAGTCAATTATTCTTAACCTTGAGAGTTATGAGTGGATAATACATCAAATATGTTGATTGATTTTACAAAAATGCACGGGCTTGGTAACGACTTTATGGTGGTTGACAATCTCGCTGGTGATATTACTTTTAATGCTGAACAAATATCAAATTTAGCCAATCGACATTTTGGCATTGGCTTTGACCAGTTATTGGTGGTTGAAACTAGCAATACAAAAGATATTGATTTTCGTTATGTTATTTATAATGCTGACGGTTTAGAGGTGGAACAATGTGGCAATGGTGCACGTTGTTTTGCGCGTTTTGTTAGCGAAAAGGGTTTAAATAACAACAATCCAATTGTTGTTGAAACTCGCTCTGGCATTATTAGTTTGCATTTGAATGATAATGACAATACAGTGCGTGTTGACATGGGAGTTCCGATATGGAAACCCAGTGAAATTCCTTTTACTCAAATGGTGAATGAGAAGGCTACTTACAACATTGAAGGCTTTGAAGTTGGCGTTGTGTCAATGGGTAATCCACATGCAGTTTTGGTTGTAAAAGACATTAATAAAGAAATTAAAAAGACTGCTAAAGAGATACAAGGTTCTGATTATTTTAAAAAAGGAGTGAATGTTAATTTTGTTGAGATTAGTAGTAACAATAAAGAAATCACACTTAGAACTTATGAACGAGGCGTGGGAGAGACGCTTGCTTGTGGTAGCGGAGCTTGTGCCACTGTTGCATATTTACATAAGCTGGGGAAAGTTAAGCTTGAGAAGGATAAAGGTGTTCAGGTCAATTTCTCAAAAGGATTTTTGTATGTTGATATAAAAGATGAAATTGTTTCTATGATAGGGCCTGCTAAGTCTGTGTTTGAGGGGCGAGTGGAAATTTAACAATTTACAGAAAATATTTTTTTGTCTTTTAATCTAATAGCACTTAGTTTACCGCCCCAAACACACCCATAATCCGTAGGGTAGATATGTGGTTGAGTAACATCTGACAAACCAGACCAGTGACCAAAAAAAATATCAGTGTCTTTTAACAATCGATTTTTGTGCAGAAACCAAGCTTTAAAACCCTTAGGTGCAGTATCGTGGTTCATTTTTCTTTCAAACTCTAAAGTACCGTCTGCTTGGCAAAATCGCATACGCATACAGGCATTAATGGTATATCGACAAGATTCCATTTCATCTAGTCGATCTGTCCAAGTATATGGCTGATTGTAATACATTGCATTAATAAACTTACCTGCTTGGCTGCTTTGTAGGTGTTTTTCCACAATGCTGGATTGTTCTAACACTATTGCTTTACTCCATAACGGTGGAATGCCTGCATGGACTAAAAGTGCATTTTGATGCTCAATCACCAAAGGTTGTTGAACCAAAAAATCAATGAGTTCCAAAGCATTTTTGGCATTTAAGATGTCTCCAAAAGTGTCTTTACTGTTAGGTGTTTTATCACCAAGTGTGCAGGCTAATAGGTGAAAATCATGGTTGCCTAAAACCATTTGTGCATTGCTATTTAAATCCTTGATAAAGCGTAATGTTGCTAATGACTGATTGCCACGATTGACCACATCGCCTAAAAAAAACAGTTGATCTTTATCGCTTGAGAATTTAATTTTTTTTAACAAAGCTTGCAAGGAGTTAAAACAACCTTGAACATCGCCGATTAAATAAGCTGGCATTAATGTAGCGTGTAAGGCTCACTGAGTATAAACTCAGGGATTTGTACATTAAAACGTTCACCGTGGTCATCAACCATGCCATAAGAGCCTTTCATAGAGCCAGTTAAGGTTCTGATGATGGCACCTGAGGCATACTGAAAAGACTCTCCTGATGCTAAATGAGGCTGTTGACCAATGACTCCTTCGCCAATCACATCTTCAGTATGCCCAGTTTCATCTTGAATGCGCCAATGACGCGTTAAAAGTTGTACACCAATATCACTTTTGTTGGTGATTGTCATGGTGTAAGTGTAGGCATATTGACTCGCATAAACATCCGATTGATGTGCCAAATAAGCCACTTTAATCTTTATTTCAATGTTGTTTTTCATAATCTTGGGTTAAGGTAATAAAGTCATCAATTGTTAGCATTTCAGCACGCTTGGATAAGTCAATATCAGTTTGTGCCTGAGTTAGTATTGATTTTAAGCAATTTCTAAGCGTTTTTCTGCGTTGTGAAAATGCCAATTTTACAACTTTTTCAAGCACTCTAATGTCTTTGGTTTTTGGCTGCCTTAAAGGCTTTAAGTGCACAATAGCAGATTCTACTCTTGGTGCGGGATTGAATGATTCTGGTGGCACGATAAAAATCATCTGAACATCAAAAAAGGCTTGCATCATGACGCTCAAACGTCCATATATTTTAGAGCCATTGTTTGCCACCATCCTTTCTACAACTTCTTTTTGTAGCATGAAGGTCATGTCTTTTATTTTGTCTAAATTTTCAAGCAAATGAAAAAGAACAGGGGAGGAAATATTGTAAGGCAAATTACCAACCACCCTAATTGGTATCGGCAGGGTATTTAAGTCGAATTTAAGCACATCACCTTGATGAATGATTAAATTAGGGCGTTGCAGTGATTCTAAAATTGAAATTAAATTTCGATCAATTTCAATGACATTTAATTGCTCAACACAATCTAACAAAGGCAGTGTTATAGCACCTTGCCCAGGGCCAATTTCTAGTAAATTGTCATCACGCTTTGGGGCAATGGTGGTAATAATGCGCTCAATAATTCTATGATCAATAAGAAAGTTTTGTCCAAAGCGTTTACGAGCTTTATGCATAAGACGATCTAACTTGTGAAGGCTGATGTTTTTTATGATTGGCTACTAGCATTTGTGCATAATTCAGCGCAGCATTCAAACTACCAAGACTAATATTCCCAGTGCCAGCAAGCTTAAGCGCACTGCCATGATCTACCGAAGTTCGGATAAATGGCAAACCCAGTGTAATATTAACCGCTTTTTTAAATTCCAATGTTTTTAACACTGGCAAGCCCTGGTCGTGATACATGGTAAGTACACAATCAACACCAATCAGCGCATCAGGTGTAAAGGCTGTATCAGCAGGCACACTGCCGAGAAGATTGTAGCCTTGGTTGTTTAGTTTTTTGATTAAAGGGTTGATAATTTTAATTTCTTCCATGCCTAAATAGCCATCTTCGCCTGCATGTGGGTTTAAACCACATACAGCAATCTTAGGTGTGTCAATGCCATTATTTAATAAGAATTGATGAATAATGCCAATGGTTTTTTGCAAAGATTGTGTGGTAATACTTTGAGGCACTTCTGAAAGTGGCATGTGCGTGGTTGCTAGCGCAACCCTTAAGCCACTTGTTGCCAGCATCATGACTGTTTTATCAGTATTAGACAAGTTGGCTAAATATTCAGTATGACCCGTAAAACTAAATCCTGCTTGGTTAATAACGCCTTTATGTACTGGGCCAGTAACCAAAGCATCGCATTGTGAGTTAAGGCAATACTCAGTTGCACATTCAAGCGTATTTAACACATATTGTGCATTGTCTTTATTTAAAATACCGCATTCTACAGGGGCGTTAACTTTAATTGGATAGACAGACAATTCACAAGCTGAACTGGTTTGCTCAGATTCAACAATTTTTATGTTTAAACGAAGTTGTTTTGCACGATTTAATAAAACATCTGGATCTGCAAATAACAAAAGATTTTTATTTGATTTTATTTGAGCGTAAATAACAGCCAAGTCAGGTCCGATGCCCGATGGTTCTCCAACGGTAAAAGCAATGATCGTCATTAGGCTAATATTGTAAGATTTTTATACAAGCGAAATTTGTCCATGAAAGTAAATAAAGTTATTTAAAGAGACTTTTGTATCAAATAGGGATAAAAGCAGACCACTCATATTTAAAGAATATAATAGATACAGTGTATTTTAATCATATAAAATTCTCGCTAAAGTTTATTTCTTACTTTAAAAACAGGTTTGTTATGAAATCATTAATCTTATTATCAGTCATATCAATCTTATTGATGTTTTCGTTATCTTCTCAGGCACAAATTACATCATTTGGTGCGCCTTTTAGAGGTGCAAATCAAAGTGTTGATAATTTGGAATCTATCTATAATATTCAGGTTGTGAGTGGCATGTCACTTAATAAAAGAGCGCTTTTGGGTGGTGCCGTCATTTCTTCTTCGCAGGTTAATTTGCTTGCTCAGGTTTCTGGTGATGTGTTAAGCATTGGCGGTCAAGAAGGTGATGTGTTTAAAAAAGGTTCAATTTTAGTCACATTAGAGCAAGAATCCATTCAAGCACAAAGAGATTCAGCCTATGCAGAAATTGCCTCAGTCAATGAAGCACTTAGAAATGCAGGCGTTCAATATTCACAATCAATTGTATCGCCAAACTCAGGTGGTATGTTTGGTAGCCTACCAGGTATGTTTTCAATATTTACTGACCCTATGTTAAAGATATCGGGTCGAGGTAATCCAGATTTTGACAAGTTCGCCAATAGAACCTCTAGATATACAAGCTATCAGCAAGCCAAAAACAAACTTAAACAAGCTAAATTACATTTAAAGCAAGTTGAATCACGCTTAAAAGATGCCAATATTAGCGCGCCATTTGATGGTGTGATTGTGGCTAAAAGTATTAACAAGGGCGATGTTGTTCAGCCCGGTCAAATGTTAATAAAATTTGCCAATATTAAAAATCTTCAAGTGGAAGTGAATGTGCCTTCAAGATTAGTCAGAAGTCTTAAGCTTAACAAAACATATCGGATTAAATTGGACATTGCTAATATTGTGGTTGATGCCAAACTTTCACAAATTTACCCGATTGCAGATAATGTCAAACATAGTGTTAAAGTTAAGTTTGATTTGCCAGCCAATGTGCCAGTATTATCAGGTGCGTACGCAGAGGTAGAAATTTTTGAAATAAATTCTGGTGTCCTAACACCCGTCATTCCTGAAGTGGCTATTATGTGGCGCTCTTCACTGCCGAGTGTGTTTGTTGTTAATTCATCAACCAATAAAACAGAGTTAAGATTTATACGTTTAGGCGAACAGGTTGGTAGGGATAAAAAAAGCGTTCTATCAGGTTTGAAAATTGGCGAAAGAGTTGTTGCCAATCCAAGCATCTTAATGGTTTCAGGTATGAGTATTTAATTTAATTATGGCAAATAAAAAACACGCTGATCAAACAAAAAATGATGAGGTGTATAAAGAGTTTGAGTTAGGCGTTGCTGGAAAGTTTACCAAGGCTTTCATTACCTCGCCGTTATCCATTATCATATTCTTCGCCATGTTGGGTGCGGGTATTATTGGTTTAATTTCAACCCCAAGGCAAGAAGACCCTCAAATTTCTGTGCCACTTATTGACTTATTTGTTGAATATCCAGGCGCTTCTTCTGAGGAAGTGTCAAATATTATTATTAAGCCCTTAGAGCGCTTAATGTCAAATATTTTGGGCGTTAAGCATGTTTATTCTGTTAGCGATAAGAGTCAGGGTGTTATTACTGTTGAGTTTGATGTAGGTCAAGAAATGAACGCCTCTATTATCAAGGTGCGTGACAAAATGTTAGCAAATCTTGATTTTATGCCACCAGGCGTTAGGCAGCCACTTATTAAGCCCAAAGAAATTGATGACGTGCCCATCATCAATCTAACCCTTTGGTCAAAATCACTTGATGATGGACAGTTGCGCTCATTGGGTTTAGAGTTATTACAACAACTTGCTAAGGTTAAAGACACGAATAATGGCTTTATTGTTGGTGGACGCAAGGAAATTTTTCATATTGACGCTTATCCGGGTCGTTTAGCTGGGTATGGCATCTCTATTCAACAAATTGCCAGCACAGTTGGCAATGCTAACGTCAGGGGGCATACAGGTAATATTGAGTTAAATGGCTTTAAGATGGAGGTCTATTCGGGCGATTTTTTTAGCAAAGTTGAAGACATTGAAAACTTAGTCATCACAGTTAGCGATGGTAAGCCAATTTATGTGCGTGATGTGGCTGATGTGTATTATGCGCCCGAAGATGCCGAGCATATGGTTAGTTATTATACGGGAAAAGCAAATAAAACAGGCAAAAGAGCTACTGCTGAACAAGCTATAACCATTGCCGTTGCAAAGAAATATGGCACTAATGGTGTAGAAGTGGCTGAAAATATTCTTGCTAAAGTTGAAGAGTTAAAAGGCAGATTAATTCCTGATAATGTAGAAGTTAGCGTTACTAGAAACTACGGAGAGTCTGCAAAAAACAAGGTAAATGCCTTGATTAAGAAATTATTTATTGCCACAGGTGCGGTAACTGTGCTTGTTTGGCTTGCTTTGGGTATTCGTCCAGCTATTGTTGTTACATTGGTTATTCCAGTTGTGTTATTAATGACCATTTTTTCTGCATGGATGTTAGGCATGACCATTGATAGAGTGAGTTTATTTGCCCTGATTTTTTCAATTGGTATTTTGGTGGATGATGCCATCGTTGTGACCGAGAATATTTATAGACGATGGCTGATTGATGATAAAATCACCATTGGCACTGCAATTGATGCAGTGCGTGAAGTTGGCAATCCAACAATTTTAGCAACCTTTACTGTGGTAGCGGCTTTAGTGCCTATGGCAGCAGTTAGTGGCATGATGGGTCCATACATGGCGCCCATTCCTGTGTTAGGGTCAATTGCAATGATGTTTTCATTGTTTGCAGCATTTGTTTTTACGCCTTATTTTATTATGGTGTTTGTACCACCTTTGAATCTGCTGCATAAAATGCACAAAAAAGAAGAAAAAGTAGCAAAAAAGATGTTTGCTTTTTTTCATTCAATCATTTTCAAATTGTTTAGCATAAAAGCATATGGCTGGAGTTTCTTAATTGGATTGGTTATTGCTTTTTTCATTTCAATGTCAATGTTCTATACTACTTCGGTTCCTGTGAAAATGTTGCCACTGGATAATAAGTCTGAATTTGGCGTGGTATTGGATATGCCTGATGGTACGGCATTAGCGAATACCGCTTCAACCTTGCACAAAATGGCACAAGTGTTGCGCAATATGCCAGAAGTGATTGCCATCCAATCTTATTCAGGGACTGCCAAACCTTTTGATTTTAACGGTTTAGTAAGACATTATTATTTAAGGCAAATGCCTTCAGAAGGTGAATTGCAAATTCAGTTGGTTGAGAAGTCAGAGCGCGACCGTTCTAGTCATGAGATTGCTTTAGAAGCAAGAACTTTAATTAAACAGATTGCACAAGAGGCAGGCGCTAATTATGCTGTTGTTGAAATGCCACCTGGCCCTCCAGTGTTGCGCCCTGTGGTTGCTGAAGTATATGGTCCAGACAAAGAAACACGTCGCAAACTTGCAAACGATTTGACAGAATTATTTAAAGAATCGGGCACAATGACAGATATTGACAACCTAATGCGTGACAAATATCCTGTTATTGACTTTCAAGTGGATACCGCAAAAGCTTCTCGATTTGGCGTTAGTGTTATGACTATTAAAGAAACCCTTGTCATGGCTATGAGTAGTTTCAATGTCGGCACGATTCGATTAAAAAATGCACTTGAACCTTCACGCATTTACTTGCAAATACCATTATCCAAACGCTCTCAATTGTCTTATTTAACTCAATTACCTGTGCCTTCGCAACATGGTGGCATGATTCCAATTTCAGAACTGGGCTCATTCAGTTATAAAAAGCAAGACGACTTAATTTTCCACAAGGATTTGGCAGATATTGAATATGTGTTGGGCGAGCCCAAGGGTCGCTTAAGTGCACCCATTTATGCAATGATGGGTGTGGATGACTTGCTACTTAAGTATCAAACGATTGATGGCAAGCAATTACAAGGTGAATATCTAGGACCGCCAAAAGATCAAACCGTTCCAAGTTTTGAATGGACAGGTGAATGGACGGTTACTTATGAAACTTTCCGCGATATGGGTAGTGCATTTGCTGTGGCGTTAGTGGTGATTTATATGTTGGTTGTGTGGCAATTTGGTAACTTTATTATTCCAGCTGTTATTATGGCGCCAATTCCATTAACACTATTGGGCATTGTTCCAGGTCATTGGTTATTAGGTGCAGAATTTACAGCCACTTCAATGATTGGTTGGATTGCATTGGCAGGTATTATTGTACGAAATTCGATTTTATTGGTTGATTTTACCGTCCAAGAATATGCCAAAGGTATGCCGTTTTTTGATGCGGTGATTAGCTCATGCTCTTCACGCACACGACCTATTATGATTACTGCATTTGCATTGGTTGGCGGTTCTAGTGTTATTTTGTCAGATCCCATCTTTCAAGGCATGGCAATTTCGTTATTGTTCGGCGTGCTGATTTCCACCATACTTACTCTAATTGTCATTCCACTGGGGACTTTGTCTGCTGGTGAGGCTGCTTGTAGAAATATTGCAGTTAACATGGGGCTGCTTCCTGATGATGCGGATGCAGATGCAAAATACAATATTGAAAAACCAGTCAAAGTTAAAAAATCAAAATCAAAAAAGGCGGATAAAGACCCTAAAGAGTGGATAAAAACAGTACTGGGCAGAAAAAACCATAAGGGGCTGGTAAAAAAATAGACACCAATGGCTTGTTAAAGAAAGAAGATAAGAGCGATTTATGATTCGAAGTATTAAAACAGTAATAGCAATATCGCTGTTGTTGTTTTTGTTTAAGTCAGTTCGCCCTTGACTTGTAAATCAGCATGGTAAGAAGAGCGCACCATGGGTCCGCTAGCAACTTGAACAAAGCCTAATTTAAGTGCAATTTTTTTGTATTTATCAAATTGATTCGGATGAATATACACCTCAACAGCCAAATGATGTTTGCTTGGCTGTAAATACTGACCTAGGGTTAGCATGTCTACATTATGTTTGCGCAAGTCTTTCAATACATCAATCACTTGTTTTTCACACTCACCTACCCCTAGCATTAATCCTGATTTGGTAATGACAAATGGATGTTGTTGCTTAAATTTTTTAAGCAGTCTTAATGAATACTCATAATTTGCACCAGGACGAACTTTTGGATATAGGCTTGGCACTGTTTCCAGATTATGATTAAACACATCAGGTGGGCAAGACTTAAAGACTTTAAGCGCTTTATCAATCCTGCCTCTGAAATCTGGCGTTAGAATTTCAATTGTTACTTTGGGTGTATTGAGCCTGATATTGTCAATACAGGTTTTAAAATGTTGAGCGCCACCATCACGTAAATCATCTCTATCTACTGAAGTAATCACCACATATTTAAGCTGCATTTTTTTAATGGTATCAGCCAAATGTTTAGGCTCATCTATATCAAGTGCTTTAGGCTTGCCATGAGCAACATCACAAAATGGGCAACGACGCGTGCAAATTTGCCCCATAATCATAAAAGTGGCAGTACTTTGGTTAAAACATTCGTTTAAATTTGGGCATTGTGCTTCTTCACAGACTGTAAATAGTTTTTGTGATCGAAGTGTTTTTTTTAATTCATCAATTTTTGAACCAGCAGTGTGTTTAATGCGAATCCAACTTGGTTTTCTAATGGGCGGTCTGTCAGCATCGGGCTTAATTTTTAAGCGTGCCACTTTGGATTTGCCTTTTAGGCTTTTAATGTCTATTTCTTGTAACATGATTAATGAGTATTTGGCTAAGTTTCTCAGCAACGACAGTTAAAGTATCGCTATTATCCGTTAAATCACAAAGTTGTGTTACTTTCAAGCCTTGATATCCACAAGGGTTAATCTGCATAAATGCAGATAAATCCATATCCACATTAAGACTCAAGCCATGATAAGTTCTTGATTGTTTAACCTTTAAGCCCAACGCTGCAATTTTAGCACCCTCTACATACACACCTGGTGCGCCTGATTTTAGATGTGCTTTGATGGTGTAAGTTTTTAATAAATCAATGATTGAATTTTCAATGATTTCAATCATTTTTTTAACCCCAATACCAAGACGCTTAAGATCAATTAAGCAATAAATAACCACTTGACCAGGGCCGTGATAAGTAATTTGCCCACCACGATCAGTTTGAATAATGGGAATATCGCTACTTGACAAAATGTGTTCTGCCTTACTGGAAATGCCTTGTGTAAATACAGGGCTGTGTTCTACAATCCACAACTCATCTTCGGTATTTTTATCACGAGCATTAGTGAATGCTTTCATCTGCGCCCAGATGTTTAAATAATCTTGACACCCTAGGTTGATAACATACATAAGAATTTATAAAACATAAGAAACTAGATGACAGTCTTGTAAATCTTGATTAATGGCATCTAATTGAACCCTACTGCTGGCGATAATACGAATGGTAAAAGACACGTAACTACCTTTAGAACTGCGCTTTTTTGTTATTTGATTGGGGTGTAATTTGCCAATGTGGCGTTCAACAATGGCACAAATCGTGTGCTGGAGTGTTTCGCAATCTTTACCAAATACTTTAATGGGATAATCACAAGGAAAATTAAACGGCGTTTCTGAGGTGGGGTTAATGGTAATCATATCAGGTGATTTTATCTTTTGTTGCTATAAAATAGGGTCTGTTTTAGTAATCTCAAGTATTTATGCGTCCAAAACAAGTCAGTAAAATTCTTAATGAAGAGTTAATATCGGTGATGCAAGGTCATCATACGCCCGTTATGTTATGGGGTGCGCCAGGAATTGGCAAGTCTCAAATCATCTCTCAAGTGGCAGCCAAGAACGGGGCTAACATCATTGATATTCGCTTATCACAAATGGAGCCTAGCGACCTTCGTGGCATACCGTTTAAAAATGGAAGTTTGGTTGACTGGTCAGTGCCTTCATTATTGCCCGATTCAAAACGTCATGGCAAGCAAGGTATTTTGTTTCTTGATGAAATTACCTCAGCGCCACCAACCGTCTCAGCAGCAGCTTATCAACTTATTCTTGATCGCCGTTTGGGTGACTATATTGTGCCTGAAGGTTGGGTAATATTTGCTGCAGGCAATCGCCAAGGTGATCGAGGTGTTACTTATTCCATGCCCGCACCTTTGGCAAATCGATTCTCGCATTATGAACTTGATGTTAACCTAGATGATTGGGTAACGTGGGCCTATAAAAACAACATTGATGAGCGAATTATTGGCTTTTTGCGTTACCGTCCTGAACATTTATTTGAGTTTGATGCCAAACACAATCCAGTTGCCTTTCCCTCACCAAGAACTTGGGAATTTGTACACCGAGCACTGAATAAATTTGGCACTGACCTGTCTTTATTTAGACAAGCTGCTGGCGCTTGCGTTGGTGAAGTAGCAGGGGTTGAAATTACCACGTTTGTTGAACACATGGCTGATTTGCCTGATCTTGATGCTATTATTAATGGCGAAAGTGTCTCAATTCCCAAAGAACTTGATTTGCAATATGCAATTTGTGCAGCGCTAACAGGCAAGGCGATTGGCGCTAAAGACACTGATCATGCTGAAAAAGTATGGGGCAATATTCTTAATTTTGCTAAAAACTTTCCACAAAAAGAATTGGGCGTTATGCTGGTATCAGATATGCAACGTGCCATTGGTGAAGATATTTTCAACGTCCCTGAATTTGCTGATTGGGCAAATAAAATTGCCGATGTCATGTTTGACTAAAACTGATGATTAACCTTAATCAAAATAACACCTACCCAATAGCACCATTTTTACGCTCAGGGTTTAGAATGTTTTTTATGGCAGCAGGTTTGGCTGGTGTTGTTTTTCCAATATTAAATATTAAATCCAGTTCATGTCATACGCTTGTGGTTAAAATATGAACAAATCAGGCCATCAATTTTGGCAAAACAGTAACATTGAGCTTGAATCAGAAGTGAAGGTTATTGACGAAGATGTTATGATTGAAAATAACATTGACAAGTTTGATTTACAAGTAATTGAGGCAAAACTAACCAAAGCACGCACACAACTTATTCTTGACAAACCTTTTTTAGGTAATTTAGTACTTAGATTGCCACTTAAAGCCGCTGGCTCTTGGTGTAGGACTAGTGCAACTGATGCCAAAAGTTTTTACTACAATCCAAGTTTTATTAACCAGCTTAATAATCATCAAGTTAAGTTTGTGCTTATTCATGAGGCTCTGCATTGTGCATTAACGCATTTTTCTCGTCGTGGCAATCGGCTTAAACACAAGTGGGATTTGGCTTGCGATTTTGCCATTAATCCGCTTTTGGTAAAAGAAGGGTTCCATCCACCGCTTGATTTGCCTATTTTTCATAAATATCAAGGCATGATTGCAGAAGAAATCTACCCAATGATTGATGATAGCATTGATACTAAGCCTATGGATCAACATTTATATGATGACAATCCAAAAGATGATGTGAGTGAATCTGATGGCGAATTGCGTGAGGATGACCTGCCAAACAGTTCAGCAAAAGACAATGACAAAAACAATCACCAAAATAACACAAATTCTTCTGACTTGGCGGACAAACCTAGTCCTTTAACACCTGATGAAATTCAACAATTAAGTAGTAAATGGCAAAAAAATCTTGCCTCAAGTGCACAATTTGCCCAACAAGCAGGAAAACTGGATGGTGAATTTGTTAAATTAATTGATTTTTTCTTGCAGCCTCAGTTTTCTTGGCAGTCTTTGTTATCACAATATATGTTTAGTTTTGCAGGTGATGATTTTTCCTACGCCAGACCATCACGTCGTAGTGGCAATGCAATATTGCCATCACTTAGATCTAGCCAAATTGACATGACTATTGCCATTGATACTTCTGGCTCAATTTCCAAAGATAACATTGATGAGTTTGTAACGGAAGTTAATGCCATTAAAAGTAACATACGTGCTTCAATTACATTAATCGCTTGTGATGAAAAAGTCAGTAAAGAATTGATATGGCGTTTTGAAGCTTGGGAGGAACTAACATTTCCAGCATCATTAGGTGGTGGCAAAGGCACTAATTTTAACCCTGTATTTGATTATGTTGGCGAGCAAGACACTGCTTCTAGTGTGTTGATTTACTTTACTGATGCTAAAGGAAAATTTCCAGAATTTGAACCAAACTATCCAGTGATGTGGCTTGTTAAAGGTAGGGAAAATGTACCTTGGGGTTATCGCATTCAATTAAATTGACCTTTGCATAACTATACAAAGAATAATATGAAAAATTTCACACCATCTAAGCTAAAGGCGTATTTAAAGCACAATCATCCATTAATGCTAGATGTTCGCGAACAATGGGAGTGGAATAAGTGTCATTTTGATAAGGCAAGATTACTGCCCATGGGGGAAATAATGACCAGCTTAGATACCTTGGATAAGTCAGAAGAAACGGTGCTTATTTGTCATCACGGCATTCGCTCAATGCAAGTTGCGCGTTATTTTGAATCTATTGGTTTTGGTTGTGTTATCAACCTGCGTGGTGGGATTGATGCTTGGGCTAAACAGCTTGATGATTCAATGACACAATACTAGTGGCCAAGTAATTTTGTCGATATTCTTTGAGAATTTTTTCTGTGTAGCCATTAGGTTGTTGTTTGGCTTTAAATACGAGTGTCAAGGCTGCTTGAAATGCGTAGCCAGCATACTCAGGTGCCATGTTGACATAATCAGGGTCGTTTTTGTTTTGTTGATCTACAACAACAGCCATTGCTCTAAAAGTCTTTTCGACCTGTGCTTTGCTACAAATTTTGTGCTCTATCCAGTTGGCTATATGCTGGCTAGAAATTCGCAATGTGGCTCTATCTTCCATCAAGCCAATATGATTAATATCTTGCACTTTGGAGCAGCCAATGCCTTGATTTATCCACCTAACCACGTAGCCTAAAATACTTTGAGCGTTGTTATTTAACTCCTTTTGAATGGCATTATTAGTTGGTTTGGCATGGTTATTCATCAGCGGAATGATTAACAAATCATCCTGATTAATATTGTCATTCATCAGTTCAACTTGTCTTTTAAAAATATCGAATTGATGATAATGTGTAACGTGTAGCGTTGCTGCAGTAGGTGAGGGCACCCAAGCACAATTTGCCCCCATTTTAAGGTGCGTCATTTTTTGTTCAAGCATCTCATTCATGTGGTCTGGTTGTGCCCACATGCCTTTGCCGATTTGAGCCTGTCGGTGAAAGCCACATTGCAAACCTATATCTACATTTGAAAACTCATAGGCTTGAATCCACGACTGGTTTTTAATGTCATTTTTAGCCACCATAGCGCCTGCCAACATGCTGGTGTGTATTTCATCACCAGTGCGGTCTAAAAAGCCTGTATTGATGAAGATGACTCTATTTTTAGCAGCCTTAATACAAGCCTTTAAATTAATACTAGTGCGTCGTTCCTCATCCATAATGCCCATTTTTATGGTGTTTTTCTTAAGCCCTAGTGCTTTTTCTATTTTAGAAAACAATTTTACAGTAAAGGTTACTTCTTCTGATCCATGCATTTTTGGTTTGACAATGTAAATGCTACCCATTGTTGAGTTTGCAGGCGATTTTTCTAAGTCGTGCATACTAATTAATGTTGTTATCATGGCATCTAAAATGCCCTCACCAAGTTCATTGCCACTACTATTTTTAATTAAATCTGTTAGCATGTGATGACCCACGTTACGCACCAGCATCAAGCTTGTAGCAGATAATGTGCTGGATTCACCTGATATTTTGGTGTATGATTTATTTTGGTTAATGCCTCTATTGATTGTCCGAGTGCCTTTTTGAAAAGTCACTTTCAAGTCTCTTTTCATGAGCGCTAAAAAATTTCGATAGTCCTGTATTTTTTCGCAACTACTAACGCTAGCAACGGAATCTTCAAAGTCAATAATGGTGGTCACTGCTGATTCCAATACCACGTCTTTAATAGCATTGGTATTTTGATCAATCACAAGTTCAATGTGTAAGTTGTTATTTTTGATTAAAGCGTTGCCATCTTCCGTTGTGCCAACAAAAGCCTGTGTGTTGTTTAGTTGCGTATGATTTTCATTGAGCAGTGTAAATTCTAATTTATTTAGTTGTATGTTGATGGATTTAAGCTGTGAATAAGAGCCGTCAGCCAAGGGGATTGTTTTATCTAAAAAATCATTAGCCCACCGAACAACAGACTGAGCACGAACTGGATTATAACTAGCACCAATAGCAGTTTTATCTTTATTGGCAATAACATTGCTCACATACAACGCATCATACAAACTGCCCCAACGAGCATTAATTGCATTTAACGCAAAGCGCACACTGGAAATTGGCACCACTAATTGTGGCGCTGCAATGATTGCAATTTCATCATCTACATTGTCCACCTGAATCGAAAAATCAGCAGGCTCAGGCAGTAAATAGCCAATCTCTTGTAAGAATTGTTTATAGGTTGCGAAGTCAAAACTGGATTGGTGTTTAATATGCCACTGGTCAATTTTCTTTTGTAAATTATCACGTATTTGCAATAATTGTATGTTTTCATTCTGCATACTGTCAACAATGCCAGCCAATGACGAAAAAAAATCATCAGTTTTAATGTTCAAACCCAGCATCACTTCTTGGTCTATAAATTGATATAAATCTTGATTGATGCTTAAATTGCGAATGATTCGATATTGGGCGTTTAGCATTTGATTTCTTCCTTAATGACAATGATGCCGTCTTGATCGGCGTATAAATAAGCACTTTATTTTCACCATGAGTGTCCAACACTTTCCCAACCAATGAATTCACTTAAGCGTTTCAATTTGTCCTGAAAAGTTTGTTAAAGCACCATAAGTGTGATAAATTGGTTCTACATATTGCACTTCAGGGTGTAACCTGTCTGATACGCCTGCTGTTGCTAGTTGTGTCATGATTTTGTATTGTAGATTTCAGACATTCTGTATTCAACTTTGTAAGGATAATAATCCTTAGCATTTCCCTGCTTAAGGCTGTTTTGTACTGTTTGCCAATAGTCAACGTCCAGTAATTTTTTATAATGTTGGTTAAATATCTGCCTATTTTTATGATCAGAAAACATAAAAAATTTAAACTCTTCTGGAAACACATCATTTGGACCTACGTAATACCAAGGTTCAGATGCCATTTTATCTTCTTCATATTTAGCAGTTGGTATTTTTCTAAAAACAGGGTTGTTCATTGGTGTTATTTCATCATAATCATAAAAAACCACTCGATTTTGTCGGGTGACACCAAAATTTTTGGTGAGCATATCCCCAGGAAAAATATCAGCATTAATAAGCTCATCAATGGCACAGCCATAATCATTAATAATATGCGCAAGTTGCTCGTTATTTGCATTGTTGATGTATAAGTTTAGCGGTATCATCTTATTTTCCATATACAAGTGCTTAATAATCAAAAGATCTCCTTCTATGGAGATGCTAGAGCCGACTTTATCAGTCAACTCTTTTAATAAATCTGAGCCTAAATCACGAATCGGAAATGCGACATTGGAAAACTCCCAAGTATCTGCCAAACGTCCAATTCTGCAATGACTTTTAACAAAGAAATATTTATCTTTAACCTTTTTTGGCGTGCTTGATTTGGAAGGTGAAAATTTATCATTAATCACTTTAAAAACATAAGGAAACATAGGAAAAGTGAACACAGTCATCACCATGCCTTTAATGCCTGGTGCAATAATTAATTTCTCATCAGTCACTTTGGAGTATTTTAAAAATGTTCTATAAAGCAAAGTTTTGCCGTGTTTGTGCAGACCAATTGCACTGTATAAATATGCTTTAGTTTTGGTGGGTAGAATTGATTTTAGAAAATCAACAATCGCAGCAGGGTAGCGGGTGTTGATAAAAAAATATGACCTTGAGAAGCTAAAAACCATAGAGAGACTGCTAATGTCTGTTAATAAAGCATCCACAGATAAGCCAGTTTTTTCATCATTAAGAATGGCAATTAGCAAAGGCTGAGAGGTGTTGTTGTGTGAAATAATTTTGCCAATTAGATAGCTTGCTTTTCTTCTGAAAAATGGCGAGTTAATCATTTGAAGTTCACAAGATTGCCCTTCTAAAAGATTTGTTTGTTTAATCAGTTGTTGTGCTAATCTTTGTGCATCACGATCAATATTTTCATAATTCTCGTTAAAGCAAAAACTGTTTAAGATTGACTTGATGATGGTTTCAAGATTTTTATCTTTAATATAATAACTGGTGATAACTGGGTTGTCTATGTCAATAAATGTTGTGGAAATACCCGGTCTTACAAAAATAAAATTGTTGTTATAAAAGCGCTTGTCAAACAAACGACAAAACATTGAATTGTAGAAAGTTTCTGCCAGTTCAGGCTGATTGCAAGTGGCAATTAAGTTAATATAGGCAAGTTTGGTATTGGCCCATAAAGTTTCATCAAATTGGCTGATATTAATGTTTTTTTCAATATCTTTACAAAATTTTTTAACTTGCTTATCGTAGAAGTATATTCTGTGTTTTGAATCTTTTAATAATTGCATCCATTGTCTTTTTTCAAAGTATTTTTTTGCACGTACAGAACTTTCTCTAAAGGACTTATAATGTGTTTCAAAGCCGCTTAGTATTTTTTCTGCAGTGATTGTTGAAAGATTCTTATCCATAGCGTTGTCATTTAACCAGTGTTAATTTGCTTAATTTATCAGCTGAGTTGCCTACATTCAGATACCGCTTCAAGCAAATTTAAAGCAGGGTTAAGACTTTAAAATTGTGCCTCTTCTGTTGAGCCTGTTAAGGCAGTTACTGAAGAGGTGCCACCTTGAATAACCGTAGTAACATCATCAAAATAACCCGCACCCACTTCTTGTTGATGAGAGACAAATGTATAGCCTTTGTCTGCTGCTACAAATTCAGGCTCTTGAACTTTTTCAACATAGTGCTTCATGCCCTCACCTTGAGCATATTCATGAGCAAGTTCAAACATGTTATACCACATATTATGAATACCAGCCAGAGTGATGAATTGATACTGATATCCCATGATAGCAATGTCTTCTTGGAAAGAGGCTATTTGGCTATCGGTTAGATTTTTTTTCCAATTGAACGAAGGCGAGCAGTTGTATGCCAGCAGTTGTTCTGGATTGTCAGCCAATACTGCTTGGGCAAATTCACGAGCAAAACCTAGATCTGGTTTTCCAGTTTCACACCACACCAAATCAGCATAAGGCGCATATGAAATACCACGTGAAATGGCTTGTTCAAGACCATTTTTAACAATATAAAACCCTTCTGGAGTGCGTTTACCAGTTACAAATCTTTCATCTCTAGGGTCTATATCAGAAGTTAATAGAGTTGCTGCCTCAGCATCAGTTCGTGCTAATACAACCGTAGGAACACCCATTACATCTGCTGCTAAGCGTGCTGAAGTAAGTTTTTGAATCGCCTCTTGAGTGGGGACTAAAACCTTGCCGCCCATATGCCCACATTTTTTAACCGAAGCCAGTTGGTCTTCAAAATGAGCCGCCGCTGCACCATTGGCAATCATGTTTTTCATCAACTCATAAGCATTTAATACACCACCAAAACCAGCC
The DNA here is from genome assembly GCA_030599095.1 of Candidatus Ruthturnera sp. Classification (GTDB taxonomy): domain Bacteria; phylum Pseudomonadota; class Gammaproteobacteria; order PS1; family Pseudothioglobaceae; genus Ruthia. The sequence continues at coordinate 33,870 of JAUVOQ010000006.1, forward strand.
TCGGCATCAGCAATAATAGGTAGAAAATAATCAACATGTTCTTGATCGTTTTGGTTAATGCCTTTTGCCCACTGAATCTCATCAGCACGTTTAAAGGTATTGTTGATGCGACGTACCATTGTTGGCACTGAATCATACGCATACAAAGACTGATCAGGATACATGGTTTCTGATGTGTTGCCATCAGCAGCAACTTGCCAGCCTGATAAATAAATTGCCTCAATGCCTGCTTTTGCTTGTTGCATTGCTTGACCTGCTGTGATTGCACCCATACAATTAACATAACTTTTTTTAGAAGAGCCATTAATCAGTTTCCATAATTTTTCAGCGCCTAGTCGTGCATAAGTGTATTCAGGTTGTATGGATCCACGTAGGCGTACAACATCTTGTGCACCATAAGCACGTTTCACATTTTTCCAACGTGGATTCTCAGCCCAGTCTTTTGTCAATGCATCTGCTTGTTCTTGTCTATTCATAAACCCCCCAGTGTGTTATTTTTATTCAATGATTGATTATATTAATCATACATAGGTGGTTTGAATTTAAGGTTGTTTTTTTTCACTATATAGTTTATTATTCCATAATATGAAAAAAATAACGAATAAAAAAATGACTGCGATAGAAAAAAGTTTGTATATTTTGTCTATTTTCTCTATGGATAAACCCATGTTAAGTTTGAAAGAGATTTGCACCAGAGTAAAATTTAACCCCTCAACCACGTATCGAATACTGCAAACTTTGGCTGATTATGGCTACGTTGTGCGTACTGCAGATAAAAATTATTGCATTGGCACGCAGCCTTTATTTTTAAGTGCCATTTATAAAAACACCAATCATTTAACCCAAATTAGGCCTATTGTTGATGGTATTCGGAATGCTTGCGATGAAACAGCTTCGTTTTTTATTGAAGAGGACGGTCATCGTATTTGCTTATATCGCGCTCATTCTTTTGACAAAATTCGCCATAACATCGATCAAGGCACTAGATTAGAACTTAATCGGGGCGCTTCAGGGCGAATAATCCTAGCCTATGGTCAGCGTAAAAACGACCCCAGTGGCTTTTTTAAAAATATTCGTGATAAGGGTTATTATGTTTCAGTTAATGAGCATAATATTTCTTTGTTTGCAATTTCAATCCCAGTTGTTGCTGATAATGGTCATTTTGTAGGGGCATTAACCGTATCTGGACCTATTAGTCGTTTCAGCGATATAAGGCAGAAGGTATTGTTATCATTGCTAACCAAATATGTGCGTGATATTCACATACCTTGAACTATAGAAGACGCTGTCTATTTAACTCAAAGAGTGTTATCCCCGTGGCGACAGACACGTTTAAACTCTCCACCTTGCCTTGCATGGGAATTTTAGCCAATTGGTCGCAAGATTGTTTGGTTAGTCTTCTAAGACCAGAGCCTTCAGCACCCATAATGATAGCATTTGGCGTGGTTAAATCTATTTGGTAAATGGAGGTATCGGCAGAGCCATCTAAACCGATTACCCAAATATTTTGTTGTTGTAGTGCTTTAATGGTGCGCGATAGATTGGTTACTTGGAAAATTTTTAACTGGTTAAGCGCACCTGCAGAAGTTTTATACACCAGTGCGTTAATAGGCGCTGAGCCATCTTTATTAATGACCACACAATCAACCCCAGCTGCATTAGCACTGCGTAAGCAAGCGCCTAAATTTCTAGGGTCTTGAATAGAATCAAGTATTAAAATTAAACCAGTATTGTCCAATTTAGACACATAAGAGATTAATTCACCTTGGTTGGGTAGGATGGGTAATAATATTTCAGCTGCAACGCCTTGATGAGTTTGATGCTTGCTTAATTTGTCTAGTTGGGTTTTGGTGCGCTGTTGAACACTAATGCCAAAATTGTTAAACTCAGAGGTGAGGGTGTTTAAGCGTTTATCAGACCTAGTGTTTAGTGTAAAGACCTTGATAAAATATTCAGGGTTGGATTCTAACTGTGCTTGAACAGCGTGAAAGCCAGTGATAATCATTGATTTTGACATCTATAACTTATTGTCAAAAATTTCAATATAAGCCTTTTTCCTTAATTTTTTTACCCAGTCATTAAAGTGGGCATTTTGCTTTTGATGCACCAGTTTAGCTTTAAGTTTAATCAAGTAGTTATCAACATTACGCTTGTCAATAATTTTAACAATTCTCCAAACTTGCCCTATTTTAAATGGCTGTGATAAGTCGCCTACCGAAAGATTTTTTAAATTCTGTTTAAAAACTTCTGGTAATTTTGATAGACTAAGCCAACTAGATTCACCGCCATTTTTATAAGAAGCATCTTGCGAGTGAAGTTTTGCTAAAGTAGAGAATGAATCTCCTTTGTTAATTTTCTCGCTTAAATCAATTAAGAAGTCTTTAATTAAGCTGTCTTTTGATTGCAATAATGAGTCTGCCCGATCAATAAAGTTGATAGCAATTTGTGCAATTTTTATTTGCTGCTCTAACTTGCTTGAATGATTAGGGGTTTTGAGCAATTGCTTGGTTATTTCAGACTCAGTAAGTTTAATATCAAGATTTTCAACAATAAACTGCCTAAGACCTTCTAGCGATAAACTCCGTTTCACATGCTCAATAATCTCATCAAATTGAGGCAGAGATTTCAATTGCATTAAACTTAAATTGTTGTCTGAGGCAATATCAATCAACATGCCATTAATCGCATTTTCTTTTGGCGTAATGTTTAGTTGCTTAATTTGTTGTAATTTCAAAATTAAGTCTATTTGTTGATTGACCAAGACCAACTTTTGCACTTTAGTGTGGTTAGGTTCAAGGTCAATACTAATTTGGTCAAAAGTGACCAAGTCATCATTAACAACGGCAACAATGCTGTTAGGCGTGGCAAATACATGCAATGAAAATGCACAAATTAGTAGTAAGGTTTTATTCATTTTAAGAATCATCAAGGTTGGCTAAGTAGTTAGGCACGTCTTCTTCTAGGCGTTTGTATAAATCTGAAGAGGTGCTGGCCAAACCTTTAAGCACCAGTTCAAGCTTGATCACGTCGTCATAATTACCACTTTTAAAGTGCGCTAAACGTAGTGCCCAACAGCAAGATTCATAAGCAATGCCTGTGGTTTCTTTGTTGGTAATTGAATCACTAATGGATCGGTTGATGCCAGCAAATATATGTATTTTTTTTGTTAATGGATAAGCACCATACAATTCGGCTGATTTTTTGCCGTCATCATCATGATGTGCCAAAGTTAAAAACTTTCTAGGGTTTAAGATGTAACTAATTGAACTACTGCGTTTATTTATTTTGTTGGTTTTTGGGTCGTATTGCAGTGAATTATTAAAAGCAAAATCACGCATCGTCAAGTTGACCGAGGCAGCGACATCAGAATATTTTCGCTGGCTAACTAGGATGGTGTCACCATTACTGCTAACTAGGGTGGTGTCACCATTACTATTCATGCCTGTGTCATCAAATCGGTATGCTTGAGCTATTTTTAAGTTTAAATAAGTATCACCTGTTTCGTCGTCAATAAAGTCTGATTCAAGCCCAAAAGTAAGGTCATTGGCACTGGCAATTCTATCAATACCTGTAAATTTTTGTCCTGAAAATAAACCTTCATATGAATCATTTTTATCATTTGAGTCAAAATTAGGCAACGCACTTTGGTTTTTTTTAGGCGTGTAATTGTAAGCCAATCTTGGGGTTAAAGTTTGGGTTAAATTTGTATCAAATAAGGATATTTTCCTTTCTAAAAATAATTTAGAATCAAGGTTAAAACTAGCAATATTGCGTTTTTGATTGGCACTATTATCCATGGTGTAATCAGTTGTTGATAAATTTAAACTTGGGGTGAGTGAATAGTTATCAGACCTTATTGAACGGCTAAATTTTGCTTGTGCGTAAGTGCGCACGCCAGTTTTCTTGTTTGAGTCTTTATGTGCAAATTTGGTACTAACCAATGATAAATTAACATGACGTCCACCTAAGCCTTTATAGCCTTTGCTAATAGATAATTCTGGTGCGCGCATGTGCGAAGCATTGCTGTCGTTATCAATATTAATGAGCTGTTCTGACTCAGTAAATAAAGACATGGTTAAATTTTGCTTTTGATTTTTATAAGACAAATTAACATGAGATTGCAATTCTGAATCCGACGTATTGCTGTGAGCAATTTCTTTAAAATAATCCGAATCTGACACTCGATTGGTAACAATGTTTAAATCAGTTTTGGCATTCAGTGATACTTTTAATTTTGAGTTTAATAGCCAGCGTCTATTGTTGGTAATTTTATCTTTATTTAAATAATGACCTTCAATTTCAAAACGCCCATCACCCAAGTAGTTATTGTTAGTAATAAGTTGGCGATACTTGCCTTCAAGCACACTGCCACGACTTGACAGTTGATTAAGCGTTAAAAGAAAATCGCGATCAGGAGCAATGTTAAAATAATAAGGAATTCTAACTTGGTAGTTGTTGCCTTTACTAGAGCCTGATTCATTATAACTACCAAATGCTGGTGCTAAAAATCCAGAGCCACGACCCTCTAACACCCATTCATGGTGAGAAGAATAAAAAATAGGCATCCCTAAGAACTCAATAGTAACCTCTTCTGCCACACCCATGTTTGTTGAAGAATCTAATGTGATTTTATCAGCCTTCATTTGCCAGTCAGAATTACCAAGTGGGCATAAACTGTAACTACCCGAACTAAATACTTGTTTAGTACCATCATTGGTCACAACTTGTGCGTGACCATTTACCCTTGAATTGAGGTAGTGAAATTTAACCTGATTTAGTGTTGTATGAGTCACCTCACCTTGTTTTTTAATCACAGCTTTATCACCAGTCAACATAAGCGTGTTGTCTTGAAATTTAACATGGCCAGTTGCGTTAGATGCTTTACTAGATTTGTTAATACTAATCTCGTCAGCACTTAGAAAATAAGCGCTTGAATTTAGTGAAACATTGCCTTTTAAAAGATAATGACCTTTGAAGGCTTCACTATAATCTGCTTGAACATCAAGATCTTTGGTCTTGTCTGAAAGGGTTTGTTTTGGAAAAAGTAAGGCGTTGTTTTGGCAATTTAACACCAAGCCTTCGGCGTTAATAGTACTAGATAGTAGGGTAAATAATGAATAAAGAACTAATTGCTTTTGCATGGTAATTGTATATTTTCTCAAATATTGCTATTTTTGATATTTTAACATTATATAACCATAACAATAGGTTGCGTATTAATGACATAAACTTGCTTTAGTTTGGGTAAAATAACCTTGATTTTTCACTATAATTTGGACACACATAAATAAAATGGCATGGAATGACAACGACAATAAAACCCCTTGGGGGGGTAATAATCAAACACCACCAGAATTAGAGGAAGTGATTAAAGAGTTTAAAAATAAATTTGACGGTTTTTTTAATGGTAAAAAATCATCAGCCACTAACTCATCTAAAATGCCTTTAAGTGGTGGCTTTAAATATATATTAATTTTGGTTTTATTGGTTTGGCTGTTGTCAGGTATTTATATTATCGATCCGGCTGAAAAAGGCGTTGTACTGCGTTTTGGTGCATTTCAAGAAGAAACGTCTCAAGGACCTCATTGGCATATTCCTTATCCGATTGAAACTTTAAATAGAATTAATGTTGAACAAATTAGAACGGCTGAAATTGGTTATCGTAATGTAGCTAGTAGCAATCGGCGTTTTGGTAACGTTTCATCCGAATCCTTAATGCTGACCAAAGATGAAAATATGATTGAAGCCAAGTTTGCGGTTCAATATAAAATTGATAATGTTCAAGATTATTTATTTAATGTTGTCAATCCAGATACAACACTTCGTCACGTTTCTGAAAGTGCCATTCGACAAGTTGTTGGTCAAAACACCATGGATTACATCTTAACTGAAGGGCGAGTTAATATCGCTGATGATATCAAAGAAAAATCTCAAAATTTACTCAACAAATATAAAACTGGCTTGTTGATAACAACCGTTAATATGCAAGATGCACAGCCACCAGAACAAGTGCAATCTTCTTTTTCTGATGCAGTTAAAGCTCGTGAAGACAAACAACGTCTGATTAATGAGGCGCAAACTTATGCCAATGATATTTTGCCAAAATCTCGTGGTAAGGCTGCACGTATGCTTGAAGAATCAAAAGCTTATAAATCTAAGGTGGTGTCCAAATCAGAAGGCGAAGCCTCACGCTTTAAACAAATTTTAACTGAATATGAAAAAGCCCCTAAAGTTACTAAAGAGCGCCTATATCGAGAAACCATGGAAGGTGTGTTTGCCTCTACCAGCAAGGTAGTGGTTGATTCTAAGGTCAATAGTATGATGTACTTACCTATTGACAAACTGATTAACGCTAGACAAGCGAATACCAAAGTTATTATCCAAGAATCATCAACACAACAAAACAACCAAGGTGGTAATGTTAGAGACATTTTCCGCAATAGAGGAGGCAGATAATGCAAAAAATAGGTTTAGCAATCATTGCTGTTTTATTCTTAGTATTAAGTTCAGCACTCTACACAGTTAACGAAACTCAAACCGTCATTAAATTACGTTTAGGTGAAATTGTAACCGTTGAGGAGTCTCCAGGTCTTAAATTCAAAATGCCATTTGTTAATAACATTGTAAAATTTGACAATCGCATTCAAACTTTAGATACACCAGCCGAGCGGTTTTTAACGGGCGAGAAGAAAAATGTGATTGTAGATTCTTATGTTAAATGGCGCATTATTGATGCTGAGCAGTTTTACAAATCAACAGGCGGCAATATAGCAAGAACCAATAATCGTCTAACCCAGATTATTAAAACTGGACTTAAGAGTGAATTTTCAAAACGCACGATTGTTGATGTGGTTTCTGGTGAGCGTAGTGAAATTATGTCCAACATTGTCAGGCTTGCCAAAAAAGACATTACTCAATTTGGCATTGAAATTGTTGATGTGCGTATTAAGCGAATTGATTTGTCACAAGAGGTGTCTAATTCGGTTTATCGTCGCATGCAAGCAGAACGCCAACGAGTGGCTAAAGAATTTAGATCTAAAGGTGCAGAAGAGGCTGAAATCATCAGAGCAGCGTCTGATAAAGAGCGTACCATTATTTTGGCAAATGCTTATCGAGATTCTGAGAAAATTCGAGGTGAAGGCGATGCGGTTAGTGCAAATAATTATGCACAAGCCTATAATGAAAATACAGATTTTTACGCTTTTTATCGTGCACTAGAATCGTATAAAAAGTCATTTTCCAATCAAAACGATATTTTAGTGCTCAATCCAAATACGGAATTTTTCCGTCACTTTAACCCACAAATTAAGTAATTAAAATGGGGGTATGGCAACTACCTGAAGGCATAGACGAACTCACTAATAATCAAGCGTTGGTTTTTGAGTCTCTGCGCCGTCAGCTTTTAGATTTGTATGCTAACAAAGGTTTTGGTTTGGTCATTCCGCCTATGGTTGAGCATGTTAATTCACTGTTGCTGACCAGCGATGCTGTTGATGAGAAAACCTTTAAATTATTAGACCCCATCAGTGGCAAAATGTTAGGTGTACATGCCGACATTACCCCACAAATTGCACGCATTGATGCCAAGCGTGGCAGCGATTCAGTTGAAAAATATTGCTATATCAATTCAATCCTAAAAACCAAGGCAGATGATTTTTACGCCTCACGCTCTCCCATTCAAGCAGGTGCTGAATTGTATGGTTCAGATGACATTAGCGCCGATGTTGAAGTGATTGAGTTAATGCTAAAAAGCTTAAAACTATTATCAATTAGCCCGATTGTGCTTAGTTTGGGTAATGTTGCAATTTTTGATGCACTGATAGCACAAGAAGACATTTCAATACAAGTCGTTACACAATTACGAGCAATTTTTTCACGTCGCTCAATGCCAGATTTAGCAGTATTTTTAAATAATAATGTGCTTAAAAATGCTGATTTATTTACTCATTTGATAACCCTAGAAGGGGGTTCGGATATTTTAAGCGAGGCATTAGCAATATTTAGCCATTTTGACCAAGCTAAAACAGTCATTGAGGGTTTAATTGCTATTGATAAACAACTCAATATTAAAGGCATTAAAGCCATTTTTGACCTTAGCGAATTGCAAGCCCATGAGTATCATACTGGTATTGTATTTTCAGCTTATAACAAAAACTACGCCAAAGCATTGGCACAAGGTGGTCGTTATAATGGCATTGGCAAATCTTTTGGCAAATCAAGAGCAGCCACTGGTTTTTCGTTTGATTTGAAATTTTTATCTCAAAGTCATTTTTAACAAATGACCTTAAGCGAATATATTTTAAAACACTAAATAGTTAGGAATTAGCATGTCAAAAAATGTAGTCATTATTGGCACCCAATGGGGTGATGAAGGCAAAGGCAAAGTGGTTGATTTAATCACAGATAAAGTAGCGAGTGTGGTACGCTTTCAAGGCGGTCACAACGCAGGACACACCTTGGTAATTAACGGCAAAACAACTGTATTACACCTTATTCCTTCAGGTATTTTACGCAACCATGTTGAGTGTTTAATTGGTCATGGCGTGGTGTTGTCAATGCCCGCTTTGTTAAAAGAAATGGCAGAGTTAGAAACTGCCGATATTGATGCAACAAAACGCTTAAAAATTAGCCCAGGCTGTCCTTTGATTTTGCCATATCACATTGCACTTGATAACGCCCGTGAAGCAAGGCGTGGCAAGGCCGCTATTGGTACCACAGGCAATGGCATTGGTCCTGCTTATGAAGATAAGGTTGCTCGTCGTGGTTTACGCATTAGTGATTTATTAGACCCAGCCCTATTTGCTTCAAAACTTAAAGAGGTGATGGAATATCATAATTTTTCTCTGACTCATTACTATAATACAGACCCTGTTGATTATCAAGCCACGTTAGATGAAGCCTTATCTCAAGCAGAGAAAATCAAACACATGATTGTTGATGTAACAGAGCAAATTCATCAACACATTGCTAATGATGAAAATATACTATTTGAAGGTGCACAAGGTGCATTATTAGACATTGATCAAGGCACTTACCCGTTTGTTACCTCCTCAAATACAACCTCTGGTGGTGCAGTTACTGGCTCAGGCGTTGGCGTAACAGATATTGATTATGTATTAGGCATTGTTAAAGCCTATACAACACGTGTGGGTGGTGGTCCATTCCCAACTGAGTTAATTTATGATGTTACCCTTGATAAGGGTGATGAAATTGGCAAAGTGCTGGGCACGGTTGGCCATGAATTTGGTGCAACCACAGGTCGTCAGCGTCGTTGTGGCTGGTTAGATATGGTAACGCTCAAACGCTCATTTAACTTAAATGCGGTGACAGGCATTTGCCTAACCAAACTTGACGTGATGGACAGCTTGGAAACAATCAAAATTTGCACAGCTTATGAGATTGATGGCGTTAAAACAACCACCCCCCCATTTTCTGCCGAAGGTTACGCTAAAGCCAAGCCAATCTATATTGAAATGTCTGGCTGGAAAGCCTCAACCATTGGCACTGATTCGTTTGATTCATTGCCCATTGAGGCGCAAAACTACATTCGCAAAATTGAGCAATTAGCCAATCTTCCAGTTGATATTTTATCCACTGGTCCAGACCGCACACAAACCCTAATTTTAAAACATCCATTCAAGTAATTAAATGTCAGATCCCCATTATAAAAGAGAATCAGAAAAATATGACAACCCAATCCCTTCAAGGGAATATATTCTTAGTTTTTTTGAAAAAAAATCACACAAATTGCATGAATTGTGCGATTTGTTGACCATTGACCATCATCAAAAAAAAACCCTAACACATCGACTTAAAGCCATGGTTCGTGATCAACAGTTAAATTGTGACCAGCGTGGCGTGTACCACAAATTTAGCGCAAAAAGTGGGGTCATCATGACTGGCACAGTGATTGCCAATCCAAAAGGTTTTGGTTTTATTGCACTAGATGAAGGCGGTAAAGATTTAAGGCTGTCATCAAAACAAATGCAGTTGGTTTTTCATGGCGATCGAGTCAAAGCACGTTTGCTTAATCAGCGCGGTGATGCACAAATCATTAAAGTCATCAAAAGCATTGAAACTCTAGTAGGACGCCTACATCTTGAAAAAGAAGGGGCTTATGTTGTGGTTGATGACAAGCGCATTAAGCACAATATTAGCGTTCCAAAGATTAATAAAGAACATTTTGATGAACAAATTGTGATTGTTAAAATCACCAAGTCCCCAACCCTAGAAAACCTAGCAGTAGGTGAGATTGTCCAAATTTTAGGCAACTATATGGATGAAGGCGTAGAAACAGATTCTGCCCTTTATCGTAATGGCATTCCAGTTGAATTTTCATCCGAAGCACTCGCACAAACCGATAAATTCCCAAGCACAGTAGTTGATAGCGATAGAAAAGGCAGAATTGACATGACTAAAATGAAGTTAGTCACCATTGATGGCAAAGATTCTCGTGATTTTGACGATGCCGTTTATGCACAAGCCAGCAACAAAGGCTGGAAATTGATTGTCGCCATTGCTGATGTATCACATTATGTAAAAGAAGGTTCAGATTTAGACAAAGATGCCATAGATCGTGGTAATTCAGTGTATTTTCCACGCCGTGTTGTGCCAATGTTACCTGAAGCTTTGTCAAATGGCTTGTGCTCAATCAACCCTGATGTTGAGCGCCTATGTGTGACTTGTGAGATGAATATTGACACTCATGGCGAGCTGTTGGATTATAAATTTTATCCTGCCATTATGCTCTCACACGCACGATTAACCTATACCAAAGTCAGCCAAATCTTAGAACATCATGACGCTAATTTAAGGCGAAAATACGCTTCAGTGATGAATAATTTAAACGCACTATATGATTTACACAAAGCCCTTAAACACGCTAGAATTAAGCGTGGGGTGATGGATTTTGACCGTATTGAATCACAAATTTTATTTAATGATAACGGTAAAATTGACAACATTATTGCTCGCTCTCGTAACGATGCCCACAAACTGATTGAAGAGTGCATGTTAATGGCTAATCAAGCAAGTGCTAAATTTTTAAACCATCATGATGAGGATTTCCTATACCGAATTCATCCCAAGCCCACGGCAGAAAAAGTAGAAGTTACTCGCCAGTTTTTAACCGCCATTGGCTTAACACTTAAAGGTGGTGTGCAACCAGATTCTAAAGACTTTGCCAAAGTGCTTGAAGATGCCAAAGGCAGAGACGATGAAAACATTATTAAAACCATTGTTTTACGTACCATGAAACAAGCCGTTTACACCCCTGCTAACGAAGGTCACTTTGGCTTGGCATTTGAAGATTACACCCACTTTACCTCGCCCATCAGGCGCTATCCTGATCTTTTGGTGCATCGCGCTATTAAACGTGTTTTAGACAAAAAAAACAGAAAACCCAGCAAAAAAATGCTTGAAACTGGTGCGCACTTATCCATGACTGAGCGCCGAGCAGACGATGCCTCACGCGATGTTGAGCAATGGTTAAAATGCGAATACATGCGTGATAAAGTAGGCGACACCTTTAACGGTGTTATTTCTGGTGTTGCAGGCTTTGGTATTTTTATTGAACTCACCGACGTATTTGTTGAAGGCATGATTGCCATGCGCGATATGAAAGATGATTATTATATTTTTGATGACATTCACCACCAACTCAAAGGCGAACGCACTGGCAAAGTCTACCAATTAGGCGATACCATCAAAATCCAAGTCGCCTCTGTTAATCTTGATAATAGGCAAATGGTATTTGTGCCTGCCTAAAAATAATTTTAGGAGTGATAATCTTTTTGTATAACTTGTGCGCCTCAAGCGAGGTATCGAAAAGAATGAAACAAAGAAATGAAATTCTACGCCCCATGGGAAAAAACTTTTAACAAAATATCAACACCATTTGAGCATTTTATACACGCTCAAACCACAACTGGAAAGGTTTTGATGTTAATGACTGTATTTGCCTTGATGCTTGCTAATACGCCATTAGCAGAAAATTATGAGTATTTCTTTCACACAAAAATAGATCTTAATGTCGGCTCATGGCAATTATCGCATAGCATCCATTATTGGATTAATGATGGGTTAATGACTGTGTTTTTCTTTCTTATTGGTTTAGAGATAAAAAGAGAAATTTTAGTCGGAGAACTTTCCGATATTAAAGTTGCTATTTTGCCTATTTTGGCAGCCATTGGTGGCATGGTATTCCCTGCATTAATATATCTTAGTGTGAACATTGATGGACCAGGTGTCAGTGGTTGGGGCATACCAATGGCAACAGATATCGCCTTTGCAATTAGTGCACTTATCCTATTAGGAAAAAGAGTACCCACTGCTTTAGTAACTTTTTTAGTAGCACTTGCCATTGTTGATGACTTAGGTGCAGTTTTGGTCATTGCAATATTTTATACCGATCAAATCCAATTAGTGCCACTTGCATTATCCATTGTAGCATTCTTAATTTTGGTTGTGTTTAATCGTTTTGGCATTCACATGATTCTGCCTTATTTTGTTGTTGGTGTATTTATGTGGTTTTTTATGCTTGAATCTGGTGTTCATGCTACAATTGCAGGTATTATTTCAGCCATGGCAATACCTTCAAAGCCAAAGCAAGCGCCTTTCAGTTTTGTCAAAGATGCTAAGAAATTATTAGATAAATATAATCAATATCCTACATGTGAAAATCATATGCTACACGAAGATCAAAAAGCAATCCTAATCAACCTGCAAGATAGAATTGATGCAGTTGGTTCTCCTGCCTCTAGGCTGGAGCAGGTCTTACATCTGCCAGTTGCTTTAATTGTTATTCCTTTGTTTGCACTTGCCAATGCAGGCATAGCAATAGATTTTAATCATATTAGTAGTAGCATTATTGAGCCAGTATCAATTGGCATTATTTTGGGACTTATTCTAGGCAAAGTATTGGGTATTTTTGGTATTGCTTGGTTGGCAATTAAATTAAAAATTGCCAAATTGCCATATCAAAGCAGTATGAGTCAAATTTTTGGCGTAGCATTTTTAGGTGGTATTGGTTTTACCATGTCTATATTTGTTGCAGATTTAGCATTTTTAAATACGCCTGAATTAATATTTCAAGCCAAGATTGGCATTCTTTCAGCTTCGTTATTGGCAGGTCTGTTTGGATTTTTATGGCTAAAGTATATGGCAAAAGATTTAACAAGATTACCGCATAATCCAAACACAAAATAAATGAAAATATTAGCAATTATTCCCGCTCGTGGTGGCTCTAAAGGATTGCCCAGAAAAAACATTTTGGATTTAGGGGGAAAGCCTTTAATCGCTTGGAGCATTAAAGCAAGTTTAAAATCCAAATATATTTCTCAAACTGTTGTTAGTTCAGATAATAATAACATTTTGAATATTGCCAAAAAATATGGTGCGGATATTATTAGGCGGCCTGATGAAATTGCAACAGATACTGCCTCTTCCGAAAGCGTTGTTATTCATGTTTTAGGCGAATTAGGACCAGATAATTTTGATTATGTCGTTTTGCTACAACCAACCTCTCCCCTCAGAAGCACACAAGATATAGATAAAGCCATTAAAAAACTGCTTGAAAATAACGCAACAGCATTGATAAGCGTCTGTGAAACGGATAATAAATTTTTGAAAGCCTTTAAAGAGGATAATGAAGGCTATATAAAAGGCATAGCAAATAACCAGTATTCTTTTATGAGAAGACAGGTGTTACCAAATATATATTTAAGCAATGGTGCGATTTATATTATTAAAACAGATGAATTTATGAAAGACAAGCGTTTTCTTACTGATAAAACCATTTCTTATATGATGGACAGTGTTACAAGTTTGGATATAGATACAGAAAAAGATTTAAAGTCATGTGAAAAAATATGCAAAACAATCAATCAATTTTAATCGTCGGCAACGGCCCAA
>JAUVOQ010000118.1 GCA_030599095.1 Candidatus Ruthturnera sp.
GGGAACCTCTAAAAACTCCATTATAACAACAACAAAAACTCATCCAATTTTCTAAAAATATTCAAGTCAATTTAGTGCCATATTTTTAAACTCATTTTCCATCTTTTTACTACGTTACTTGCCTTTTTAAGTATTTCAAGCTATTTTCAACCTAACAATCTGTTCATACCTAAACAGGTTATAAGTCAGGTTCAATAACCCAATACAAGCACTGATTCTCTGCTGTCCAATTTGACGCATATGTAGTGCATCATTCATAGAATTAGTCATAAAGCCAAACACATGCTCTACTCTAGCCCTAGTTTTGGATTTTGTAATGTTGCTGTCTTTTTGTTGGTCGCTAAGCGGCTTACGGCTTGCGCCTTTTTCATGTAGTGTGATTTGCATTTGATTGATTTTAAATAGTTTTCAATCTCTTTTGAACGATAAGCACTGTCAGCGTAAAGCTGCACATCGTCTTTATCCACCAAATCCTCAAGTAATTGTGAATCATGTTGACTGGCAGAACTAACGCAGTATTTATTAATCAGTTTGCTGTGCTGATCAACATTGACATGGTTCTTATAACCAAAATGGGTTTCTTGGCTTTTCTTAGCCCAACGAGCATCAATGTCTTTTTGAGATAATTTCTTTTTATGCTTGCCAAACTCAATCGGCACGCTGCCAGCTTTGATGGTGTCATTATCATCTTTGCTATTGCGTTGCCTTGGCACATCAACAAACGAGGCATCAACCATAGAGCCTGTCTTAGCAATAACACCCTGTTCACCGAGTTTGTCTGTAAACAGATCAAACAGGGTTTGGCTTAGGTTTTTATCTTTGAGTTGTTCTTTAAAGTGCCAAATCGTGTTCTCATCTGGGACTTTGTCGTGAAGATTAATGCCTAAGAAGTCCATAAAGGATAGGCGGTCTTTGATTTGAAACTCACATTGTGCGTCCGATAGGTTGTAGTAACGTTGCAAAATGAGTATCTTGAACATCATCAACTTGTCAAAAGGGGGTCTACCACC
>JAUVOQ010000069.1 GCA_030599095.1 Candidatus Ruthturnera sp.
GTTAGTGATCCATCATCCTATGGTTATTATGTAGAACAACTGCAGTCGGCCGCCAAAGAATTAACCGAGATGAAAAACGCAGTCAATCAAGCAAAAACGCTCAACACATCCTTTGATGGCTATATGCGAGATTTACATCAAGAGTTTAACTTGGCTGAGACTTTAAAAAGAACACTGGGTGTTGAGATTAGAAACTTTGACCAATACGCATCAGGCTTGTCTAGCAAATCTAGACATCATTTAAAGAACAACAAGTACAGCGACTACAGTGATGATTTAAAAGGCATCATTAACGCCAATATTGACGGTATTTTTATTGACCCCAATGATGATAGGTATCTAATTGGCTCATCAAAAATACAAGAACTAAGAACGTTTGAACAGCAACGCTTACGTAAAAAAGGACTGGTTAAAACTGAACAGGCTTTAATCAGTGTTGGCGCTAGACTTGATAGAATTAAAGACCTCAGCGACAAAGCCAATAACACCACAACCATCAAAATGTCACAAGACTTAACCAATGCAATCTTGTTAGAACTACTGGCAACCAATAATGAAATGCTTAAGATTTTCTCAATACTGGGACAAGCGAACATGGCGAGTCAATACATCAATTATTCAAAAGAGGCTCATGAGAAAGCGCAGGCAGAATTGGCAGAGCAAAAGAAGGGATACAGTTTTGCTAAATGGCAGGATAAATGCAGAACCAATAACTTATATGGAAAATTTTACGGTAAAGACTGTCCTTACACTGCATGGAAAAAAAAACAAGATTCCCGTGGAGATATACAATCCATTCTTGACGCAGACTTTAACAATTAAACAATGAAAACCAATATTCAAATTTTCCTTTTAATGACTTTTCTAAATGGTTTTTCTGCCAGTGCATTGGGTGCATTGGCAGAGGACGGTTTAAATCAATCAGCTTGGTGGCAATACCAACAAGTTCTAACGGAAAAGGTAGACGAGGCTTGCGGCAGAGGTTGGGGTTCTTCTGTAAGCTTAAATATTGGCTTAGATGAAGAAAAAGAAAAATCAGCGCCTTGTATTCAAGCTAAGAACGAGCAACAAGACTACAGCGACCAACTAGATCAACTCAGTAAAAATGGCAACACCAGTCAAGAAGCAACAGAGTACGCCTCTGGCAAATTAAACGCATACAACGCCGAACAAGAAGAATTAATGGAAAGAGAGTCTTTTATCAAAGTCTCTATTGGTAAGTATGTGTTTAAAACTTTTTACGGTGGTTTAAAAAAATGGGTATTTGGCAGTCATGATCAACAAGGCAAGTTTCAAGTTTTTGCAGACAAATTAAGGCCTTATTTAGAACACGCCATGGTACTGATGATTACAATTTTTGCTCTGCTTTCTTACTTTGGCAAGTATCAAGAATATGGGATTAAGATATTGCAAGCTTTAATTGCCTTTGTTGTGGTGCTGGCATTTTTGGAATGGGACACCTTTAATTTTTGGGTTTTTACCCCCTTATTAGATTTATTGATTGGCACCATGAGGGTTTTATTTGATTCCCATGACACGGACTTGGTAGAGACGATTTTTGGCGTTGATCAACATTTTGATGCTTTGTTTGCATCCATTGAACGCTATGATAGTTTGTTAGAAGAAAAAGGTGCTTGGTATAGTTTTCATATATTCAAACTACTGGTTGTTTATTTAATCATTGGCTTGTTCGCCGCACTTTATGCCATCTTTACCATTTTGATTATTGTCGGCTTTTTTGGCTTTATGTTGTTGCTCGGTTTTGCGCCTATCTTTATGGCTATTGGTATATTCAATAAAGGTATCTTCTTTGCCTGGTTAAAAGCCACCATGAATTATTTTTTAATCCCTATATTTACCGCTGCTGTTATGAGCGTTACTATTGTTTTTATTGGTGAAGCAGCGGATGCAATTGAAGGACTAGCACCATCTGATAGTATCTTTATCAGAGATGTTGGTTTCGTTTTCTTGGTTGGTATCTTTAGCGTTGGCCTACACTGGAAAGCACCAGAGTTTGCATCAGCCATCAGTGGCGGCATGGCAAGTGGTGCAGGCTCTATTGTTGGCACAGCCGCATCAGTAGGTGCTGCCGCTTGGGGCTTATCAAAAACACCACTGGGTGGTGGCAAAAACCTAACCAACGCCATCTCTGGCAGCACTGGTTCAGGCATGTTTGGCAATCAAAACACAAAAAGTCATCAAACTGGCAGACTAGCCAACGCCGCATGGGAAAGGCTTAGAGCTGGTGGCACAAAATAATTTAACAATCAAGACAGGAAATGAAAACATGAAAAAACCAATCAAACCAATCAAAACACTATTAATATTAACCACACTGGCATTAACCCTAGGCGGCTGCGCAGACGGCTATCACAAAAAACCCGACAACAAGCTAAAACCAAGCCCATGTGCTTGCAATCAGTTTGTCTTTGATAGCAGAGCGTTAGGATAGCACAATGGAAAACCTAATCCCACTGGCTTCTTATCGCCAAGCCATTGCCGTCAATGAGCTACTCAAAAAAGTAGTGATTGGGCTGATGATATTAAGCACCGTATTGGCAGTCGTTATTGGCTCGTTGTTTCCTTTAAAAGAAGTCAAGTACAAACTCTATGAATTTAGTTCTAGCGGACAAAGCTTTAAACAGATTGATGATGCCAATGGCTTGGTTAAGCGCACACCTGCACTAATTAAGTTTCTAATGCGACAATATGTCTCTAGCAGAGAAACCATTGACCGCAAGACTCAAAGGCAAAGAACACGTCTGGTTCATCAAGAGTCAAACGTGGCGACTTATAACAAATTCAAAGAGCGGTATAAAAAAGTCGACCAACAATTAGGAGACACAGGGACACGCCTTATTACCATTGAACTGGACAACCCCTTTAACAATGACTGGAGTAAACAAATTCACGAAGTAGAATTTTCAACCAAAGACACCTCAGAACAAGGTCAAGTCATTGTCAGAAAATGGAAAGCCGTCATCGGCTATCGATTTAACAAACAAAAACTAAGAATTGACGATTTAATCCAAAACCCTTTAGGGGTTGAAATTACCGATTATGAAACCATTGCAAGACTAATAAACTAAGAGGGTGTTAATTAAAGCAATAATGCTATAACAACGCTATAAATTAAAACGACTTATCAACTGGTGGCAGCCAATTGACAAGTCTAACTGAAAAACTTTGAAGGAGTGTGTATATGTCATATACCAAACTCAGCTTAACAGCTGATAAAAATAATACCTTAAAGCAAGGTAGGGAAAGTAGCAACGCTATAAATAAAGACGACTTGCCAACTGGGTGCAACCAATTGACAAGCCTAACTGCAAAAGCAGTATTAGGCAGGTGTACCCATGTCTAATAATCTAACCTTTAAAGAAAAAACCTTTGGCAATTGGCACAAGATATTCAATGAGTTTGTAGCCGATACAAACCTACACCTTGCCCTCATCAACCCTGGCAAAAGTAGAGCACCCAGTCCGTTTAATGCCAGTAGCAAAAAAGACGGCTTTAGGTTTGATAAAGATTTTGAGGCTAAAGGTGGACTAGGGTTTTGTAACTCTCAAGGGGCGATGAGTGGTGTGGGCATGATTGCGTTTTTAAACGCAAGCACGACCAAAGAAGTCGCCAGCCAAATACACAAATTCCTAGACGGTAAAACCATTGATATTATTCAAACACGCACAGACATTGAACTGGCCAGAAACAAACAGAAAAATCAAGATTTACACAAACTTGATTTCAGCCGCAAACTCATTTCTAGTATTTTAAAGCAACCCATCAACAACAAATTTAGAGATGAATATCTAAAGTCTCGAGGTCTTGAAAAAACAATACCGATGTTAAATAACGACATTCGTTCTATCCCTAATCTTTATTACAACAAAACCACCAACTTACCCGCCATGGTCAGTGTTGTTCGTAATGAAGACAATAAGATTGCATTCCTACATAAAGTTTATTTAGATGACAAAGGCAACAAGGCAACCATAGACGCGCCCAAGCAAGTCACTTATCACACCCGTGCAGATGCGTATCAACGACCTTTTTTAGCCCAAGTGAATAACCCCACTAAAAACAACAGCAAAGTCGAGCATGTCGCTGAAGGCATTGAGACTGCCCTA
>JAUVOQ010000003.1 GCA_030599095.1 Candidatus Ruthturnera sp.
CAGAGCGGCGAATGTTGACAAAGATTTAATAACAACTTAGGGATTTTTGTTTTTTTTTGACAAAAAGACACAACACAACAATAAAAAGCGATGATATTGGCTATTTTTTTGAATCAAAGTTGATTTTTACTGGATTTTTTAGTTTGTCTAAAAATAAAACTGGATTTTTAGATTTTGATGATTGTTTTAGGTGATAGTCGGTTACAATTTTTTGTAGCTAGCGGTTTCTTATCGTCTTGTTGTGATTTGCGTTTAGGTGATAGTCGGTTACAATGGAAAATGGTATCCCGTATCTTGGTTGTCAGTTGTGATTTGCGTTTAGGTGATAGTCGGTTACAATACTTGTTAAGTCTCTAAAAGTCTTGCAACCGTTGTGATTTGCGTTTAGGTGATAGTCGGTTACAATAGAAGGAAAAGCAGTAGCACCTGACAATATGTTGTGATTTGCGTTTAGGTGATAGTCGGTTACAATATTGGCAAAATTCTCTAAACAATCATCACGGTTGTGATTTGCGTTTAGGTGATAGTCGGTTACAATTAGATAGTGGCGATACACATCCACCTTTGCGTTGTGATTTGCGTTTAGGTGATAGTCGGTTACAATTCAATGTATTAATTTTAAGCGTATAATTATGTTGTGATTTGCGTTTAGGTGATAGTCGGTTACAATTACTGTAGCGATGACATGGCGAGGGGCAATGTTGTGATTTGCGTTTAGGTGATAGTCGGTTACAATTTTAATCTTGCCCTACTGAAGAGGGTTGGAGTTGTGATTTGCGTTTAGGTGATAGTCGGTTACAATCCATCGATTGAGCAAGGACTGGGTGATCGGGTTGTGATTTGCGTTTAGGTGATAGTCGGTTACAATTGTTGGTCGTTCTTAGTGATCATAATACCTGTTGTGATTTGCGTTTAGGTGATAGTCGGTTACAATAATGGTCGGGGGAATAGACCCGATCCGTGGTTGTGATTTGCGTTTAGGTGATAGTCGGTTACAATGGAGTCCTTGTTCAGTGATGCCAAGGCTTAGTTGTGATTTGCGTTTAGGTGATAGTCGGTTACAATTTGAAACCATAGCCCAAACAGCACTGCAAGGTTGTGATTTGCGTTTAGGTGATAGTCGGTTACAATGTGATGCCGTCCAATACTGGTGGCTTTGGGTTGTGATTTGCGTTTAGGTGATAGTCGGTTACAATTATTGAAATCAGCAAAGAGACTGACTTGCTGTTGTGATTTGCGTTTAGGTGATAGTCGGTTACAATACCGTTATAGATAAGTATACCCTAGTTAGCGTTGTGATTTGCGTTTAGGTGATAGTCGGTTACAATGTGATATTCAAGAATATCACCCACTCTTATGTTGTGATTTGCGTTTAGGTGATAGTCGGTTACAATAGCAATATCGCTAGTTTTAACTGTGTTAGCGTTGTGATTTGCGTTTAGGTGATAGTCGGTTACAATCTGGGTAGATGTCTTTATCCATCCAGCCCTGTTGTGATTTGCGTTTAGGTGATAGTCGGTTACAATGACCAACGGCTTGATGTGGTTGATCGCCTGTTGTGATTTGCGTTTAGGTGATAGTCGGTTACAATTGGTCTTAACCATACGTCCGTCTTTATAAGGTTGTGATTTGCGTTTAGGTGATAGTCGGTTACAATCGATTTGTTGGAGTTGGGTAAGCACGCTGGTTGTGATTTGCGTTTAGGTGATAGTCGGTTACAATTAGCGATTACTAGTACACTGGCAACTTGGGGTTGTGATTTGCGTTTAGGTGATAGTCGGTTACAATCCAAATGCGAAGTTTTAGAGTACCAAATGGTTGTGATTTGCGTTTAGGTGATAGTCGGTTACAATTATCTCAATGCCTAAGTCGTTCTTTACAGGTTGTGATTTGCGTTTAGGTGATAGTCGGTTACAATAAAGCAATACGAGTTAATGGCAATGTTTGTGTTGTGATTTGCGTTTAGGTGATAGTCGGTTACAATTATCTATTGTTAAACTGGGTTATGGGTCGTGTTGTGATTTGCGTTTAGGTGATAGTCGGTTACAATCACCTCGCCTAAAACGCTTTAATACTAGACTTTTATCATTTTTTCTAGTCAAAAAAATGATAATTGTTCTGGGGCTTTTTCGATGGATTGACGTTTTTTCCCATAAAAAACCTCAATCCGTCCAAATTGTTTATCCGTTATTTTGATAATTCGTACTTCGCCATCTGCTGGTAGATGAATCTTAACTCGGTTAATATGCACCTGTGCATTTTCTTCACTGCTGGAGTGGCGCATATAGACTGAATATTGCATCATGGTAAAACCATTTTCAAGCAAGAACTTACGAAAATAACGGTAATCTCTTTTCATTTCAATACTGTCTGTTGGCAGGTCAAATAAAACTATTGTCCACATAGTTCGCAAACCTCCGAACATTATTTTTTCGGATAGGCTATTTTTTTACTTTCTCTGGCAAAATTTCGCTTTAAATCTGCCATCAAATAATGCACAGACACCATTAAAGGCATTCGTTTGTTTTTGAATGTAATGTTTTCGCTCATTAAGTTTAAAAAAGGAATTTTAGTTTCTTTGGTAATGTCAATATTTGTATTTTCTTGGTATAGTTGATAAGCAATACTATCCACCCAAGGACGAAACGGCTCCATCAAGTCATCTGCCAAACATAAGCCATTATATTGATTGTGATGAAACAAACCAATAGCAGGGTGTAAACCACTTGCTACAATACTTCTGGCAATCATTGCTCGAATAATTGAATAGCCGTAATTTAGGATAGAATTTACACCATCTGCATTTTGGTCGCGCACAAAATCTTTACCAAACAATGCTTTCCAATAATATTGAGCTGCCAAACCCTCACAATTTGTACTATCACCCGATTTAACTTCGTTTGTTAATTTTTCCAAACGCATAAAAGGCTTGTCAAACTGTTTAAGTGTGTTGGCTTGATTTGTGATTTTTTGTTGTATAACTTGTTTCCACAAATTCTTGCGTACAGGCTCGGTGATATTAATTTGTTGTTTGAGGATTTTTTGATGTAGGTTATTACCCTCAGAAATTGGCAAAATTGTGGAATATGGCAGGTGTTTTTCATCACAAAAAATAATCGTTGTGTTGTTCTTTTGGCATTCAATAATCAAAGGCTGGGTGATGTTAATGGCACTATGTTCTAATACCAAAACCCCAATATCCTCTATTGGAATCTGTGCCACCACTTCACGTTCTTGTTCAATCAGTAGTTGCTTGTTTTTGAGGTGCAAATAACTAGGGTTTGACACCTCAACAATGCGTTTAATCATCAATTAATCCGCCGATGGCATTAACTTTGTGTTTGCTTATTTTGTATTTATCAAAGTTTTTAGTATTGATGCCAATATTTAATTCCTCATCTTTATTTGATAAAGTAGATGCTATATTAAGCCTTAAAACAATATTTTTATTTCCCATTTCTAGCTTCTGCACTCTATAAAACACCCTTTCACCGTCGTCCTTCTCAATACTAACTGTGTCATTAATATGCAAGGCCATTAAAAATTGCCAATCATCAAAATCGGTTTTAATAATTGGCTGTTTTGGTATATTGATACCTTTTGCTCTGTGTGATGCCTCCATCATGGTTACAAACTCACCTTTAATTTTTCCAGTTTTAGTGTTTTGAATAATTTCAACATGATGGTTGTTACCATACGACATATACTTAAAAACTTTACCTGATTTGTCTTTAACGCCGAATTTATTTTGTTTTAATTTTTCCTCTGTGGTTTTAGATTGCAAAACTCTTACCCGCTTAATAAGATTTTTACCCAGTTTCAAAATTTGTAAGTTTTCCTTATTAAATGCCTCTTTTGTATTTTTATAGTTAGAAACATGCTCCAAAACAATATTTTGAACTTGCTCATCAACAATACTCATGGCATTTTTAATGGTAAATTCTGGATTGAGTGTTTTACGATAAACCAAGCCGCCATGCTTGGCAACATACCCAGCACCCGTTTCTTCATGCAAGCCACCTGATAATTTTCGTTGTGGTGTGTGTGATACGATCATATGCTTTAATTTTTCTTTAACCTCTGTTCTAAAGTTTTCGCTAG
The DNA here is from genome assembly GCA_030599095.1 of Candidatus Ruthturnera sp. Taxonomy (GTDB): domain Bacteria; phylum Pseudomonadota; class Gammaproteobacteria; order PS1; family Pseudothioglobaceae; genus Ruthia. The sequence continues at coordinate 4,102 of JAUVOQ010000003.1, forward strand.
GCTGTGGTAATCTAAATTTTTCACCTGTTGTTTCGCTATGTTGAATTTTCTGTGTCATTCTGTTATGAAGCCCTCTATTAATATGGGCAATAACAATAGCATCAACAGTGTGATGACGGTGGTCAGTGCGTTCTTTTTTATTTGTTTGCCCAATAACACTATTTAAACCCCATTGACTTCGCACTTCTGCCACGATTGAGCCTTTGGTAACTGATACATCACAGCCTAATTCACGCATATAATTTTGTGCAAGACGCGAGATGTAGCGTGTATCGTTAAGTTGAGATGATGCCATTCCGTATTTCTTAGATATATCTTCTTGGCACATAGAAAACTGTTTTTTCTTGGGATGGGTAGCATTTTTACGGTATTTTTTCCATGGTCTATCAGGATAAAAGCGTTCAATTCGTTGTGTAATTTGATTCCATTTTTCTTCATCATTGCCCCACGCCTCAATAGGAGTTTTCCGTTCTTTAACCCTATTCTCTAACGTTAGGCATACGACTTTGTTAATATAAGAATCATCAAGACACAAACTTTTTGGGACAATATGATCAATCTCTACACTGGTTGTCCATAATTCTGTAATACCAATAGATTGACCACTATAAGCACAGCATTGCTCTTGTTCTTGCCATAATCTATATATTAGTTTTTGTTCTTTATTGGCATAATTACGCATAGGGTTGTATTTCAAAAATTCTGCTTCTGCCTCTTCATTGGATTTTTGGTTTTTCTTTTGTTGCGCTTCATTGTCTTTATATCTTTGAGTATTCATTTCTAAATCACGTGCCATTTCAATACGCACAATGTCAGGCTTGCCATATTGTTTAATAACGGCATTAACCACACGGCGTAGTTCGTGCATGCCTTTGTTTACAATTGGGTTAGAGGTTTCTGACGGCATAGGCAGTTTATCTTGCGCTTCACTTCTTACACTTTCATAGCCATAACCGCATTCAACCCTTGCTTTATCGTAAGTTAGTCCTTTTTCTAAATGAGGCAATAAACATTTAATTGCTTTTAAAGAATGGTTGGAATGTGAAGGCTCAAACTCAATTAAACACAACTTAACAGCAGTTTGTTTGTCAAAGTCCCAATGAGTGATCAAGCGAGCCTTGAGTGCTGATTTTTTCTTAATGGTCAATAAATCTTCAAATAATTGGATTTGTTCTTTGTTTGAATATTCATCCCAACTATCGCCAATCACATCACGAATTTCACAAGCGGTAATATTGCCTTTTAAATTTTTTGCCTCTAAATTTATTTTGGTAGGTTTATCCAAGCCCAATTCTTTCTTTAATGTAGTTATTGTAATTTTAGGATGATGCTCGAAATAGAGTTTTAATTTGTCTTTTTGCTCATCACTTAATTTAAGCCATTGCTCACTGTGGCGCTCAAAATATTCCAAGTTATTCACATCTTGTAGGTATCTAAATTTTTGCACTTCCAGCCTTGCCGTATTAGCACGATAGTGTTTTGGCTCTAATGAACATTTACCTACTCTGTCTTTTTTAAGTTTTAAAGGGCGCTGGTAAAAAATTATTTTTTCAACTTCATCAATAAACTCATCAGGTAAATTAAAATATTGTTGCTGAGTTTGCCAAATTAATGCAAGTTCATCTTTATACATTGCCCTGTCAGTGCGCAAATGTCCGCCATCATGAGAGCGATTGCGTTTAACTTCACCTATGTTTTTCTTATACAGAAACTCACCCAAAGTACGAGTATTACTGTCTTGTATTGCTTGATACACCTCGGCAATATCTGCTTTAAATTGCCCTTCTTCATCTTTGGTTTGTTTGCTATCAAGTGTTGATAAATAAGTTTGTGTATCGGGGTCATCAACTAAATCACCTGCTATTTGTTTTTTGCTAGATAAAAACCCTCGTCTTGCTACAAAATGCAAAAGCACCCTGCCAAATTCAAACGGTGCTAATTGCTCATCTAAACCTATAGTGCGTAATTCATAAGGATTGCCCAGTTCATTAAGCAATTTTTCTTTACCAAAATTATTGCTTAATTCTTGGGGGAGCAAATCAAGTGAGATTAAATAATGTATCATTTTTTGCTTACGTCTTGCTCGGCGTTGTAAAACCCTACGCCCCAACCTCATATCTCGACGTTTTTGGTTTTTAGGCGTGGGTATTTTTTCTTCCACCGCCTTATTAAAAATGCGCGAACCCAAATCTATAATTTGGTTCACCTCGCCATTTGTTTCACCCATCAATGCCCAGCCGATGGAATTGCTGCCTAAATCTAAACCCAATACTTTTTTCATATCCTCTCCTTATGCTAAACTAATTAAATTGTGTCAACACATACATAAATATTGTAAATAAAATAGCCCTGCCCCAATATTTTAGTTCTCGATTGCCTACAATAAATTGTAACAAATCTTTTAAGCTTTCAAAATTCATGTTTTTGATTATACTAAATTTTAAAAACATTTTCAACTATAAGATATTATTTTATGTATAATTCAAACTTACTATATAAATACAGTGAATAATTTTTAATTCTACTATACTCTTATAGTTGTTGTGATTTGCATAAGCGATAGTCAAAGAAATAAAAATGCAAACTCATTTAAAAATGTCAGGCATTATTGCTTGGCATTTTTTTTTGAAAAAAATACAATGCCACTATTTTTTCAAGTTATAATTTAATTTGATTGTAACCGACTATCGCTTAGATTTTGCTTTTCATACCAATGAAATGTATTTTTCGTAGGCTACATCTTTTAAGATGACCGCCCCCAAAATGTTAATTTTATTTAACAGCTCTTTTTAATTAAAGGGACTCGGGGGCTTTTTAATACCCCAATTAGCAAAACAGAAATGATAGAAAAATCCATCATTGTCACCCGCTAACTGTGCAAACACCAAAGCACTTGAAAAATATCCAAACTACTCAAGATACCTGTCAAAATAGATGGGCATGAATTTAGGCAAGGTGAATGATGTTAGCCTCGCAAGTGTAGAAAGTTCTATGGATAAAATAGATGGAAAATGAAATAGTAATAGAAAATAGAAAAATAGGGTTAAACCATCCTCCTTTAGTCATAGTAGAAATCGGTATCAACCATGAAGGAAGTTTAAAGACTGCTTTTGCAATGGTTGATGCGGCTTGTAATGCTGGTTCTGAAGTCATTAAACATCAAACCCATATTGTTGCAGATGAGATGAGTCAGGCGGCTAAAAAAATCATACCTGGTAATGCAGATGTTTCTATTTATGACATTATGGCTCGTTGTGCTTTAAATGAAAAAGATGAGAGAGCATTAAAAGAGTATGTAGAAAAAAAAGGCATGTTATTTATTTCAACGCCTTTTTCACGTGCTGCTGCTGATCGATTAGAAAAAATGGGGGTTGGTGCTTATAAAATTGGTTCTGGCGAGTGCAATAATTACCCTTTAATTGAACATATTGCTGGTTTTGGCAAGCCGATGATTGTTAGCACAGGAATGAATGACATTGCATCCATTAAAAAAACCGTTATTATTTTAGAAAAATATAATATAAATTATGCACTATTGCATACCACTAATTTATACCCAACGCCACCACATTTGGTGCGTTTAGGGGCGATGCAAGAACTGCAAAAAGAATTTCCAAAAGCGGTTATTGGATTATCAGACCACACAACTTCTAATCTTGCTTGTTTGGGCGCTGTTGCGCTAGGGGCTAGTATTTTGGAAAGACATTTCACAGATTCTATGAATAGAAAAGGGCCAGATATTGTTAATTCTATGGATCCAACCGCATTATCTAAGTTACTTAAGGGCAGTTTAGAAATCGCTAAAATGCGAGGTGGTAAAAAAGAAGCCGCTAAAGAAGAGCAAATAACCATTGACTTCGCCTTTGCTACCGTTGTATCTATTAAACCAATTGGCAAAGGTGAGCTATTAACCAAAAAAAATATTTGGGTTAAACGCCCAGGAACAGGGGAAATTAGAGCAGAATTTTTTAATGATTTATTGGGCAAAAAAGCGAATCAAGATATAAATAATGATGAGCATATTAACTGGGAGATGATTCAATGAGAAGGGCGATAATGAGGAAAATGAGGAAAAATTTTCTGAATGATAATACAGGGAGGCTGTTGTCAATTGTAAAAAGATTAATAGAGTTTATGAGACGACACATCAGGAACAACTCTAATCATATATTCTATCTAAACATAGGTGCGGGTGTAATGTTTCTCAAAAAAAATTGGCGAATTTTAGAGTATTCAGATTCAAAATATAAACACAATGCAAAGTTGATTGATTTTAATATTAATTTATTTGACAATCTAGCATTTCCTATTGCTGATAACACTGTAGATTTAATTTATTCTAGCCATACTTTTGAGCATTTGCATGATGATAATGTGGTGCATATTTTAAATGAAAGTTATAGAATTTTGAAACCGGGGGGGGGTGAGAGTGGTAGTGCCAGATATTGATCTGGCTTATGATGCATATACGAACAATGATGTTGATTTTTTTATCAAAAATACATGCAACAGCCTAACACATACGACACTTTTATCAAAATTTTGTCGTTATTTTAGTTCTGTGAATATGAGCGATTATCCAAAGATAGAAAAAGACTTTAAGGAATTGTCTAAAAATGTTCTTTTGGATAAATATACCAATGATATTGATTATAGGGCTTTAGATAGGCATTTTGGACAACACATGAACTGGTTTAATCAGGAAAAACTATTTAGACTTCTTAAACAAAGTGGCTTTAGAAATATAAAATTATCAAAATATAAAGCATCTGAATTTGATGAAATGAGAACGGATGAATTTGACAACACTCGTCCGAAAAATTCCATTTATGTTGAAGCAATAAAATGAAGAAAATAGTTTTTATTACTGGCACTAGAGCAGATTTTAGTAAATTAAAATCTTTAATTAAAATCACGCAAAAGTCATCAAAATATCAAACAGATGTTTTTGTAACAGGGATGCATTTGGATGAGCGATATGGCAATACTATTGGTGAGATCCACAAATCAAAAATCAAAAATATCCATCAATTTGTTAACCACAGCGAAGATGACAACATTTATATGGATAGAATATTGGCAAAAACTATCCATGGGTTTTCTGAATATGTTCATCAATATCAGCCTGATTTAGTCGTTGTACATGGCGATAGAGTGGAGTCCTTGGCTTGTGCGATTGTCGGTAGTTTGAATAATACGCTAGTGGCTCATATTGAGGGTGGTGAAATTTCAGGCACAATAGATGAATTGATTAGACATTCTGTGAGCAAGATGTCACATATTCATTTAGTGGCTAACAAAGAGGCTAAAAACAGATTATTACAATTAGGAGAGTTAAATAGCTCAATTCATATTTTAGGATCGCCCGATTTAGATTTAATGAATCCAAAATTATTGCCTTCAATCTCAACCGTTAAACACTATTATCAAATTAAGTTTGATGAGTACGGCATTGTAATATTTCACCCAATCACCACAGAATATGAACACATAAAAGAATATATAAAAAAATTTATTGCAGCGTTAACCGATAGCGATAAAAATTATATTGTTATTTTTCCGAATAATGATTTGGGTAGTTTCGAAATATTAAACGCATATCAAGCATTAGAAAACAACCCTAGATTTAAAATTTTCCCCTCGTTAAGGTTTGAATATTTTTTAAGACTTTTAAAACAGAGTGAATTTATTATTGGCAATTCTAGTGCCGGGATTAGAGAGGCACATTATTACGATGTGCCAACGGTAGATATTGGCTCTCGGCAACATAATAGAGCGAGTTTAGCCTCTATTTTTCATGCTGATTACGAAACACACAATATCTTGAGTGCCATTCAAAAAGCCTTATCTTATCAATCCAGCACAACAACACAGAAACATTATTTTGGTAATGGGAATAGTGATCAATTATTTTTAGCGTTATTAAATTCTCAAATAATTTGGAAAACTGATTGTCAAAAACAATTTCAGGATATGTTTTTGGCCTCTAATTTTGGTCAATAAGTAACATCGCTCTTCTGTATAGCCCTTGAGGGGTAAAACACCATCTTTCATCAACTTGAAGGCTTTTTAAAAACATCCTTAGCCCTTGCTAGGCGTGAATTTAAAAAAATCCCAAGTTAATGAAATCTGTCATTTTGCTAATCATCCATAATGATGCAAAGGGTCTCAAAGTTTATTTGCTGGCAAAATCATAAATAAATATTATTATCTACTAAAAAAATATTATTTTACATTATTGATAGTGTCTTGTATCATAAAGGTTTTTCAATAAATAGGAGTTCATCATGGATCAATCAAATAGATATGCGGATTTGTCATTAGACGAAAATACGCTATTAGCTGAAGGCAAGCACATTCTTGTTGCTTATACAATGACCCCCATGCCTGGTTTTGGTGGTTATTTAGAAACCGCTGCTCACTTTGCAGCAGAATCGTCCACAGGTACAAACGTAGAAGTATCAACCACAGATGATTTTACTAAAGACTTAGATTGCATGGTGTATGAAATTGATGAAGCCAAAGGCATTATGAAACTTGCATATCCTAATGACCTGTTTGATCGTAATTTGATTGATGGTCGTGCAATGATTGTGTCATTTTTAACGCTTGCCATTGGTAACAACCAAGGCATGGGCGATGTTCAGTGTGCACAAATGATTGACTTTCATGTGCCTAAAGCCATGTTAGATATTTTTGATGGTCCTGCTGTTGATATTACGGATTTATGGAATATTTTAGGTCGTTCACGCACTGAAGGCGGCTATATTGCTGGTACTATTATCAAGCCTAAGTTAGGTTTGCGTCCTAAGCCTTTTGCTGAAGCGGCATATCAATTTTGGTTAGGTGGCGATTTTATTAAAAATGACGAGCCTCAAGGCAACCAAGTTTATGCCCGTATAAAGGATGTAACGCCTTTAGTTGCTGATGCCATGAAGCGCGCGCAAGATGAGACTGGCGAAGCTAAGATTTTCTCTGCTAATATTACCGCTGATGATCATCATGAAATGATTGCTCGTGGTGAATATATTTTAGAAGCGTTTGGTGAAAATGCACATCACGTTGCTTTTCTAGTTGATGGCTATGTCGGTGGTTGTGGCATGGTAACAACGGCTCGTCGTAACTTCCCTGGTCAGTACTTACATTATCATAGAGCGGGTCATGGTGCGATTACGTCGCCATCTTCAGTTCGTGGTTATACTGCTTTTGTTTTGGCCAAACTTTCTCGCCTTATGGGGGCATCTGGTATTCATGTGGGTACAATGGGTTATGGCAAGATGGAAGGTGGTGCCGATGATAGAAACATCGCCTACATGATTGAGCGTGACAGTGCTGATGGTCCAGCTTATCATCAAGAGTGGTTTGGCATGAAGCCGACTACACCAATTATTTCTGGTGGTATGAATGCACTGCGTCTGCCAGGTTTCTTTGAAAACCTAGGTCACGGTAATGTAATCAACACTTCTGGTGGTGGTTCGTACGGTCATATTGATTCTCCTGCAGCAGGCGCCAAGTCGTTACGTCAAGCCTATGAGTGCTGGATGGCGAAAGCAGATCCAATTGAATTTGCAAAAGATCATAACGAATTTGCTCGTGCATTTGAATCTTTCCCAAGCGATGCTGATTCTTTATACCCTGGTTGGAGAGACAAGCTAGGCATTCACAAATAAATCGTATCATGTTTTAGTGATAAAAAGCCTCTGCTCTTTTCAGGGGCTTTTTAATTTTTAATTTTGCTAAAATCATTTTTTTAAAATAATTATTGAGGATAAGAATGATGCCAGATTTCGATATTAATCAATTTAAAATTATTGATGAGCCTTTTTATAAGTCCCAATCAAACGAGGTGGCACTTTATACAGCCGCTTATAATGCACGCTTGCCAGTGATGGTAAAAGGCCCAACAGGCTGTGGAAAATCTCGTTTTATTGAATATATGGCCTATCAACTAGACAAACCTATTATTACCGTATCTTGCAACGAAGATATTACTGCTTCGGATTTGATTGGTCGTTTTTTACTAGACACTAATGGCACTCGCTGGGTAGATGGTCCATTAACACTAGCAGCACGCCATGGTGCAATTTGTTATCTTGATGAAATTGTAGAGGCACGTCAAGATACCATGGTTGTTATCCATTCTCTTACCGACCATAGACGCGAGTTAATGTTAGACAAAAAGGGCGAATTGGTTAAAGCGCATCCAGATTTTCAGTTGGTTATTTCGTATAACCCTGGTTATCAATCTTTAATGAAAGATCTTAAACAGTCAACCAAGCAGCGCTTTACTGGCATGGATTTTGATTATGCTAACGCTGAATTAGAAGCCAGTATTGTTGTTAAAGAGTCAGGCGTTGGCGGCGATATTGCAACCAAATTAGTCAAACTTGCCCATGCAACTCGTAATTTAGTTGGTCACGGGCTTGATGAAGGCGCATCAACACGATTGCTTAATTATGCAGGCACCCTGATTGCCTCAGACGTTGACGTGAAAGATGCCTGTAACATGGCGTTGGTCTGCCCTATTACTGATGATGCAGAAATTCGCACCACCATGAGCGGTGCTATTGATGCGATTTTTGGGTAACTTAATATGGAAAATAAAATGACTATTAGAGAGGCTATTTTAAAAAGTCTTGATGATCTTTATGAGTTAAATAAAAAACCTTCAACTCATAAAGATGTTTACGAACATATTAAAAGTCATAAATATTGTTTGTTCGACGGAAAAACACCAATACAAACAGTATCTGCATTGCTGGGGACTTTTATTAAAAACAACGACACAAGGGTTGGACGAATAAAAGGAAATGGAAATTTTTATTTATATTACCTAACAAAACATGAGCAACATTTAAATTTAGATGTGCCTCTTATATCCAATTCTAAAACAATAAGTGTAAATAAATCAAAAGACTACCAAGAAAGAGATTTACATAGGTTACTTAGTAGTTATTTGAAAGGTAATAATGTTTTTTCAAAAACCATTTTTCACGAAAAATCAAAAAGTAGTAAAGATAGAAATCAAAAATGGATACATCCAGATATGATTGGGATTAGTTATTTAAATATTGATTCAAAGGTAAATAAGAGTTTTATAAAAGTTGTTGATAGTTCTAATACATTTAAACTCACTTCTTACGAAATAAAAAAAGAAATAAAACAGATTATGAGTTAAAACGATATTATTTTCAAACCGTATCCAACTCTAGTTGGGCAAATTATGGATACTTGGTTGTATTTGAAATAAATAAGAGTGTTGAGTTATCAGAAGAAATGAAAAGGCTTAATGACTCTTTTGGTATCGGCATAATTGAATTAAAGGCAAATCCATTTGAAAGTAAAGTGTTATTTCAATCAAAACTCAGAAAATTAGATTTTAAAACAATTGACAAACTATGCAAAGTTAATAAAGATTATGAAAACTTTATTTCAATAAATGAAAGGATTTTAACAATTGATGAAAAAACCATCGGTCTGTTGAAAAAGAGTCTGAGATTGAGGCATATTGTAAAAAACACAATATTCCAAAAGACCCATCTTACATTGGAATTTGAGAAAATAATAAAGGTTGATGTAAAGAAACATCTATTTTTGAAAGGTATTACATACTATTATAATCTAAAAAATATTCCATCAAAATACAAAACATTTGGTTAATATGTCGCCAATTACACATCGTGTTCGTATTAGTAGTTATAGATTATTATCTTTTGATGAAAAAATGTATATTGTGAATAAAGTTGCACATAGAAGGGATATTTATAAATGAAAGAGTTAAATTGTGCTTTTAATACGGTTCAAAGAGTGTTTGCTGCAAATATTGAGCAAGCGATGCAAAAGCTCTCAAAGCAAAGCCTAGATGAGTATTATCAAGGTGCTGAATTTTTGGCAAAAATTGGGCAGGGTGATGTATTAGCGATTGCTTTTTTAAAGACCATGCCTTGGGTGGGTGAGTTTTATGGCGATGGCAGTATTAAAAAAATTACTGATTTTTCTTATCAAAAAATCTCCAGAACGCCTAACAAAGGAGCAGTTGAGCCATTTTTAAATAGTTTTATTGATGTTGTGGAACACACCAATAGCGGCCAGCTTGATGAATATTTGGCTTTAATTGAATATCATCTTAATAAAACCACATTTTCAGTACATGGCATTCACGATACGCACGCCTCGCCTTCGTTAAAGGCAATGCTTGCTAATATGTCTTTGTTGTTAGAACAATTAGAATTTGAAGGTATTTATGAGTGGATTAATTATGGATTAAGGTATTTTCAAGACCACCCTGAACGACAACAAGCGTATTTTTCATTATCAACAGCAGATTCAAAAGCAGTGTTTCAACGCCAGCGAAAAGGGTTGCTGTTTGGTGATATTGAGCGAGAAATTAATTTATTCCAAAGAGCGCTTTGGAAAACGGATTTTATGTATGCGCCGTATTCTCCAGATTTTGAAAAATTAGAACATTTTCACCCGTACTTAGAAGACAACGTTATTCGTTTGCCTGATATTTATGAGCCATTAAATGGTGTTAATGCCTGTAAGCGTTATACGGCCTTAGTGGCACATTTGATTGCACATTATCAATTTACCACCAAAATTGTGGCTGACAATGTCTCACCACAGCAACGATTTTTTACTGAGATTTTTGAAGATGCTCGGATTGAGTATTTGGCGATTCAAACCTACCCTGGTTTGAGGAATTTATGGTTAAGTTTAATGCCAATCGTTGATGAGTTTGACTGTGATGATGAGCATCAATCTTGCTTGCGACATCGTGCCATTATGCTCACACGGGCGCTACTTGATGATAATCATCCTTATAAAAATCAAACCATCCTAGATTATGTTGAAAAATTTAAGGCATTAATGAGTGCAGGAGAAACAAGCACATCAGACAGTTTGAGCCTTGGTTTAGGGTATTTAATCAAAACCAGAAGCGTTTCAGATGCGTTGGCCAATATTTATTTTGAAAATACCGAGGTGACTTATCGAGATGATAATCGCTCAATATGGTTGTTTATCGAAGAGTTTGATGAAGAGGATAATATTTTTGAACATCGGAAAAAATCTGAAGATGAAGAAGGCATCAAAGTAATACCGCCACGTTATTATGACGAATGGGATTATGCCTATGAATCTTATAAGCCTGACTGGGCGGCTGTGTATGAGCGATTGCATTCGCACAGCGATGCATCAAAAATTGATAAAATTCTTGACAAACATTCAGCCTTGGTTAAACAGCTTAAAAAAGTGCTAGATTTGCTTAAACCACAAAATAAAAAACGCCTGCGTTATCAAGAAGAAGGGGTTGAGTTAGATCTTGATATTGCGTTGCGTAGCGTGATTGATATTAAAAACGGCTCTCAGCCTGATACTAGAATCAATGTTGATTTTGAGCATGATTCTCGCAGTGTGTCGGTACTGTTGTTGTTAGATTTATCAGAATCGTTAAATGAAGTTGTGGGGCAATCTGGGCAGACTATCTTAGAGCTTTCACAGGAAGCGGTGTCTTTGTTGGCTTGGGCGGTGGAGCAATTGGGTGATAGTTTTGCCATTGCTGGTTTTAATTCTGATACCCGGCAAAAGGTGATGTATTATCATATCAAAGGTTATAGTGAGCATTGGGATGATGCAGTCAAGGCGCGTTTGGCTGATTTAAAAGCTGAATTTTCCACCAGAATGGGCGCTGCTATTCGTCATGGTGCACACTACTTAGATTTGCAGCAAAGTGATAAAAAACTAATGCTGATTTTGACCGATGGAGAGCCCGCCGATATTGATGTTCATGACCCTAAAACCCTAATTCAAGATACGCACAAAGCCGTACAAGAGGCGCAACAAAAAGGCATGTATCCTTATTGCATTAGTTTAGATAAAAAAGCAGATGAGTATATTGCTGATATTTTTGGATCGCACTACTCGGTGATTGACCGTATTGAGTCTTTGCCTCAAGAACTGCCAAAATTATTTTTATCACTGACTAAGTAAGTAATGCCTACCAATACAGTTACCGCTAATATTGATTTTGATTATCAGGCTCAGCATTACGCATTAAAAGATGTGATAGATATTGACCATATTATTTATCATGAGGATTTTTATCATTCTATCTATCTGTCTATTGCACGAGCCAATAATATTGACTTATATTCTTATCAATTAGAAATAATGATGGATCAAACGATTGTTTTTTCTAATGAAAAAGGCTGTGTTCAGGGGTGTGTCAGTCAAGGTGTTTTGGATTTAGCGTTATTAAAAGAAGCACACCAAAAGGCAGAATATTTACCAATCATTGAGCGTATTATCCAGCAACACATCCCCAAATTAGAGCGTAATAATAATATCACTAAGGCGTTGATAGATGCTTATATTTTAGGAAAAAGCGCCCGCTAGTTTTATTCAAATTGTTGTTCTACAAAATCCAAATCAATCTGAATATTAGAATTATCAAGCAGTTCTAAGCATTTGGGTACTGCCAAAAATACCGCCCCTAAACATACTGCAATTGCAGCTGGCTTGCCTGGTAGGTTGATAATCAAACTATTGCCACGCGTGCCTGCTGTTTGGCGCGATAAAATTGCTGTTGGTACGGTTTTCAGACTAACAAAACGCATCTGTTGTGCAAAACCATCAAAGATGCGCTCACATACAGCATGTGTTGCTTCGGGTGTTACATCACGTGTTGTAGGTCCAGTACCGCCAGTGGTTAGAATTAAGTTACAATGTTTATTGTCAGCAAAATCAATCATGGTTCTTTCAATTAAAGACCGCTCATCTTCAATAATGATGGACACCACTTCATAAGCAGATAGTACAGCGTTTTTAATCCAATCTTGCATAGCAGGACCGCCAATATCTTCATATTCACCGCGAGCAGCACGATCTGAGATGGTGATAAAACCAATTTTAATGTTTGTTTTTCTCATATTTAAAAACCCGTTGATTAATTTTACCATTCAAAAGATTGCTAAAAATAGTCTAATCAGTTAATTTCCAGAAAATCAAAATTATTTACTTACTTTACTTTGGTATAAAGAAATCTTTGCATCATTATGAATGATTAACACCCCTCAAGAGGGCACAAAAAAACTGATAATTATACATAATGATGCAAAGTTTTTTCACAATATAAAAAACTTATATTCCTTAATATGGGTCAGGTTTTTAACTAAAATTACCCCTATTTATTTCAAGGGATAATTATATGGGCTTGTCAATGATTGATAATCAAAAATCACAAGCTAATTCAGTTTTAGTGGCCAATACTATTGCATTTACAGCATGTTTTGCTGTGTGGGTAATGTTCTCAATTATCGGCATTCCAATTAAAGAGTTATTGGCGTTATCAGAAACTCAGTTTGGTTTATTGGTAGCAACCCCCATTCTAACGGGTTCACTATTTAGACTGCCACTAGGCATGTTGACTGACAAAATTGGTGGACGTATTGTTTACTTTATTTTAATGCTAACCATGATTATTCCATTGTGGTTTATTGGCGATGCAACTCAGTATTGGCAGTTTTTAGTGTTGGGCTTATTTGTGGGCATTGCTGGTGCTTCATTTTCAGTGGGTATCGCTTATACTGCCAAGTGGTTTGACAAAGGACATCAAGGGTTTGCCATGGGTATTTTTGGTGCAGGTAATGCAGGCGCAGCATTAACTAAATTTGTTGCCCCTTCATTGGTAATGGCTTATGGCTGGCAAGCAGTGCCTAAGATTTATGCAATGGCTATGATTGTTGTTGTGATTATGTATTGGATGTTTACTTATGAAGATCCAAACCATCAGGTTGCTGCATCCACTGTTACCATGAAAGAGCAGTTAAAAGCACTCAACGATCCCAATCTTTGGAAGTATATGCAATACTATTCATTGGTGTTTGGTGGTTTTGTAGCACTGTCTTTATGGATGACAAAGTACTATATCAATGAGTATGGATTTGAGTTGACTACCGCAGCATTATTAGCAGCAATTTTTGTACTACCTTCAGGCATCATTCGTGCATTGGGCGGATGGTTTTCAGATAAATACGGCGCTTATAAAGTAACTTGGTGGGTAATGTGGACTTCATTGATTAGTTTATTTTTCTTATCTTATCCACAAACCGCTTTGGTTATCAAAACAACCACGGGTGAGGCAACATTTGATTTAAGTCTTAATGTGTGGGTATTTACTGCTTTTTTGTTTGTTTTAGGTATTTCTTGGGGGTTTGGTAAGGCGAGTGTGTTCAAGTTTTTGTCAGATGAATATCTAGATAATATTGGCGTAGTTTCAGGCATTGTTGGCTTGGCTGGCGGTATGGGTGGTTTTTTATTGCCGATTATGTTTGGCATATTAATTGACTATACGGGTATTAATAGTGTGATATTTATGTTGTTGTATGGGGCAACGGCAATTTCTTTGGTTTGGATGTATTTTACGTTTGCTAAAGAGAGAGAAATTAAGCGTACTGAAAAAGCAAGGGTAGAAGCGTTAAAAGAATTTGCACAAATGCAACAATCCTGATGATGTTATTACTGCTTGAGCGGTTTTAGAATAAGTAGATTTGATTGAATAATTTAATAAAAGACGTAACGAATTTAAACAAACACATACAGAATAATTTTTAATAAAGGAGATTAAGATGGCTGAAGATATAAAAAACTGGAATCCAGATGATAAGTCTGAATGGGAAAGCACAGGCAAGGCAATTGCCAATCGTAACTTGTGGGTATCTATTCCAAGTTTATTATCAGGTTTTGCTGTATGGCTAATGTGGGGCATTATTACTGTACAAATGTTAAACACAGGTTATGGCGGTTTTGACAAATCCCAATTGTTTACGTTAGCAGCAATTGCGGGTTTATCTGGTGCTACTTTAAGAATTCCATCAACCTTCTTTATTCGCCTAGCGGGTGGTAGAAACACCATTTTCTTAACCACTTCACTTTTAATATTGCCAGCATTAGGGTTGGGAATGGCGCTTTCAACGCCAGACACACCATTTTGGACGTTTCAAGTTTTGGCTTTATTATCTGGTTTTGGTGGCGGTAACTTTGCCTCTTCAATGTCTAATATTTCCTTTTTCTTTCCAAAGAGAATTCAAGGTTATTCTTTAGGCATGAATGCTGGTTTGGGTAACTTTGGCGTAACCACCATGCAAATTGTGATTCCATTGGTGATGACCCTCGCAGTGATGGGCAACCCAACAGAATTGCAAATTGCTTCAGGCACTTTAATTGGCAAAATTCCTGCTGGTACTGACACCTATTTGCAAAATGCAGGTTATGTTTGGTTGATTATTTTAATCCCACTTGCGATTGCTTCTTGGCTGGGAATGAATAATATTACCGAGGATCACGTATCCCCTAAGATTGGTTCAACCTTAGGCGCATTCATTAAAATTATTGTTATGTTGATCCTAGGTCTTGCAACTGCAGCCTTTGGCTTGTGGTTGATGTTGCCTGAAGTGGCATATGGGTCAGGACTAATGGTAAGTAAATGGGTGGCACTACCTATTATTATTGCTTTAACAGTGTTTTTATTAAAGTTTTTACCTTTGGGTGCTGATTATAAAGAAGGCTTAAAGCGTCAGTATAAAATCTTTGAAAACAAACACACTTGGGCGATGACTATTATTTATGTGATGACCTTTGGCTCTTTTATTGGTTATGCGGCAACTTTGGCTTTATCCATCAAAGTCATCTTCGGCTTTCAGCATATTATGGTTGATGGTGTTATGACGCATAATACGGTCAATCTAAACGGTCCATCAGCACTCACTTATGCCTGGATGGGCGCTTTTGTTGGCGCACTTATTCGACCGCTTGGAGGTATCATCGCTGATAAAATTGGTGGCGCTAAGGTAACACAAATCATTTCTAGTGTTATGGTGTTATCGGCATTGGGCGTTGCTTATTTTATGAAACAGGCTTATGCATCTGCCACACCTGAAGAGTTCTTTTGGCCCTTTTTGATTTTATTTGTGGTGTTATTTGCAATGACAGGTTTGGGTAATGGCTCAACCTTTAGAACTATTTCTCAAGTATTTAACAAAGAGCAAGCAGGTCCAGTGTTGGGTTGGACTTCTGCAGTAGCAGCTTATGGTGCATTTATCATCCCTAAAGTATTTGGTGAGCAAATTAAACTAACCACACCTGAAAATGCCTTGTATGGTTTTGCTGTGTTTTACGCCGTGTGTATGGTTATTAATTGGTGGTTTTATTTACGTAAAAATGCAGAGTTTCATAATCCATAAACATTAAAAAATAAACTGAAGTAATACGAATGGCGCTTCTTTGTCAAAAGCGCTAAGTAAAATAATTTAACAAAAAAGCAAGATAGAAACAGGAGATAAGAATGAGTCATTTATTAGACAGAGTAACATTTTTTACCAAGTCAAAGCCTGAGGATTTTTCCGATGGTCATGGGAAATTGGTACATGAAAACAGAGATTGGGAAAGGGCTTATCGCAACCGTTGGGGGCATGATAAAGTTGTTCGTTCAACTCATGGTGTTAATTGCACAGGTTCATGTAGTTGGAAAATTTATGTAAAAAATGGCTTAGTAACTTGGGAAACACAGCAAACCAACTATCCAAGAACTCGTCCAGATTTACCAGACCATGAGCCTAGAGGTTGCCAAAGAGGCGCGACCTATTCATGGTATTTATATAGTGCCACTCGCCTGAAATATCCCTTAATTCGTTCTAGGTTACTAAAAATTTGGCGTGATGCTAAAAAACAAAATGTTGATCCTGTTGATGCGTGGAAATCCATCATGGATGACAAAGCTAAAACAAAAGAATACAAGCAAGTTCGTGGCTTGGGTGGCATGGTTCGTGCTGACTGGGACGAGGTTAATGAAATTATTGTGGCTGCCAATATCTACACTGCTAAAATTTATGGTCCAGATAGGGTTGTTGGCTTTTCACCCATTCCTGCCATGTCAATGGTGTCTTATGCGGCGGGCTCTCGCTATTTATCATTAATTGGCGGTACTTGTTTAAGTTTTTACGATTGGTATTGTGATTTACCGCCAGCATCTCCACAAACTTGGGGCGAGCAAACTGACGTACCAGAAAGTGCTGATTGGTACAATTCATCTTATATTATGGCGTGGGGTTCTAATGTGCCTCAAACTCGTACTCCAGATGCCCACTTTTTTACAGAATCTCGCTATAACGGCACCAAAACAATTGCAATAACACCTGATTTTAGTGAAGTTGCTAAGTTGTCTGATGAGTGGATGAGTCCAACTCAAGGTACAGATGCAGCCCTTGCTATGACAATGGGACATGTGATTTTAAAAGAGTATCACGTCACCAATAAAAGTGAATATTTCACCAACTATATCAAGCAATATACAGACATGCCATTTTTAGTCATGTTGGAAGAAAAACAAGGCGTGCTTGCAGCTGGGAGAACGCTTCGAGCTTCAGATATTGATGGCGCTTTGGGCGAAAAAGACAACACTGAATGGAAGCCATTACTCATTGATGGGAAAACTAACAAAATCGTTGTTCCAACAGGAACAGTTGGTTCTCGCTGGGATGGTTCTGGAAAGTGGAATATTGAACATAAAAACGCCATGAATGGTGTAGATATTGACCCAGAAACCACCTTAAAAGATGACAACGATGAAATTGTATCTGTTGGTTTTCCGTATTTTAATAACAAAGCACACGATCAAGAGATATTTACAAACACAGATCATGATTCTGTTTTAATGAGGAGCGTACCCATTAAGAAAGTTAAATTAGCTGATGGTAGGCAAGTTAAAGTTGCAACAGTGTTTGATTTAATGATGGCAAACTACAGCGTTGATCAAGGACTAGGCGGTGATAATGTGGCCAGTTCGTTTGATGATGATGTGCCTTATACGCCTGCTTGGTGTGAAAAAGTAACAGGCGTGCCAAAAGAGCAAAGCATTCGTATTGCTAGAGAGTTTTCAGAAAATGCGGATAAAACACAAGGTAAATCAATGGTCATTTTAGGGGCTGCTGTTAATCATTGGTACCATATGGATATGATTTATCGTGGCATTATTAATATGCTAATGATGTGTGGTTGTGTTGGTAAATCAGGCGGTGGCTGGTCTCATTATGTGGGTCAAGAAAAACTTCGTCCACAAACAGGATGGTTGCCATTGGCATTTGGCTTAGACTGGCATCGTCCGCCTCGCCAAATGAATGGCACTTCATTCTTTTATAATCATTCTAGTCAATGGCGCTATGAAAAACTAGAGGTTGATGATATTTTGTCTCCATTGGCTGACAAAAAACAGTGGGAAAACTATGCCATGATAGATTGCAATGTTCGTAGTGAAAAAATGGGTTGGTTGCCTTCAGCGCCACAGTTTGAAGAAAATCCATTAGAAATTACTAAGCAAGCAGAAAAAGCAGGCATGGACGTTAAGGATTATATTGTTAAACAACTTAAATCCAAAGAGTTGAAGTTCTCTTGTGAAGACCCTGATAATCCAAAAAACTTCCCCCATAATATGTTCATTTGGCGTTCTAATTTATTAGGCTCTAGTGGTAAAGGGCACGAGTATTTATTGAAGCATTTACTGGGTGCACAAAATGCAGTATTGGGCAACGAGACAGACAAAAAACCATCTGAAGTTAAATGGCGTGAGGGTGCAGAAGGCAAGGTTGATTTGTTTGTAACGCTGGATTTTAGAATGTCAACCACGTGTTTGTATTCAGATATCGTTTTGCCATCCGCAACTTGGTATGAAAAGAATGATTTAAATACCTCAGATATGCATCCCTTTATTCATCCACTGTCTAAAGCGGTAGACCCTGCTTGGGAATCAAGGAGTGATTGGGAAATTTATAAAGGGTTGGCTAAAAAATTCTCAGCGCTTTGTCCGGGGCATTTAGGCAAAGAAAAAGATGTGGTTGCTTTGCCTATTTTGCACGATACACCAGCAGAAATGGCACAAGCAATTGATGTTAAAGCTTGGTTTGATGACGAGTGTGAGGCGATTCCTGGTAAAACCATGCCAAACTTTATTGAAGTTGAAAGGAATTATCCAGATACCTATAAAAAGTTTACCTCTCTAGGTCCGTTAATGTCTAAGATGGGTAATGGTGGTAAGGGCATTTCTTGGAACACTGAAGACGAGGTTGCTTTATTGGGCGGTTTAAATAAAATCGTTAGAGAAGAGGGTGTTTCTAAAGGACTTCCTAAAATAGAAACTGATATTGATGCAACCGAAGTTATTTTATCTTTGGCACCTGAAACCAATGGACAAGTCGCTGTTAAAGCTTGGAAAGCATTGGGTAAAATAACAGGTAGAGATCATACTCACTTAGCAAAACCCAAAGAAGATGAGAAAATTAGGTTTAGAGATGTGCAAGCACAACCTAGAAAAATCATCTCATCACCAACTTGGTCAGGGCTTGAGGATGAGCATGTTAGTTATAATGCGGGTTATACCAATGTGCATGAATACATTCCTTGGCGAACATTAACAGGCAGGCAACAATTCTATCAAGACCATAAATGGATGGTAGATTTTGGTGAAAACTTGTGTACTTACAAACCGCCTATCAATACCAAAACCGTTGCGCCTATTATTAATGAGAATAACGATGGACGTTCTCAAGTTGTCCTAAACTGGATCACACCACATCAAAAATGGGGTATTCATTCTACTTATTCTGATAACTTATTAATGCTCACACTTAATCGTGGTGGTCCAGTGGTATGGATAAGTGAAATTGATGCCAAAAAGATTGGTGTGGCAGACAATGATTGGATTGAGTTATATAATGTTAATGGCACAATTGCAGCAAGAGCTGTGGTATCACAAAGGGTGCCAGAAGGCATGTCATTGATGTATCATGCTCAAGAAAAAATTACCACCACACCTGTGGCAGAAAAATCAGGGTTTAGAGGCGGTATTCACAATTCAGTTACTAGAACAATTACCAAACCAACTCATATGATTGGTGGCTATGCACAATTGTCTTATGGATTTAACTATTACGGCACTGTTGGCTCTAATCGTGATGAGTTTGTAGTCGTGCGTAAAATGAACAAAGTAGATTGGAAGGATGAACCAGCAAAGGGGGTTAACTCATGAAAATAAGAGCACAGATAGGAATGGTTTTAAACTTGGATAAGTGTATTGGTTGTCATACGTGTTCGGTCACTTGTAAAAATGTATGGACCTCACGCCAAGGTGTTGAGTACGCTTGGTTTAACAATGTAGAAACAAAGCCTGGCATTGGCTATCCTGTTGATTGGGAAAATCAAGATAAGTGGCATGGTGGTTGGGTGTCTAAAAATGGTAAATTGCAGCCTAAGGTTGGTGGCAAGTTTAGATTATTAGCAAAAATATTCGCCAACCCTGATTTGCCTGAAATTGACGATTACTACGAACCATTCACGTTTAATTATGCGCATTTACAAAATGCACCTGAAATGGTGACTCCGCCTGTGGCAAGACCACACTCTATGATTACTGGCGAAGTGATGGAAAAACCAGAATGGGGACCTAATTGGGAAGAAATTTTGGGTGGTGAATTTGAAAAACGCTCAAAAGATTACAACTTTAAAACCATAGAAAAAGAGATTTATGGACAGTTTGAAAATACATTTATGATGTATTTACCACGCTTGTGTGAGCATTGCCTTAATCCAGCTTGTGTGGCAGCATGTCCATCTGGCGCTATTTATAAACGCGAAGAAGACGGCATTGTTTTAATCGATCAAGACAAATGTCGTGGTTGGAGAATGTGCGTTAGTGCTTGCCCTTACAAAAAGATTTACTACAATTGGCAATCTGGAAAATCAGAAAAATGCACGTTTTGCTACCCAAGAATAGAATCTGGAGAGCCAACGGTTTGTTCTGAAACCTGTGTTGGTAGAATTCGCTCATTAGGGGTTATTCTTTATGATGCGGATAAAATTGAAGAAATGGCTAACATGAGTGATGAAAAAGATTTATATGAAGCGCAGTTAAAAATATTCTTAGATCCAAACGATAAAGCCGTTCAAGCACAAGCCAAAAAAGATGGCGTGCCCGATAGTTGGATTGAAGCCGCTCAAAACTCGCCAGTTTATAAAATGGCAATTGACTGGAAGGTGGCTTTTCCACTGCATCCTGAATATAGAACACTGCCTATGGTTTGGTACGTGCCACCATTATCTCCAATTCAAAATGCAATTGAAAAGGGTGTGATTGACAATCGTGGTCCTATTCCAAATGTGGAAGAGTTGCGTATTCCAATTCGTTATTTGGCGAATATGCTCACAGCAGGTGATGATAAGCCCGTTATATTTGCCTTAAAAAGAATGATTGCGATGCGTAACTTTATGCGTGCAAAGCGTGTTGATAATACCATCTTAACTGAGGTGTTGGACGAGGTGGGCTTAACTCAAGATATGGTTGATGATATGTATAGAACCATGGCACTAGCCGCTTATGAAGATAGATTTGTGATTCCTACTAATCATAAAGAATATGCAGGCGAAACCCCTTTTGATAATGAAATTGCTTTTGATACCAGATCTTCTTGTGGGTTTAGTTTTGGCAATGGTTGTTCTGAAGGTGCGACAACGGCGACCTTGTTTGGTGGCAAAATGCATTCTAATACCATGAATGGCAAGATTGTATGAAAACGCTTAAAGTCTTAGCCATTTTATTATCTTATCCGGACGCTAATGTTCATAAAAATGTTGATGGTTTGGTTGAGGTTTTAAAGCAAGAATCTTTGTTATCTAGAAAAACACTTAAAGAATTATTGTCTTTTATAGAGGATTATAAAAACAAGGATTTTTTAGAGTTGCAAGAGCGTTTTGTGGCAACTTTCGATAGAAGTCGCGCTCATTGTTTAAACTTATTTGAGCATATTCATGGCGAATCGCGTGATCGTGGTCAGGCTATGGTTGATTTAATTGATATGTATGCAAAGAAAAATTTGTTTATTAATAAGAAAGAACTGCCCGATTATCTGCCGTTATTTTTAGAGTATTTGTCTTTATGTGATGCTCAAGAGGCGGCAACTTCATTGGGAGATACGATTGATATTATTGCCTTAATTGGCGGACAGCTTAAAAAAAATAAATCACCTTATCAGGTTATTTTTTCTGCATTAGAAGAGTTATCCAATATCAAGGCGAATCAATTTAAAGTGGCAGAAGCAATAGAAAATAGCCCCAAAGAGCCAGAAACATTAGACGAGTTAGACGAGTTATGGCAAGAACAAGAAGCATTTAGTGGCGAATCATCAGAGTGTAGTACTTGTGAAACCAGTGCAACACTAACACAACACGGAGATATATTATGAATATTTTTTTAGATCAGTTTTTTTTCGGCTACTACCCTTATATTGCCATGACAATATTTATTGTGGGCAGTGCACTGCGTTACGATAGAGACCAATACACTTGGAAAGCAGACTCATCACAATTATTGCGAAAAAAAGGCATGTTGTGGGGTAGTAATTTATTCCATGTTGGGATTATTTTATTATTCTTTGGTCATTTTGTTGGTCTATTAACGCCAGAATGGATTTATCACCCCTTTATGAGTGCTGCTACTAAGCAAATAATGGCAATGATTGCTGGTGGTATTTTTGGCACGATGTGTTTGGTTGGCATGTTAATTTTACTAAATAGACGCTTGTTTGATAAACGCATTAGCAAAACCAGTAAGTTTAGCGATACCTTTATCTTGCTTTATCTGTTCGCACAATTGT
Organism: Candidatus Ruthturnera sp.; assembly: GCA_030599095.1. Lineage (GTDB taxonomy): Bacteria > Pseudomonadota > Gammaproteobacteria > PS1 > Pseudothioglobaceae > Ruthia. Next base: position 26,799 of record JAUVOQ010000003.1, read on the forward strand.
TACTAGGCTTGTTAACCATTCCTTATTCAGCGCAACATTTAGATGGCAGTTCAATGGTTGCTTTGGCCAATTGGGCACAACACATCACTACCTTTAGAATGGGTGCCGCTGATTTTATTATTGCTGAGGCTTGGGTATTCAAGTTGCATTTAGTATTAGGCATGACACTTTTTGTTATTTTCCCATTTACTCGATTGGTGCATATTTGGAGCGTACCACTGCAATATTTAACCCGTACAAATTATCAAATAGTAAGAAGAAGGTAATTAATTATGCCCATTAAAGTTAACCACACGGAAATTAGCGACGATGATGTATTTCAAGAAATGCAATATCAAACAGATGCCTCAAATGTAGAAGAGGTTATTTTTAAAGCAGCGCAAGCATTAGTGGTTCAACAATTACTATTGCAGGCAGTTGGGGTTAAAAAAAGTGCCACCAATGAGGAAGAAAAAATTAATCAACTGTTAACTGACAATGTTATTATTCCTACAGCAAGTGTAGAATCCTGCGAGCGTTATTATGATAACAATAAAATTAAATTTTTAGACAAAGAAAGGGGTGAAACACTACCATTTGAAATGGTAGAGGCGTATATTAAAGAATATTTACAAAATCAATCCACAACTTCTGGCATTAATGAATACATCAAGATTCTTGCTGCTGAGGCAAATATACAAGGGTTTGATTTTGAAAACCCCAGCGTTATGAATATAAAAATACAATAAACAATCATGAACATTAACCATAAAGAAATAGAGTTAGATATTGAGGGCTATTTAGTTCACCCAGAAGATTGGAATAAAGAAATCGCCTTAGCGTTAGCCAAATTAGAAAATATAACGCTAACAGATGATTATTGGATTATATTTGATTTTATGAGAGGTTATTATAATGAACGCGGGGTTGCACCTGATGTTCGTCATACCACCAAACAAATGGCGATTGATTTTGATGTGGATAAAAAATCTGCCAAAGCCAAATTATTTAACTTATTTCCCTACGGCTATGTAAAGCAAGCTTGCAAAATATCTGGCATGAAGCGCCCAAGAGGTTGGAGTACAGGCTAAAGGCTTTTTACAAGTTAAAAATTAACAAAGAATTAGGACTAAAATTAGTGTTAGCATATATTGGGCTAGGGTCAAATCTTAACCACCCTAAAGAACAAATTAAAAATGCGCTGATTGCGCTCAATTCTACTAAAGATGTCAAGGTGGTGGGTTTGTCAAGTTTGTATCAATCCAAGCCGATTGATGGTTCAAAACAACCTGATTATATCAATGCCATGTGTCAGCTTGATACGCATTTAACCGCATTAGAATTGTTGTATGTTTGTCAAGATATTGAGACCAGACAGCATCGCATGCGCGAAAAAAAATGGGGTGCAAGAACCATTGACTTGGACATTATTATTTATGGCGTGCAAGTGATTGCCTCTAAACAATTGATTGTTCCGCATCCACAAATGATGAATAGGGCATTTGTATTGGTACCATTAGCAGAATTAGAGCCTAATTTGAAAGTGCCCGTTTTAGGGTCTATTCAAGATTTGATTGCCAAACTAGACATCACTAAATTGGTTAAATTATGAACATTGAAGGTTTAAAACGCTTTAAACAATCTGGTGAGAAAATGACTTGCTTAACTGCTTATGACGCTTCATTTTCATCAGTTTTTGACGCCTGTGGTATTGATATTATTTTAATAGGAGATTCACTAGGCAATGTTATCCAAGGCGGCAAAAACACATTAGACGTGAGTATGGATGACATGGTTTACCACACGCAAGCAGTCGCCAAAGGTGTGCAAAATGCATTAAGAATTGCAGACATGCCTTATCAAAGTTATACCAATGTTGAACAAACTTTAACAAACGCCAAGCGCTTAATAACGGCAGGCGCACAAATGGTAAAATTTGAAGGCGGATGTGAACATGAAGCGTCTTTTAAAATCTTGCAAGATAACGGCATTCCTGTTTGTGGGCACTTAGGCTTGCAACCGCAATCGGTAATAGAAATGGGCGGCTACAAGGTGCAAGGTAGAGACAAACAAAGTGCTGATAGAATTATTAAAGATGCTTTGGCTTTGACATCTTGGGACGTTAAAGCAATCGTGTTAGAATGCATTCCTGCTGAACTGGCTAAACAAATATCACAATCTTTAAGCATTCCTACTATTGGTATTGGTGCTGGAGTGGATTGTGATGGGCAGGTATTGGTAAGCTATGATATGTTGGGCATTCATGTAGGACACGTGTCAAAATTTGTTAAAAATTTTCTCACTGATAATGGTGATGTAAAGTCTGCTGTGAATGCTTTTATCAAGGCGGTAAAAGACAAATCTTTTCCAAGCGAACAGCATAGTTATTAATGCGACTGTGTCATCAAAATACTCAAATAACTAAGCTGGTTAACGATTGGCATGCACAAGGAAAAGCCGTTGCATTTGTACCAACGATGGGCGGATTGCATCAAGGGCATTTGTCATTAATTGACATTGCTAAGCAAAAGGCGGATAAAGTTGTTGTTAGTATTTTTGTTAATCCAACTCAATTTAGTAAAAATGAAGACTTGGATAGTTATCCACGTACGCTTAATGCTGATTTGGCAGTATTAAGCGCAAATGTTGATGGCGTTTTTATTCCAGATGTTAAACAAATTTATCCTAATGGCATAAATAAGCATATTGATGTTGGTACGATTGGGCAAATTTTATGTGGCAAAACACGCCCGCATTTTTTTAATGGGGTGGCGCAGGTTGTTGAAATATTGTTTGGAATTGTACATCCTGATGTTGCGGTTTTTGGTCAAAAAGATTATCAGCAATTATTACTCATTAAGAAAATGGTCAAAAATTTGTCATTGGACATCTGTATAGAATCTGGCAAAACCATTAGAGAGAAAAGTGGCTTGGCAGTGAGCACTCGAAATCAGTACTTATCCGAAAGTGAGACCAAAATCGCTGCTAATTTATACAAAACTCTAGTTTATATTAAGCGTGAAATTCTACAAAATAAAAAAATTAACGGCTTGAAACAATGGGCAGAATTTGATTTAAAACAGCACTTTAAATTGGACTATCTTGAGATATTAGATGCAAATACCCTTAGACAAATTACCAGTAATACACATCAAATTATTATATTATCTGCTGTACTCTTGGGTTCTGTGCGACTCATTGACAATATAATTTTAAAAAAAGGGTAACTATGTTTGACATTACCGATGAAGCAAAAGTTTATGTGACTGATTTATTCATCCAACAAAATGAAAAAGACCTTGGTTTAAAGGTGGATGTTGAAAAGGCAGGCACACCTGCTGCGACAGTTACTTTTAATTTTTGCTTTCCTAAAGATCTGACTAAAACTTATCAAAAATTTGAATATGAAGGCTTTAATGCTTATATTGACGAGTTAAATTTTGAATATTTAAAAGACTCAGAAGTGGCGTTAAAAGATGCAGGCACGAGTAAAAAATTAACCATCACTGCGCCTAATGCCAAAGGCGAAGAGCCAAAAGAAGACGCACCTCTTGAGGAAAAAATAAAATACGTTATTGCTGCTGATATCAGTCCTGGGCTTGCCTCTCATGGTGGTTTTGTTGAACTGATTGAAATCACTAAACAAATGGATGTTATTCTTAATTTTGGTGGTGGTTGTCAGGGTTGCTCATCGATTCAATCTACTTTAGAGCAAGGTGTTGAGGCACAACTTAAAGTGCGCTTTCCAGAAATTAGATCAGTGCGTGATGTGACCAACCATACCAATACTGATAACGCTTATATGTAGGCAACAGTCTACTTAATTTGGTTTGAATATGGTGTAAACTCAGTGCCCATGATTATTGCCATTAATGCCAGTGCTAAAGAGTGCAAAAACGCAAAAATACCCGAAAAATTAGTGGATGAGTTCTCTTTAATTGAGTCCTATTTTAATTGGGGCAAGGGCAGTTCAAATTTAGTCAATTTAGGCATTGGCGATGATTGCGCTGTTATTAATATAGATGCCAATTATCAATTAGTAACCAGTGTCGATACTTTAATTGAAGGCGTGCATTTTCCTTCAAATACAAGTGCCAGTGATATTGCTTATAAATCCTTAGCAGTTAATTTAAGTGATTTAGCAGCAATGGGTGCCCATGCAAAATATTTCACACTTGCATTAACATTGCCAGATATCAACAAACAATGGCTTGGTCAATTTTCTGTCTCGCTTAAATCTTTAGCAGATGAATTTGACATTGCACTGGTCGGTGGTGACACCACAAAAGGCACTCTTAGCATCACCATCAATGTTACTGGTGTGGTTGAGAATAACAAAGCTTTATTACGTTCATCTGCCCAAGTCGGGGATTTGATTTTTGTGTCTAATACGATTGGCAATGCGGCCTACGCTTGGAAACAATTGCAAAACAATCAAGTGCCTCCTAAGCACATCATCGATCAATTTAATCGACCAAAACCGCAACTGCTTTTAGGCCAACAACTCTCAACTATTGCCAATGCTTGTATTGATATTTCTGATGGCTTGGAGCAAGATTTAACACACATTCTTAAACGCTCCAAAGTAGGCGCAAGTATCAATCTTGATGATATTCCATTGACCAATGAAGTTAAAACTTACATCAAAAAGACCAATGATTGGTGTTTAGCACTTGCAGGTGGCGATGATTATGAATTATGTTTTACGGTGCCAGTTAAAAATATGGATTTACTTAAAGCGCTACAAAATAAACACAATATTACGCTCACCCAAATTGGCATTATTAACAAGTCTATGACATTAACCAAAATTGGGTCTTTTGATAAGCAATGCTGTTCTTATCAACATTTCTAATTAGCAAGCAGCTACTTTCTGACCCATCTATAAATCGCCATTTGGAATACACAAAGTATCGCCAGACACAGGTGTTTTATTGGGCGTTATGAGCGCAGTCATACCATTTATAAAAAATAACTAGACTAATTATAATTCAACAGCCTCTTAATGATTCAAAGGTCTCTATTGATTAACTTTTAAAAATTAAAGGTCAATTCTTAATCATAAAACATTAAAATAAAGTTTTGACAAAACCGTTCATCAAAAATGAAAATCAAAACTGGACTAGGACAAGATTCACACGCATTTTGTGATACGAATAAGCCACTTGTTTTGGCGGGTGTTGTGTTTGACTATCCAAAAGGTCTTGATGCTCATAGTGATGGTGATGTGGTTTTGCATTCAATCACAAATGCGATTTCTTCTATTACTGGCGTGAACATATTAGGCGCTAAAGCAGATACTTTATGCAGGCAAGGTGTGGTCAATAGTGCTGAGTATTTGAAATTGGCGTTGAATGATTTGAGCCACTGGAAAATTCAACATATTGCTATTTCCATTGAGTGTTTACATCCTAAAATTTCTCCTATGATTAAAAAAATGAAACTTAGCATTTCTAAATTACTAGATATTGCATCTGAAGATGTGGGCATTACCGCTACTACTGGTGAAGGGCTGAGTGAGTTTGGTAAAGGTAGTGGCATTCAAGTCTTTAGCATTATTACGGTAACAAAATAATGAAAGATTTGCGCATGGTGTTTAAATCTAGAATGAATAATATTCATTTTGTTGGTATTGGTGGTTCAGGTATGAGTGGCATTGCCGAGGTGTTGCATAATCTTGGTTATGGCGTGTCTGGCTCGGACATTAGCCAAAACAAAATCACCGATAGATTAAAACAAATGGGGTGTCAAATTTATCATAAACACCATCAAGATAATATAAAAAATGCACAAGTGGTGATTGTATCTAGTGCGATTAAAGGCAACAATCCAGAAGTAATTAAAGCGCATCAACTTAACATTCCAGTGGTGCCTCGCGCAGAAATGTTGGCAGAATTAATGCGTTTTAGATTTGGTATTGCGATTGCAGGCACTCATGGAAAGACAACCACTACCAGCATTATCACCCACATACTCAATACAGCTGAACTTGACCCAACCTATATTATTGGTGGCATATTAAATTCAAGTGGGATTAATGCCAAGTTGGGCGAAAGTGACTATTTAATTGCTGAGGCAGATGAGTCTGACACTTCATTTTTGCACTTGCAGCCCATGTTAAGTGTGATTACTAATGTTGACTATGACCATATGGCGACTTATGGCAATGACTACCAAAACCTAAAAGATGCCTTTGTTAGATTTAGTGCTAATTTACCATTTTATGGTACTTGTGTTATGTGTATAGATGATGAGGGCGTGAACCAGATATTAAGCAGCATTCATCGTCCATTAGTCACTTACGGTTTTAATGACAACGCTGACATTCAAGCCATTAATGTCAAACAAGTTGATATGCAAATGCACTTTGATATCATTTATGATAAATATACAAAACCATTTGCCGTTAAACTGAACTTAATTGGCAGACATAATATTCTTAACACATTAGCAGCGATTGGTATTTGCTGTGAACTTAATGTTGACATTAGCATTATTCAAAAAGCATTGGCTAATTTTTCTGGCGTTGCTAGACGACTTGAGCATCATGGAAAATTAAATATCAGCAACGCCCAAGTGTCTTTGTTTGATGATTATGGCCATCATCCAAAAGAAATTAGTGCCGTGTTTGAATCTCTTAAAGGCACTTATAAAGATAGACGCTTGGTTGTTATTTTCCAACCACACCGCTATTCTCGTACGCGTGATTTGTTTGATGATTTTGCCCGCACGCTCAGCGATGCCAATGCACTCATATTGCTAGACATATACCCAGCCCAAGAAAAACCCATTGCCCGTATTAACGCCTCCACTTTGGCTGATGCAATTAGAAAACGCTCTGGCTTAGATCCAGTGGTGATAAAAAATCCACAAGAAATCTTAACTGTGCTGCCTAACATTGTTAATAACAATGATGTATTATTAACTTTAGGTGCGGGCGATATTCATACGCTGCCTGATTTACTAAAATCCAACTATGCTTAAGGATAACTGATTTGCTACTGCATAACGAGCCTATGAGTTTGCATTGTTCATTTAGAACAGGCGGATTGGCGCAAGATTTTTTTATCCCAAATGATATAACGGACTTATCTAATTTTCTAAAATCCAATACCAAGCCATTGTTATTTTTAGGATTGGGTAGTAATTTGATTGTGCGTGACCAAGGCTTTAAAGGCGTAGTGATAAAATTAAGCAACCTAAAACAAACAAAAATTGAAAAAAATACTCTTTGGGTTGAAGCAGGCACAACACTGGCAAAACTATCCAGATTGTGCCATACAAACCATTTATACGGTGGTGAGTTTTTATCTGCCATTCCGGGTACTGTTGGCGGAGCGTTGATGATGAACGCAGGCGCATTCGGTTCTGAGTTCTGGCAATGCGTTGTTAGCGTGACTACCATTAACCAATCAGGCATTGTGTCTAAGCGCGCAAAAGATGATTTTGATATTGGGTATCGATATGTTCATACTCAATACGCCAACGAATACTTTGTTGATGCAACGCTGGTATTTAATCAAAAAGAGCCTCAACAAGATGTCAAACAATTACTGGATAAACGCAACCAACATCAGCCTATTGGCAAGGCAAGTTGCGGCAGTGTGTTTAAAAATCCAAAAAATCATTTTGCAGCAAAACTGATTGAACAAAGTCAACTAAAAGGCGTTTGTATAGGCGGTGCTTGCGTATCAAACAAGCACGCTAATTTTATCATCAACCAAAATAAAGCCAGTAGTGCTGACATCATAAATTTAATTACCCACATTCAACAAACCGTAAAATCAAACTTTGGCATTGATTTAGAATTAGAGGTGGTGATTAAATGATTGCAGTGCTAATGCCCAAACAAAAGAACGCCCACAACAAGTGCAGGCGTTTTGTTAACTGTAATACTTTGCCCAGATAACGTGGTTGGTGATTATTATACACATTAAAATAAAAAGAATTATAAAATAATGCGTTATTGTGTTTATATTGATGGCTTTAATCTTTACAACGGCATTCGGCAATTTGGACAAGAATACAAATGGTTGGATGTTGAATTATTAGCACAACATCTTATCGAAAATAATGCAACACTTGTGCAAGTGAAACTTTTCACTGCAAAATTAAATGGCAATAATGAAAAAATAAGACATCAAGGTATCTACCTTAAAGCACTAGCTAAGCATTGTAAGAAAACAAGTATTATTTTTGGTTACTTTAGCAAGGCACGAAAATGCAAACATTGTGACCATAAAAACTTTGAAGAAAAACAAACCGATGTCAATATCGCCTGTGAAATGCTAAAAGATGCCTATCTTAATAACTTTGATATCGCTTATTTGGTCAGTGGAGATAGCGATTTACTTTATCCTGTGAATGAACTTAAAAAATTAGGTAAAACCATTATTGTAGCAATGCCACCTGGGCGTATTAGCCAAAAACTTAGCAAGACTGCCACTACATCTATTAGAATAAACGAAACACATTTAAAGAACAGTCAATTGCCACATCGCATACAAACCGCACGTGGCTTTATAACCCAACCTCTAAAATGGCAGAAAATTGTAGTATTAATGGGTGGCAACTCTGCCGAAAGAGTCATTTCTCTAAACAGTGGCGAGGCGGTTTACAACGCCTTGAAAAGCCAAAATATTGATTGTTTTAAATTTGATTGGCAAGGTGATAATTTAGATCAACTTTGGCGACAAAAATTTGATACGGCGTTTATTGTTTTGCATGGTCGTGGCGGTGAGGATGGATATATTCAAAAACAACTAGAAAACCGAGGCATTCGTTATACAGGATCTGATTCAAATGCTAGCCATAATGGCATGGACAAAGCGCGCACTAAAATGATTTGGAAGCAGCACAACCTCACGCTTGCAGCCTCTATTGTTGCCAGTATTAATCAGCCCATTGAACCCATTGACTTCCCACTGCCTTGGGTGGTTAAGCCTACTTTAGAAGGTTCTAGCATTGGCATTAGTAAAGTTGATAACCAAACGCAATTAAATGATGCGCTAACGCTTGCTTGGCAACACAACTCACATGCCTTAGTTGAACAGTGGATTAAAGGTGATGAATATACAGTGGCAATTTTGGGCGACAAAGCCTTGCCAGTTGTGAAAATTATAACTGAGCAAGGGTTTTACGATTATGAATCAAAATACCACTCAAATGAGACTCAATACTTATGCCCTTGTGGTTTAAGCCCATCTCAAGAGCAAGCATTACAAGCCATTGCACTTGAAGCGTTTTTTGCCATTAATGCCAAAGGATGGGGGCGAATAGATTTTATTATTAATCATCACAACAAGCCTTATTTATTAGAGATTAATACCGTTCCAGGCATGACCTCGCACTCATTAGTACCTATGGCAGCAAAAGCAATGGGCATGAATTTTAATGAGTTGGTCGTGGCAATTATTAATGAAATATAAGCGTAGAAATGGGCGTAAAAAGTCTATTTATCAACCCATATTCAAACTATTATCTATTGTTGTTTTAATAGGGCTTATTGTCTGGATCATACAAAACACCCGTCCAAGCGAGTTCTTAAAAGTTGATATTAATTGGGAAATTGATAAAGACCTTCCAATCACACAACAAGCGTTGGAACAGCATATATCCTCCTTAATCACTGCAACATACCAATTGAATTTACACGACATTAAGCACGAATTAGAACACCACCCATGGGTAGCAGAGGCAAAAGTAAAGCGTCTTTTTTGGAATTTTATCAATATCAAAATCAGTGCGCAGAAAATTAGTATGCGCTGGAAAAACAAAAACTGCCAAAATAATGTCAAAATACAAACCTGCCAAGGCTATATCTCCACCAAAGGTGAGCTGTTTACCCCCAATAAAATAATCAAATCAGACGCCATTATTGCCACTTCAGCGCACGATAAAGACATTGCGAAAGCCCTATTTGATCATTATCAAACCTACCAAGCCATTATCAAACCAATGCTTATTGTGTCCATCTTAAAAACTAACATTGATACTATTTTTATTAAGCCCAATATTAAAGTCATATTAGGCTATCAAAAACAGCGACAACGACTCAAAAATTTTGTTAAAGTGTATAAAAAATTAAGACAATCAATCGCACGCACTAAACTCGACCGTGCCACATTTGACATGCGCTACCCCAAAGGATTTAGCCTCAAACTTTAGTGGTTTGTTTAACCACAAGTTGGTAGCACAATGCCAAACTAATCAATGTCCAATAAAACACAATTGCTTTAACCGCCCACCCTAGTATGTCAGGAAGTCCAATTAGTGATATAAGAGATGAGAAAATCATACCCACCAATGCTGGCAAAATGATTTGTAAAAAGAATAAGTTGGCTTGAGAAATGAGATTCAAATCCCATTTGTATTTTGAAGGCTGATCAATAGCAATGTTAATAAAATTCAAGGTAATTGGAATAATCAAAAAATACATAATTAACTGTAAAAAAGTAATGCCGCTGATAATTACTGGCGCCATGGTTGCCAAGCCAATAAATAGCGCCAAACCAACAAAGCGGATAATTTTATTAAAATTAAGCACTGGAACAATCCCAGAAACGCTATTTTGACCCAAAATAACCAAGCGATACACATTGATTGAAAGCGTTAAATAGCCATAAAAAAATAGCAATAAATATATCATCACATTATCAGGCAACTGAATATCAGCAACTTCCTTATTGCTAAAAACGCTGTTCATTATGTTAAGCATATCAGGCAAAATTGCCAAAAAAGGAATAGAGATTAATACTGGCAGAATAGAAATTTCTAGTATTTTTTTCCAATTCGTGAGTGCAAAGGCAACACTTGCTAGCATTATTTTATTAATCGGCAGTACGTTCATATTTCTATTTCATATTAGAGTTAACAACATTAACAATGATGATTAATCTTTGTTTAGGCTGTAGTGGTTTTCTGCCCGTCAATTGATTCCATTTTTTAAGCTGACCAATCTGCACCCCAAATTTATGCGCAATGGCAGACAAATTATCACCGATTTTAACGTAATAGATAATCTTTCTATCGATATTTATACCCACATTGACTAGTTTTGATAAGTCCTTAGGTTTGGTCAAATTGGGCTGCCATAATACTAATTTTTTGCCCACTTGAAGTGGTTTGGTTTTAGTAATATGGTTCCATTTTACGATGCTGTCCACATGAGTATTGTACTGCCTAGCAATACGCCATAAACTATCGCCACTAACAACAGTATGAACGACTTTGATACCCGTTTTTTTCGCATTCATTCTTTGTGCTTCTCTTTGTTCTTCTGACAATGAATAATACTGAGCATTTTTTTGTGGCACTGGCACAATCAAGTATTTGCCTACTTTGAGTATATTACCACGCAAATTATTCACACTTTTTATCTGGCTTATTGTGGTGTTAAATTGATGGGCAATTTTGCTTAAACTATCACCTTGATTAATTTGATGGCGCACCCATTTCACTCTGGATTCTTTAGAATGTTTGGCTAAATTCTTTTTAAAAATTGCAATTTTATCAATCGGCAATAATAAATTATAGCTGCCCTTGCTTGGCGTTGCCCAGCGTTTCAGCCCTGGATTTAAAGTGTACAATTGCTCTAAATCTAGCCGTGCCCACTCAGAAATCAATGCCAAATCAAATTGCGAATCAAGCTTAATAACTTGCACTTGAGGCGTGTTACTAACTGTTATGATTGTTTGTCCGTACCTTTTAGGATGCTTAATGAGTTGTGCCACTGCCAATAATCTTGGCACATAACCTTTGGTTTCTTTGGGCAAATCTAAGTGCCAAAAATCAGTTGGTCTGCCTTGTCGTGTGTTTTTAGCAATGGCTTTTTGCACACGTCCAGGACCTGAATTGTAAGCCGCAATTGCCAATAGCCAATCCCCCTTAAATAGTTTGTTAAGATTTTTCAAATACCTAACAGCCGCCTTAGTTGAGGCCAGCACATCACGACGCGCATCATACCACCAGTTGTTTTGCAAGCCATATAACTTTCCAGTTGAAGGAATAAACTGCCACAAGCCTGAGGCCGTGCTATGCGAATAAGAAAATGGATAATAAGCCGACTCAACAATGGGCAATAAGGCGATTTCAATGGGCAGTCCAGCTTGCTCAACCTGCGTTGTGACTAAGTGCAAATAAGGCTGTGCACGTTTGGTAACGCGCGTTAAATAATCAGGATTTTTTTTAAACCAGTCAATATGCCAAAACAATTCTTTTTGACTGGGTGCACTTAACACATAGCGATTGGCAATGTAACGCCAAAGGTCTTTTTCAACAACCAAGTCGCTACTAACACTAGCCTGAACTGGTTTTGGCGTGACCTTTACAACGCTCGTTGAAGCACTCGCACCTTCACAAGTAATAAACAGCAAGCATGAAAGATATAAAAACCGTTTGAAAAACTTTAAGATTTTGAACCGCCTGCACATTTAGGCGAATCTGGCGCACCATTTTTCATCTGCCATTCATCGGGCGTGTAAGTGTGCATTGCTAATGCATGAATGTGAGCCATCTCTTCCTTGAATAACTGGTTAATAAAACGGTGTCTTTCAATTAATTTTAAATCGTTAAAATAATCACTCACCACGATTAATTTAAAATGAGATTCACTAGCAAGACCAGAATGATTATGGGATTCATTAATCACCTGAAGATGACTTGGGCTTAATGCCGTTTGTAATTGTTCGGTCAAATGTTGTTTAATATCACTCATAACGCACTACCCTCAAAGGAAAATTCAAAAGCATCAGAGAAGAAATCTTCTTTAAACATGCCTCGTTTCACAAAAGTATCTGCCACAGCTTTAACCATTGCTGGTGGCCCACAAGCATAAACTTCATAATCTACTAAATGTTCAAAATCAGCCAATACACTTTCGTGCACATAGCCTGTTCTTCCTTTCCAAGTGTTGTGTGCTTGTGATAATACAGGAATAAAACTAATATTTTCATGGCTTTTAGCCCATTTCTCAGGCAAATCAGTATACAAATCCTGCTCATCTCTTACGCCCCAATAAATATGGATTATGCGCCTAGATTTAGTTTCAATTACATGCTCAACCATGGCTTTCACAGGGGCAAAACCCGTGCCACCAGCCACTAAAATAATGGGTTTTTCACTGCTCTCTCTAAAATAGAAATCCCCTTTAGGGCCTTCAATTTTAAGCAATGACTTCTCTTGTAACTCATTAAACACGAAGTTGGTAAATTTACCATTTTCAATTAAACGCACGTGGAGCTCAATCAAGCTAGTATTACTAGGCGCATTGGCGATGGAAAAAGCACGAGGCTCAAAATCAGGATGGATTAAATCAACATACTGCCCTGCTAAATATTGCAACGATTCAGAACTGGAAATTTTTAAAAATACTTGTGCCACATCATCATTAAGATGCTTGATACTTTGCACTTTACAAGGCAGGGTCCTTACTTCAATATTTGCAACGCTGTCTAACTCAGCCACCACCAAAGCAACATCAGATTTAGCCTTGCATTGACACAACAAGGCCATGCCTTCTGCCACTTCTTCCGGGGTAATGCCAGAAGGTATTTCACCTCCGTAACCAACCTCGCCTTCAATAATAGTCGCCTTACATTTGCCACAAAAACCTTTTTGGCAGCCATAAGGAAAATTTAACCCATGAACCAATGCATCATTTAGAATATTGCCCTTACCATCAGTTTGGAAAACGCTACCACTGACTTGATTTTCAATTGTAAACATGTGTTTGTATCTAATAAACTTGGTGCTGACATTATAATATAGGTTGCACTCCATTAATACCCAGTAATTAAAAGCTTTTATGCCAATTCAAACCAACAAAACCGTGATATTTTTAATGGGTCCTACCGCATCAGGCAAAACTGATTTAGCCATTCAATTAAGCCAGCAATTTAAAACTCGACTCATTAGCGTTGACTCCGCTCTTATTTACAAAGGCATGGACATTGGCACTGCCAAACCAGATAAAGCAATCTTAAAAAAATACCCCCATCAGTTAATTGATATTTGCAATCCAGAAAATTCCTACTCAGCCTTTGACTTTACTCGCGATGCTCATGCACAAATAAAAATCGCTTTTAGCAACAATGAATTGCCCATTTTAGTAGGTGGCACATCATTTTATTTTCACGCATTAGAATATGGTTTGTCCAAATTGCCAGAATCAAACCCTGAATCCAAAGAAAAATTCAACCAATTACTTAAAAGTAAAGGCACAATTGCACTGCACCAAAATCTTAAAAAAATTGACTCCCAAGCCGCCAACAGAATCCACCCAAACGACACGCAAAGAATCGCACGTGCACTTGAAGTATTTAACTTAAGTGGCAAAACCCTCAGCGAACTACAAGGCAACAAAAACCCCATTATCAACTACCCCATTAAAAAAATCATCCTCATGCCCGACCGAGGCGAATTACACTCAAGGATTGAAATTCGGTTTTTATCAATGATAGAACACGGCTTTTTGAAAGAAGTAAAACGCCTCAAACAAAACCCGAACCTCCACGAAAACTTGCCCGCCATCCGCTGTGTTGGCTACCGCCAAGCATGGCAATATTTGAACGGCAAAATAAGCAAAACAGACATGACAGAAAAAGCCATCATTGCCACCCGCCAACTGTGCAAACGCCAAAGCACTTGGCTGAAAAGTGAAACTGATGCACTGGTTTTAAAAAGCCCCAGCCTTGCCAAAGCGGTTGCATTTATCAACTCATAAAACAAATCTAGGAAATAGTTGTGATTTGCGTTTAGGTGATGGTCGGTTACAATAGAACCTAGATTACCAAACACCGCAAGCAGTGTTTGAATTAGGTATTATTAACCAACAAAAAGTTGTACTTAGAATTTGAAGTTAGGTTACTAGATTCGTGGCTTTTGTTTGATTTATACAAAGGTCTCATTTAGAGTAATGATAACGAATCAACTTATTTTTATCCAAATTGTATTGTTTGGCGGATTTATCAACATCTTTAATGCCCAATGCTTGAATCAACTGCACAGATAGTTTTTCGTCTGGGTATTTATGCTCTACTGCAACACTTCCTTTAAATTTACAGAGGATTTTTAGCAATAATCGCCATGGATATTCTAACAACCGTATCCTTTTAAGTGGTGAGTTCTTTAAAAATAGTATTTAACAACCTCCTAAATATTAATTTGATTCAGCATCATTAGGCAATAATTTTTTTAACTTTTAGAAAATCACTTCTCTTCAATCATTTTTTTAATAATTGGGTAAAGAATAATTTCCATTGCCAAACTCATTTTTCCGCCTGGAATAACAATGCTATTGCGTCTAGACATAAACGAGCCATTAATCATACTGCACAAATATACAAAATCAACAGGGGTTTTGTCTAAATCATTAAAACGAATCACCACAAAGCTTTCATCTGGTGTTGGAATGTCTCGGGCAATAAAAGGATTGGAAGTATCCACTGTTGCTACACGCTGGAAATTAATATCTGTTTGTGAGAATTGCGGTGTTATATAGTTAATATAATCTGGCATTCTGCGCAAAATAGTATCGACTGTCTCTGCTGCTGAATAGCCCCTTTCTGTATCATCACGATGAATTTTTTGAATCCATTCAAGATTAACACTGGGCACAACGCCAATTTTTAAGTCGCCATATTGCGCCATATCTATATTGTCTGCCACCACTGCGCCATGTAAACCTTCATAGAATAATAAATCCGTGCCACCGCCCACTTTTTCCCAAGGCGTAAATTCACCTGGATTTAAATCAGTATTTAGACGCTGGTTGTGTTCAGTCGCTTCTTCCTCGGAATGCAAATAATAACGACGATCACACCCGCCTGTTTCGCCATAATCTTTAAAAGTTTGCTCAATTTTATCAAATAAATTAGCACCAGGACCAAAATGGGAAAAAAAACGATTGCCTAAATCTTCCTGTTTTTTGACATTTGCTTTCATCGAAGCACGATCATATTTATGAAAACTGTCCCCTTCAACAATCAGTGGATTAATATTTTCCCTTCTAAAAATATGTTCGAAAGCAAGTTTAACAAAAGTTGTTCCAGCGCCTGATGAACCTGTTACTACAATAACTGGGTGTTTATTTGACATATTTACTCCTTATTTATATTGGTTTTATTAAAAATATAAGTTGCCAACTGACAGGGCATTGTCTTTAATAAAGTTTCTTCTAGGTTCAACCTCATCACCCATTAGGGTGGAGAAAACTTCATCAGCAACAATGGCGTCTTCAATCTTAACTTTAAGTAGGGTTCTTTGTTCAGAATCCATGGTGGTTTCCCAAAGTTGTTCAGGGTTCATTTCGCCTAAACCTTTGTATCTTTGGAAACTTTGACCTTTTTTAGCATCTTCAATTAAAAAATCAACCATGTGACTAAAGCGATCAACTTTAATTTGTTTGGCTTTCTTTTCAACATAAGTTTCTTGGGTAATAACACTTTCAATTTTCTTGGAAAAGTCTTTAATGGCTTGATAATCAAGAGAGTCAAAGAACGCTGCATTTAGTGTTATATGGTCAGTATCAACCCCATACACATATAATGTGTATTCAACTTCATTAGCATTAGTATTAAAAACAACCGTGTGTTTTTGTGCTGGTGTTAAGTCTTGGTTTAATTTTTCAGTTAAATTTGTACACCAAGTGCTCATATTTTTTTGGTTAGTCAAATCATTAACAGGTTCTGAGCTTGCAATTGCCTTGAGTAAGGTTAAATTGTAACGCTTAGATAATTTATCAATAATGCTGTTAATTTTATAATACTCTTTCACCAAGGATTCTAATGCCACGCCTGAAATAGCTGGTGCTTCTTTTGATATAAATAAATACGCATCATTAACTGCTTCTTGCAATAAATAATCGTTTAACTCTTGATCATCTTTTAGGTAGCGTTCTTGCTTGCCTTTTTTGATTTTGTATAAAGGTGGTTGTGCAATATACAAATATCCATTTTTAATTAACTCTGGCAAATAACGATAGAAAAAGGTTAATAATAGGGTGCGAATGTGTGCACCATCTACATCTGCATCTGTCATAATTACGATTTTATGATAACGCAGTTTGGTAATATCGTATTCTTCTTTACCAATGCCACAACCTAGTGCGGTGATTAAAGTACCTACTTCTACTGAAGATAGCATTTTTTCAAAGCGCGCCTTCTCAACATTTAAGATTTTCCCCTTAAGGGGTAAAATGGCTTGCGTGCGTCGATCACGACCTTGCTTGGCAGAACCGCCTGCAGAATCACCCTCAACTAGAAAAATTTCACTTTCAGCAGGGTCTTTTGTTTGGCAATCACTCAATTTTCCTGGTAAGCCAGCAATATCAAGCACACCCTTACGACGAGTCATTTCTCTTGCTTTTCGAGCTGCATTACGTGCACGTGAAGCGTCCAAAATTTTCCCAACAATAATTTTTGCTTCTGTTGGATTTTCCAATAGATAATCACTCAATTTTTCATTTAGTGCTGATTCAATGGGCGCTCTAACTTCACTTGATACTAATTTATCTTTGGTTTGTGATGAAAATTTTGGATCAGACACTTTAATACTAATAATCGCTGTTAGTCCTTCACGAGTGTCCTCACCTTTAATTGAAGATTTTTCTTTTTTAGCAATCCCAGAATTTTCAATATAATTATTAAGCGTTCTGGTTAATGCACCTCTAAAACCAGCTAAATGAGCGCCACCATCTCTTTGTGGAATGTTGTTTGTGAAACAATAAATACTTTCCCGATAAGAATCAGACCACTGCAACGCAACATCAATTTCAACACCATTACGCTGTGCATTAATGGCAATAATATCATTATGAATTGGGTTTTTTGCTTTATTAAGATGTTCTACAAATGCTTTAATACCCCCTTTATATTTAAAAACATCTTTCTTTTCTGTTAATAATTCTTCAATTTCAATATGCACACCTGAGTTTAAAAACGACAACTCACGAATACGATTTGCCAAGATATCATACTTAAATTCAGTAATTGCAAAAAAATCGGTACTGGGTTTAAAATGAATGGTTGTACCTGTTTTGTCTGATTTTCCAATCACTTTCATGGGTTCACTAGGCACACCAACATCATAATGCTGATAATAAATTTTACCATTGCGATACACCGTTAATTCAACCCATTCACTTAGTGCATTAACAACAGAGACGCCAACCCCATGTAATCCACCAGATACTTTATAGGAATTATCGTCAAATTTACCACCTGCATGAAGCACGGTCATAATCACTTCTGCTGCAGATATACCTTCCTCAGGATGAATATCAACAGGAATGCCACGACCATCATCACTGACAGAGATTGATTGGCCTTCATGGATAATAATATTAATTTTTGAACAATGCCCAGCCAAAGTTTCATCAATGGCATTATCAACAACTTCAAATACCATATGATGTAATCCAGTACCATCATCAGTATCGCCAATGTACATACCAGGACGTTTTCGAACAGCGTCCAATCCTTTTAAAACTTTAATGCTAGAGGCTTGATATTCTTGTGTTTGTTCTTCAGACATAAATACTGGAAATAAATAGAATAATTATACCACGCTGTCATACCAAAAAAGACCAAACACCCATATTGTAACCTTGGCTATTCAAAGCTACTTGCATTCTGCGTTTGCCATAAGTATGCCCAACTTCAATAGCAGTTTGTTTGATAAATTTAATCATAGCATTCATATTATCATTAACTGGTTTGTCTTTTACTTGATCATAATAACGACTGCGAAGCAGTTTGAGTCATTCGCATCATTCTTTGGTATTGTATTGCTTGCAAGCCTTGCTCATCTTGACAATCATGTTAGTAATGAATTGTCCTTGGCGAACAAGGCTGTTGCCTTTTTTAGGATTTCATTGTCCCTTTGTGAACGCCAGTGTGTTTTTAAGGATTGAATTAAAGTTTATACCGTCATCGGATTGGGTTTGCTGATATTAAGCTTATATTTTTTAATCGCTTTTATAACCATTGAAATTTCAATTTCATCTTCATCCGCAAGTGCTTTTAATGCTGCTATCGTCACATATCTAGCATCAACTTCAAAGAATTCTCTAAGTGCGGCTCTTGAATCAGAACGCCCAAAGCCATCTGTGCCTAATACTTCATATCGATTAGGCACATACTTACGCACTTGCTCGGCAAAATTGCGCATGTAGTCAGTTGCTACAATGACTGGGCCTTTGGCATTTTCTAAACATTTTGTAATGTAGGGCACTTGTGCAACACCAGTTGTATTAAAGCGATTTATTCTATCAATAGCTTGCGCTTCACGTGTTAATTCGTTAAAACTTGTCACCGACCAAATGCTGGATTTCACATCCCAATCATCAGCCAACATTTGTGCGGCTTTTTCCACTTCTCTTAAAATGGTTCCAGAACCCATTAGTTGCACTTGTGTAGTGCTCTTACCAATGACACCTAGTTTATACATACCCTTAATGATGCCTTCTTCAGCATTTTTTGGCATTTCTGGGTGGCTGTATAACTCATTCATTGTGGTGATGTAATAGAAAATGTTTTCATGCTTTTCATACATTCTATAAAGCCCAGAACGAATAATGACCGTCAATTCGTAGCCATAAGTTGGGTCATAAGAAACGCAGTTTGGAATTGTGTTTGCCACCAAATGAGAATCGCCATCTTGATGCTGCAAACCTTCACCGTTAAGTGTTGTACGCCCTGCTGTGCCGCCAATTAAAAAGCCTTTAGCCTGCATATCTCCTGCCGCCCAAGCCAAATCTCCCACACGTTGGAAGCCAAATTTGGAGTAATAAATATAAAACGGAATCATGGTGATATTGTGCGTTGCATAAGCCGTAGCAGCTGCAATCCAATCAGAAATTGCACCGGCCTCATTGATACCCTCTTGCAACACTTGACCTTTTTTATCTTCCTTGTACCACATGACTTTGTCTGAATCTTCAGGCTGATAAAGTTGCCCAGAAGCAGAATAAATGCCCAGTTGTCTAAACAAACCCTCCATGCCAAAAGTACGTGCCTCATCAGGAATGATGGGTACAATTTTAGAACCTAATTGCTTATCCCGAACTAGTAACGTCATCACCCGATTAAGTACCATTGTGGTTGACATTTCACGATCACCACTGGATTTGAGTAGTGCTTCAAACATATTCAATTCAGGTATTTTTATCTGTTCTAAATCAAAGGCACGCACTGGCAACGAGCCACCCAGTTTTTCACGTCTAGCACGCATATAAACCATTTCTTCACTATCAGTTGCTGGCTTGTAAAAATTTAAGGCTTTAACGTCTTCTTCAGTGACTGGCACATCAAAACGTTTGGCAAAAATTTCAACTTGCTTAAGCCCTAACTTTTTCTGCGAGTGTGTGGTGTTTTGACCTTCTCCTGCTTCGCCCATGCCATAACCTTTAACAGTTTTAGCCAAAATAACTGTGGGCTTATGACGGCACGCTTTGGCTGCATGATAAGCTTGGAATACCTTGTAAGGGTCGTGACCACCACGATTAAGATGGTAAATTTCATCATCACTCATGTGCTCAACCATGGCCAATAATTCAGGATA
The DNA here is from genome assembly GCA_030599095.1 of Candidatus Ruthturnera sp. GTDB lineage: Bacteria > Pseudomonadota > Gammaproteobacteria > PS1 > Pseudothioglobaceae > Ruthia. Next base: position 47,337 of record JAUVOQ010000003.1, read on the forward strand.
CTTGCCAAAAAAATGCTTACGTACGTAAGCACCATCTTTAGCTTTATAAGCCTGATATTCGCCATCCACAACTTCTTCCATGCGTTTTTTTAAGAACCCTTGAGTGTCTTTGGCAAATAATGCATCCCACTTGCCACCCCAAATAACTTTAATCACATTCCAACCTGCACCACGGAACATGCCTTCTAACTCTTGAATGATTTTGCCATTACCGCGCACAGGCCCATCAAGACGCTGAAGATTGCAATTAATAACAAAAATAAGATTGTCTAACTTTTCACGCCCTGCCATTGAAATAGCACCCAATGATTCTGGCTCATCAGTCTCACCATCGCCTAAATATGCCCAAACAGTACGTTTATCAGTTTGTTTAATTTCACGGTGATGAAGATATTTCATAAACCGCGCTTGATAAATCGCCATAATTGGACCCAAACCCATTGACACTGTTGGGAATTGCCAAAAATCTGGCATTAACCATGGATGCGGATAAGAGGACAAGCCCTGTTTGTCAACTTCTTGACGGAATTTAAGCATTTGACCTTCAGTAATACGTCCTTCTAAATAAGCACGGGAATAAATACCTGGTGAGATATGCCCTTGAAAGAAAATTAAATCTGCACCTTGGTCAGCGTCAGGACCGCGATAAAAATGGTTAAAGCCAACTTCATACAAAGTTGCGCTTGATGCAAATGAAGCGATATGTCCACCCAAATCATACGGCAACTGATTAGCCTTTACTACCATCACCATTGCATTCCAACGAATAATGGCTGAGATTCTCTCTTCAATATCTGCATTAATATCTGTTGCGACTTCTTTTTCCTTGGCAATGCTGTTGAGATAAGAAGTATGAACACCCGTTGGCAAGGACATCCCCTCGTGATGTGCCATATCCATTAGTTGATTTAATAAGAATTTAGCACGATCATCACCTTCAGTGCAGGCAACAGATTTAAAAGCTTCTAACCATTCTTGGGTTTCTAAAGGATCAATGTCTAGATCTGGCATAATTTAAAAATTTATATTAAAAAAGATTAATTATCCATCAATTAACGAAACATAAGCATTTTTATAAAAAAGAAACAAGCATCTGAATTATCTAAAAGTCTCTACTTAAAAAACCATCGACAAGCAAATAACGCTGCAATAAAGCCAATACCTGAAAACAAAATATGCCAAAACTCTTGTTGAGGAAAAAGCGCCATACCAATAATGCTGCCTAAAAATAAGGCTAATATCGGGGCAATATAAAGCATAAACGCACGCAAAAATAATTCACTTGAAGGAATTTCTAATGTCACAAAATCACCCACTGATACACCATCTTGATATGGCTTGTTAAAAACAGAATAATGATTAAAATAATTAGCCAATATACCTGTGCCACAACCACCACTCGCTTCGCAACTATGACACCCTGTTTGATTAACTTTGAGTGTCATTATTTCATTGTCAATCTCAATAACTTTAAACTGTTCTTTCACTTAATTAGCCTTTGTCTTTGTGTTTAAAATAAGTCTTTTATTTTACGTTATTTTATCAAATCATGAGTATTTCGCAATCAATCTTTAAGGCTTACGACATTCGTGGTGTTGTTAAGCAGGATTTAACCCCTGAAAATGTCAAACTCATCGGCTTAGCAATTGGCAGCGAATCCATTGCTAAAGGTGAGCGTGGTATTGTTGTTGGTCATGATGGTCGTCTAAGTGGCGTGGATTTAATGCAAGCTTTAAAAGCAGGTCTTCAAGAAAGTGGTTGCCATATTGTGGATATTGGCATGGTGCCAACTCCTTTGGTGTATTTTGCAACGCATACCAAAGCCAGCACTTCAGGCGTGATGATTACAGGCTCGCACAATCCGCCAGAATACAACGGCTTTAAAATCATGATTGCGGGCGAGACACTCTCAGGTGAGCGCATTCAAACACTTTATCAGCGTATTCAGATGGGTGATTTTTCTTCAGGTCACGGCACTTCAACTAAGATGGACATTGAACAAGACTACATTGAGCGCATCAGCCGTGATGTTAAATTAGACAAGCCACTTAATATTGTTGTTGATGCAGGCAATGGCGTTACGAGCAATATTGCACCAAAATTATTTGAGCAATTAGGTGCTAAAGTAACAAAATTATTTTGCTTGATTGATGGCAATTTCCCCAACCATCATCCTGATCCTTCTAAACTTCACAACCTTGAAGACCTTATCAAAGAGGTGAAAAACACAGGTGCCGACATGGGTTTTGCCTTTGATGGCGATGGCGACCGACTGGGTTTAATTGACAATAAAGGCAACGTAATTTGGGCTGATAGACAAATGATTTTGTATTCAAGAGACATTCTCAAACGCAATCAAGGCGCTAAAATTATCTTTGATGTTAAGTGCTCATCACGACTACCCAAAGACATTGCTCAACATGGTGGCGAGGCAATTATGTCATGCACAGGTCATAGTTTTATTAAAGCCAAACTAAAACAAACTGGCGCAGCACTTGGTGGCGAAATGAGTGGACATATCTTCTTCAAGGAGCGCTGGTATGGGTTTGACGATGCACTTTATACAGGCGCACGATTACTTGAAATTCTATCAAAAACTGATAAAACTTGTGCACAAGTATTTGCCGAATTACCCGATAGCATCAATACACCAGAAATTAACATTCACTTTGACGAACAAGGTCAACAATTTGATGCGATGAATAAGTTGGCTGAAAATATTAACTTCCCCAATGCAAAAATCACCACCATTGATGGCGTGCGCATAGATTATGACAACGGCTGGGGTTTGGTTCGCCCCTCTAACACCACGCCGTGCTTGGTATTGCGTTTTGAAGCGGATGATGAAAAAACCTTAAATGAAATTCAAGAAAAATTCAAAGTATGGCTAAAAGGTAATGATATTGCTACTGACTTTTAAAAAATACTTACAAAATGCGAGAAGTATCGGCACAGTATCACTTTATGAGAACAGAGTTAGCCACCACCCCAAAAAGACAGACCACCGAAACATTGGTTGATTTGCACGATTCAAAAGAATCAATAGAAATTACAAACTTACAATATGGACTATTGAATACTCAAAACACAATCCATGAAACACATAAAACAGCACTTTTTCTGCATTCCCTAAATCGCACTTTCAATATTCAACAGTTCCATAAATAGTATTACTTGTATAATGCATATAAAAAAATAAAGCGACATAAATATTAATTATCTAAAAATATTTAATTAAGACGTTTTATTTTCGTTGGTTTATATATATGTTTGCTCTAAGTTATTGAGCAACTTAAATTAAATTTTCCATTGGGGATGAGGCTGAGGCGTAAGCCTTTTTCATCATCCTGCCTGCAAGGAAGGATTCACGCCCTGCAATAACAGCATGTTTCATGGCACTTGCCATTAGGACTGGGTTGGTGGCATTGGCAATGGCTGAGTTCATCAGTACGCCGTCGCAACCTAATTCCATAACTTTGGCAGCATCTGAGGCACAACCAATACCTGCATCAACCAGTACGGGGACATTGGCGTTCTGTTTGATGAGTTTGATGTTCGCTGGGTTGACAATGCCTTGACCTGAACCGATGAGTGAGGCGAGTGGCATGATTGCGCAACAGCCGATGTGTTCTAATTCTTTAGCAATAATTGGGTCATCACTAGTGTAAACCATGACATCAAAACCATCATTAATTAGGGCTTGTGCAGCAGATAGAGTTTCAACAATATTGGGGTATAGGGTTTTCTCATCGCCCAGCACTTCAAGTTTAACCAAGGTGTGACCACCCAGAAGCTCTCGTGCTAATTGACACGTACGTACGGCATTCTTGGCGCTATAGCAACCTGCAGTGTTGGGCAAAATGGTGTACTTATCGGGACTGATAACGTCTAATAAATTAGCCTCATTTTTATCTTGACCAATATTGGTTCGACGAATGGCAACGGTAATAATATCAGCCTGAGCGGCTTCAGTTGCTAATTTTGTTTGTGTTAAATCTTGATATTTTCCTGAGCCAACCAGCAAGCGAGAGTGATAAGTTTTTCCTGCAATTATCAGCGGTGTGTCAGTCATCATAATAAGGTTTTTAAGTAATGGCGGAGAGTGAGGGATTTGAACCCTCGATAGGGGATAAACCCTATACACCCTTAGCAGGGGCGCGCCTTCAGCCACTCGGCCAACTCTCCGTGAAAAACAAATTATACGCTAAGTTGTTAAAATTTAGATACTGAGTTTTAGGAACCATATTGGTATTTTAGTTGATTTCTCGGTAGCGTTCTTTGGGGTTAAATTTGAGTCTTATTTTGCCAGTCGCTTTCAAATTTGACTTTTTATTCTAACGCTTTGACTTTTTTAGTAATGTCTGTTGTTTGCACCTAAACTGTGATTAATTAGTGCATCAAAACTAAAGACCAAAGTGAGTGATAATTTTAGGAAAACCAATGGTAAAGCCCTAACATATTAACACAAACAAAGACAATGTTAAGCAACACTAGAGAGTTGTCATTATTTTTAGCCCCTTGGATAGTCCAACTAATGGCTGACGCCATAAAAAAAATATAGCCAAATTTGGATAGTTCAAAATTAAGCGCCACTAATAAGCTACCTGCAATACCCGTAACCGTGCCAAACCAACCCCAAGTGTTATTCATGAACTTCAAAATCATGCGTAATGACGGCAGTTTTCCCCAGCATGATAGAAGCAGAACAATATTTGTCTGCAGATAAACTAACGGCCTTGGCTATTTTTTTTTCATTCAGCCCGCTTCCCTTAATAACAAAATGAATGTGAATCTGAGTAAATACTTTTGGGTGCTCATCTGTGCGTTTGGCGGTAATTTCTGCACAGCAATCTTGCACCTCTTCACGCATTTTTTTTAAGGTTGAAACAACATCAATAGTTGTGCAGCCACCCATACCAAGCAGTAGCATTTCCATGGGTCGAATGCCCAAATTTTTGCCACCTAACTCTTCAGGGCCGTCCATAACCACGGCGTGACCACTGGCTGATTCGCCGACCATCATCATATTATCAATCCATTTAATGGTTGTTTTCATACAAAAATCTCTCGCAATGCCCGCCCTGGATTGGATTGACTCATAAAAGCCTCGCCCACTAAATAGCCATAAATGTTGTTTGATTTCATTAGTGCTACGTTTTCAGCGTTCAAAATGCCACTTTCGGTAATTACCAAAGTACCCTCTTTGACTTCTTTTAATAAATCTATTGTGGTTTGTAAAGACACTTCAAATGTGCGCAGATTTCGATTGTTAATGCCTATCATTGGTAAGTTAAGTTTGAGTGTGCGTTTAAGTTCTTTTAAGTTGTGTACTTCGATTAATACATCCATACTTAGAGAGGTTGCTAGTGATGAAAACTCATCCATTTGTGCATCAGTTAAGCAAGCAGCGATGAGTAAAATACAGTCTGAATCCATTGTGCGCGATTCATAAACTTGGTAAGCATCAATTATAAATTCTTTACGTAAAACGGGCAATGACACAGCTGCTCTTGCGCTAATCAAGTATTGATTATCACCTTGGAAAAAATCTTTATCAGTGAGAATGGACAAGCAAGTAGCACCGCCTAATTCATAACTTTTAGCGATTTCTTTTGGGTCAAAATCTTTGCGCAAAATGCCTTTTGAAGGAGAGGCTTTTTTAATCTCAGCAATGACAGCATTTTGTTTGGCATCTACTTTGGTTTTAAGTGCTTGGTAAAAACCGCGTGTTTTTGATGCGTTTTTTGATTGCTCAACAACCTCTGATAAAGGCATGGTTTTTATACATTGCGCAATTTCTTGGTGTTTTCTGGCAATAATTTTTTTTAAAACATTGGGTCTGTTCGTCATGATTAAGTATTTTAAATGAATTGTATAACTTATAATTAAATTTTAAATTTTAAAGCAAGATTCAACCATGAAATTACTAGACTTTGAAGCAGGTATTAATCAGCCATTTTTTCTAATAGCGGGTCCTTGTGTGATTGAATCTGAAACTTTGGCAATGGAAACAGCGATTTATTTAACGCAAGTAACCCATGATTTAGGTATTAATTTTATTTATAAATCATCCTATGACAAAGCAAATCGTACTAGTGCTAATAGTTTTAGAGGTTTGGGGTTGGAGCAAGGTCTAAGGATTTTACAAAAAGTTAAAGATGAGGTTGGTGCGCCTGTTTTAACCGATGTTCATGAAGACACGCCACTTGATGAAGTGGCAAGTGTGGTTGATATGATGCAAACGCCTGCTTTTTTGGTACGCCAAACTAATTTTATTCAAAATGTTTGCAAACAAGGCTTGCCTGTTAATATTAAAAAAGGTCAATTCCAAGCGCCTTGGGATATGAACAATGTCGTTGAAAAAGCCCGTGCCACAGGCAACCAACAAATTACTGTGTGCGATCGTGGCACTTCATTTGGCTACAATACTTTGATTTCTGATATGCGGGGTTTAGTGAGTATGCGTAGTACAAATTGCCCCGTAGTGTTTGATGCCACGCATTCAGTACAACAGCCTGGTGGACAAGGCACAACCTCAGGTGGTCAGCGAGAAATGGTGCCAGTTCTGGCAAGAGCGGCCGTTGCTGTCGGTGTCAGCGGTATTTTTATGGAAACCCACCCAAACCCTGAGAATGCCAAGAGTGATGGTCCTAATTCTATGCCGATTGATAAAATGGGCGAACTGCTTAAAACCTTGCAAGAATTAGACAATGTAACTAAGAAAAATGGTTTTTTAGAAGATAGATTGTAAAAAAATATTAATTCTTCCTATATTTTTTTACTCATAAAAAAACACCTTGTTGGTAATCAGAAAATAAATAAGCGTCTTGGTCTACTATATCATTGGTTAAACCCCACCCAAGAACAATCAGAACCCTGCTCTTGAACCTCTGTTGTAGTGATTTTGCCCGTGATTTCTCATTTCATTTTGTGTTAATACACCATCACCATTGGCATCCATTTGAGAGAATTTTGCTCTTTTAAGTGTGATAAATTCATCCAAGGTGATTTTATCAGCACGATTCATCTCAGATTTTTCAAACCCACGGCGCTGATTAGTGTAATTTGAGGCGTGGTGTTGATCTGCGACCAACGCTCATGATTGTTACGATCACACACCCTGCCACGGTCGTTAAAAGCATAACTACTTGTTGCTAATAGTAAAGTTGTTGTTAGCATTAATATCGAGAGTTGTTCTTTCATGATTATTCCTTGTGATTAAGTCAATAAAATATTTTATTGACACTAACTGATACGAAGCGTATACCTAAAGTAAAGTCTTCGGTTGTGATGGGCACACAATAATGCCAAATGCTTATTTTTTGCCAAGCATCCTATGCAAGGTGCTGTCTTTATCAATAAAATGATGTTTTAATGCGCCGATAATATGTAGCGTAATAGAAAATATCATTATTTTCCCACCCAGTTCATGCAAAGTATGACCCAAACCTGCAAGGGATTTGTTAAGCGGCATTACCTTTCCCAAATTCCATTCATCTGGATTGCTTGGTAGTAATTCCAAGCCAAAGATGTGCAAGCCATGCCCACCTGCACCTGACATTAACATGCCAGAAATTGGCATCATCACTGTGCCAATAATTAACATCCAGTGAATAGTTTTTGCCCCTATTTGCTCAATTTTTTTGTATTGACTAACTGGCTGAGTCCAGCCATTTTTGATACGCCAAATCACCCGTATTAAGATGACACTAAAGAGCAATATGCCAATTGATTTGTGTATTGGGTATAGAAAAAATACCTCATTTTCTTCCATGTACACGCCCACTACAATTAATGTAATAAAAACAACGGCAACAAGCCAGTGTAGAGAAACGGTCATCGGAGATAGTTTTTGTTTGCTGTCTTTTGTCATTTTTGTATTCCTTTTAAAAAATTGATGAGTAACACCTGCCTATAATAATACGAATCACTGATTAAAAACCTTCGTTTTTAGTAAATTTTCTTTGTCAATGGTATTATTCAAAGATGACATAACATTATTTGCCACAATCCACTGATGAGGTCATTAATCAGTAGATTTTACAAGGCTTGGAATACATGAATTCAATTGAAAAAATGCAACACAATTTGGCAATTTTTAGCAGACAGATTAAAAAATGAACAGCAAACTATTATTAATAATAATTCTACCTTGTTTAGCCTTTGCAAACAAGCCTAACTTATTTTTACTCAAAACTTATGATAAAAATCTTGATGTTATTGATTGGGTAATGAGTGAAAAATTAGATGGTATTAGAGGTTTTTGGGACGGGAAAGAGTTGGTCAGCCGAGGTGGGCACGCATTCAATCCGCCTAAATTTTGGACTGATGGCTTTCCAAACTTTGAAATTGATGGCGAACTTTGGACAAAACGCGGTGATTTTGAGCGTATTTCGTCAATTGTTAGACAAAAAACGCCTGATAATCGTTGGGAGGTTGTGAGTTTTAATATTTTTGAAGTGCCTAATCAAAAAGGCAACTTATTAGAGCGTTTAGATGTTTTGCGAGCTTATCTTAAACAACACCCTAGCAAAATCTTAAAAGTCATCAAACAAGTTCCAATTAAATCTAAGCAACAATTAAACAATTTTTTAGCAAAAGTGGTTGATAATAAGGGTGAGGGTGTCGTGGTACGTAATCCTAAAATGCCTTATCAAACTGGGCGCTTGTCAAATGCTTTAAAAGTTAAAAGGTATCGTGATGAGGAATGTGTCGTCATTGAGATATTGAGCGGAAAAGGTAAATATAAGGGCAAAATGGGCTCGGTTAAATGCAAGACCAAAAAAGGGTTGATTGTTAAAATCGGCTCTGGGTTTGCAGATGTGCAACGAGAACATCCACCCATCATTGGCAGTGAAATTACTTTTAAGTATTACGGACTAACCAAAAATAAAAAACATAAATATCCAGTATTTTTAAAAATTAGGCCAAAATTGACCAACTAGACCAACTTTGGTATAATTTGACTAATTTTTATTAAAAAGGTGGCTATTATGTTGGTAAATGTATCAAAAGCAAAAACTAACTTATCAAGTTTGATTAATCGTGCTTATCAAGGCGAGACAATTACCATTGCTAAACACAACCTACCGATGGTGGATTTGGTTATACATAAACCCGAAAATAAGAAAAAAATTAAACAGGCATTTGGCCTTTATAAAGACCTAAAAATTGATGGCTTAGCATTTCAAAAAACAATCAGAGACGAGTGGTGATTGCCGTTTTTGATACTAATATCTTGATTGATTATTTAAATGGCGAAGTCAAGGCAAAAAATACAATTGAGCAATATGACCAAATTGCGATTAGTGTTATTACCTATATAGAAGTAATGGTTGGTGTTAAAGATGTGCATAAAAAAGATGTTGAATATTTTTTAAAAAGTTTTCAAATATTGAATTTCGATGAAAAAATGACAGGGGATATTGTCAAAGTTAGAAACACATTAAGGGTAAAGTTGCCAGATGCGATTATTCTGGCAACAGCAAGACAAAATAAAGCTATTTTAGTCACCCGAAATTCTAAAGATTTTTCAAAAAACAATCAGCAAGATATCGTTATCCCCTATAAATTGGAGAACTGAAAAATGATAAAAATTGCAGTTACTGGCGCATCAGGGCGTATGGGTCAAACCATTATTGAAGCAATCAATCAAAATGATAGCGTTGCGTTGGGCGTTGCGTTAGATAAGGGTGATGATTTAAGTGTTGTATTAAATCAGTTTGATGTGCTAATTGACTTTACTTGCCCAACAGCCACACTTGACTATTTAGCAACTTGTGCCAAGGCAGACAAGAAAATGGTGATTGGCACCACAGGTTTTAATGATGATGAGTTGAGTCAATTAACCAATCTTGCAAAAAATATACCCATTGTGTTTGCACCTAATATGAGCGTGGGTGTTAATCTATCTTTAAAACTTTTGGAAATGGCAACAAAAGTGGTGGGAGAAAATAGCGATATTGAAATTGTTGAAACACATCATCGCTTTAAGGTAGATGCGCCTAGCGGTACTGCATTAAAGATGGGCGAAGTGATTGCCGATACTTTGGGTAGAGACTTAAAAACGTGCGCTGTTTATGGGCGAGAAGGCATTGAACAAATAAGAGACAAAAACACCATCGGCTTTTCTACAATTCGTGGTGGCGATGTGGTGGGTGAGCATACGGTGAGTTTTTTTATGCAGGGCGAGCGTGTAGAAATTACTCATAAGGCTTCATCAAGAATGACTTTTGCACTTGGAGCGGTTCGTGCAGCAAGTTGGCTGGATAAAATATCGCCTGATAAGAGTGGCGTGTATTCAATGAAAGACGTATTAGAGATGGTTTAAGAAAATACAACCACATTCACATAAAACACCGTTCATGTTATTAACTGTCCAGTTTCACCACGTTCCAGTTTAAGCATTTGAACTAACAACTCTCAAACCACACAATCGCCATTATACGTAACACTAATGCCACTACGCAACATTGACTAAAACCCAATCTAAGTTTAAAACAACACGATGTTGCCATCATTAATCATGGTATCTAAGTCAGTCCCTAGTACTCCGTATAGGTGGATAGTTACTACTACGTTATAATTAGTCAACCCTTAAAAACCCCTTAACCATTTGATTTAAAACAATAAAATCAACAAAAACCATAAACAAATCAACCAGATTTTGGTAAAATAACCATCATTTCTTGGTCGTTTTGTTTATAAAATATGCTAACCAA
>JAUVOQ010000117.1 GCA_030599095.1 Candidatus Ruthturnera sp.
AATGTATAACATCATTTTTTTAAAATGGGAGTTTATACAATGGCAGGCATTAGTAAAGCAATTAGCAACGAATTATTTTTAAAGTGTCATGTGGCTTTAAAACAACAGGGAAAGTCTGGCAAAGTGGCACGCAAATTACAAGCAATAATATCTGCTAAAAATCACAACATATCTCAAGTGGCTAAAATTTTTGGCATGACTAGAGCGACTTTGTTTAAATGGATAAAAGATTTTAAACATCAATCTATTGATGGCTTATTAGTCAAAAAAAGGCAGAGGCAGGAAGAGATTGCTTGACAATGTCCAAGAACAATTCGTTGTTAATTCTATAGCATCTAATCCAAGTATTAGCGTCAAAGATCTGCAACAAATTATATTCAAAAAGCGCCATACAGCAATAAGCATCGCTTCAACTTACAGACTTATGCACAAATTAGGATTTAACGACATTACCGCAAGAAAAGACCACCACAAGCAAGATGGGGATTTGCTTGAGACTTTTAAAAAAACTGCAAAAAATGCACTCAGAAAATGATGGTTGGTTTTTTGACGAATCTAGGTTTGGTACACATTCCAATATAGGGCATGGTTGGTTTAAAAAAGGCGTTTGAACACCAGTTAAGATTAGACTTGGCTATGAAAATTTTTACCTTTACTCTGCCACAAACTCTATAACAGGAGAACTGTTTTCACTTATTTTGCCAAAAGTCAATACGCTTTGCATGAATGTTTTTCTCCAAGGATTTAACAAACATCTAAATGGTAGGGATGTATTGCTAATGATGGATGGTGCCACTTGGCATAAGTCAAAGACGTTAAGTGTACAAGGCAATATCAGGATAGTTATCCAGTCACCTTACTCACCTGAATTAAACCCTGTGGAAAGATTATGGCAATACATCAAGCAAAATGTCTTGAAGAATAAAGTATATGAAACGCTCAGTAGTTTGGAGGATGAGGTTTGTAAGTTTTTAGCAGGGATTAACCCACAAACTATTCGTAGTGTTTGTGGATACAATATGTATAATTAAATTTGATAATTGGTAT
>JAUVOQ010000099.1 GCA_030599095.1 Candidatus Ruthturnera sp.
ATCAAACACAAGCCTGACAGTATTTTTGATTATAGTTTTGAGGACTTTGAGTTTATAAATTACGTGTTTGACACCCCCATTAAAGCGCCAGTTGCGATTTAAATTATTTCCAAATATCTATCGTAACCACCTTGAGCATGAAACTTATCTGACTTATTTTCTATAACGCTGAAAATTTGGCTGCTGCTTGTAATCCCCTAAAAGTGATGTAATACCATTTATAAAAAATAACTAAACTAATTTTATCCATTTTCTACTACATAATTTACTAATAAAATTCTTTTTTAAAACATCATTCCAAGCATCACAGCTTTTATCTACAATCTCATCATAATCCTTAAAAGCCATATTTGATAAATACCTTTGCTTAATATTAAGCCACAATTGCTCTACTGGATTAAGCTCTGGTGAATACGGTGGCAAGGGTATTGGAACAATATGGTCAAAACTTTTGATTTTGTCAGTGGTGTGCCATGCCGCCCTGTCCATGACCACAACGGCATACCTGCCTTTTGTTGTTGCTTGCGATATTAGGCTTAAATGTTCTATCATGCCTTGAGTGTTGGCAAGTGGCAACACCAAACCAAGTGCTTTATCTTGTGATGGACAAGCTGCACCAAACATATAAACATATTCTTGTGTTGTTGACGAACAGCACTTGGTCTGGTGCCTTTTGGTGCCCACATTCTAGTGATAGATCCTTGTTGACCTACCCTGGTTTCATCTTGAAACCAAACATCAACTTTGTTTAAGTCTGTGTCCACAGGTAGGGCATCTATGACTGTTTGTTTGAAGTTTTTTATATAGATTTTGTGCTTTTAAATCTTGTTTTGGATGTTTAGATCTTGAAGTTATCCAGCTTAAACCTAGTTGTGTTAATAGATAACGCACGCTACTTGGATTGGCATAATCAAGTTTAAAATCAGATTTTAGCATTTGCCCAATATCTGTGAGTGTCATACGACCCCCTATTTTGTTGTCTTGCATATCTTTAATGGCTATTGATATTTTTTCATTTAAACCATAAGATTTGGATTTTCTACCACTACGCTGTTTTTCTTGTAGCGCTTCAATGCCGCCATCTCTAAAACGATAAAGCCACATTTTTACTGACGTAATATCGACTTGCATATAGGTTGCTACTTGTTTATAGTTTTTATGATTTTGCAGATGAGACAAGGCTAATAATCTAATTCTTGTTCTTGGATGTGCTTCGGTTTGAGATAGTAATTTGAAATCATAATCAAATATTTTCTGTGGTAATGTTATTGGTCTGCTCATTGGATTAAAGTGATGTTAGTAAAGAGCATATTATACCTTATTTAGATTGTGTTATTTTTTATAAATGGTATAACTCACACCATCGCCTCTTGATAAAATGCCTGAACCCCCATTTTTTTGACCAAGCTGTTTTTCTCTAAAGCCTCTTTCAGCGTTATAAACAATCACTTTAATACCCTCGTCTTTGTTGGTCGTTAGTGCAGATGTAGGTGTAGGCGCAATGGCATTAGAATCATCAGCCTTGCCATTCGTGCCTGTGCTTGATGGATTGACGTTGCCAATGACTTGTGCTTGCCCAG
>JAUVOQ010000070.1 GCA_030599095.1 Candidatus Ruthturnera sp.
ACCTTGTCAAAAGTGAGTTGTGATAAACAAACTAAGTTTGGTGCTAAAGGTAAACATAAATTCTGGTATGGTTTTAAAAAGCATGTTAGTGTTGATAGGCAATCAGGGTTGATTAACAAAGTTGCAATTAACCCCTGCCAACATGACCGATGCCAATGGCTTAAAACATGTGCTACCAAGTACAGGTGCTATTTATGCAGGCAAAGGCTATGCTGATAGAAAACAGAAAAACAATGAGAAGTGACCTGAAAAAACCGAAGAAATCTGAATTTTTTTATAATTCAACGGTCTCATTATGTGTATTTTTTCACGTTTCACTCCTTTTTCTTGTCAGGTTAAAAGAGTAACTGATATACCTTTTGACTGGCTTATGAGTGTTGTGCTTATGGTGTGGATTCAAAGATTCTCAAGTTACAACTTTTCAACCAATTGGCGAACCATGCCAGATCGTGAAGTGTGCTGATTGCCAGCCAATGTATCCAACTTGGTTAAGATGTTTGTCGGTATGGTGATATTTACTCGTTGTAATTTAGTTGAAATTTTTCACATTACAATGCGCCATGATTTTAAAGACCAAGGGTGTGGTAACTGCGTTGATTGAGGCACTAAAACAATGATTTTAGAGCTTTAAGCGCATAATTTTTAGGCTTTTCAGTTGTATCAAAACTTGGGTTTGAACAAATTTACAAGCGAGAAAAATACTATTCAAATGGGGAATATGCTAAAATAATGCGCTTTTCAAGCGTAAACGTAAACTAAAGTATAAAGTATGAGTTATCGACACATCCGAGTGCCTAAAAATGGTGAAAAAATTAGCTTTGAAAAGGGGGTTATCAAAGTACCAAATTATCCAATTATCACTTATATTGAAGGTGATGGTATTGGTGCAGATGTATCGCCAGTGATGAAAAAAGTGATTGATGCCATTGTTGCTAAAGCCTACAATGGCTCAAAAGCAATTCAATGGATGGATGTTTATGCGGGCGAGAAGGCAAATGATATTTATGGTGAATACTTACCACAAGAAACCTTGGATGCTATAGAGGAGTTTTCAGTGTCTATTAAAGGTCCGCTAACCACCCCAGTGGGCGGTGGTATGCGTTCTTTGAATGTGGAGATTCGTCAAACATTGGATTTGTTTATTTGCCAACGACCTGTTAAATATTTTGAAGGCACGCCTTCGCCAGTTAAAGCACCTGAAAAGATTGATATGGTTATTTTTAGAGAAAATTCTGAAGATATTTATGCAGGTATTGAATATCAGGCAGGCACTGCTGAGGTAAAAAAAGTCATTGATTTTTTACAAAATGAAATGGGCACGACAAAAATTCGTTTTCCCAATACCTCAGGAATTGGTATTAAGCCAGTTTCTAAAGAGGGTACAGATCGTCTCGTGCGTAGCGCCATTCAATATGCCATTGATAATGATAAAGATTCAGTAACCTTGGTGCATAAAGGCAATATTATGAAATTCACCGAAGGTGGATTTAGAGATTGGGGCTATCAATTGGCAAGTAATGAATTTGGTGCAATTGTTGATGATGGACCGTGGAGATCGTTTAAAAATCCAAATACAGGCACAGTAATTACCATTAAAGATGTCATTGCGGATTCTTTTTTGCAACAAATTCTTTTGCGTCCTGAAGAGTATTCGGTGATTGCTACGCTTAATTTAAATGGTGATTATATTTCAGACGCATTGGCCGCTCAAGTGGGTGGTATTGGTATTGCGCCAGGTGCGAATCTTGCAAACACAACAGCCGTATTTGAGGCAACGCACGGCACAGCGCCAAAATATGCAGGGCTGAATAAAGTTAATCCGGGTTCAATTATTCTTTCAGCAGAAATGATGCTTAGGCACATGGGCTGGATACAGGCGGCCGATATGGTTTTAGAGGCGATGTCTAATGTTATTCAAAATAAAACCGTAACTTATGATTTGGAAAGGCTGATGAGTGGAGCGACATTATTGTCATGCTCTGAGTTTGGCGATGCAGTCATTGATTCTATATTATAAAATTATTGTCTACTAATAGTGTTGCACTCTATTTTCTAGTTGTGTATTATTCGCTCAGGTGGATATTGATTTTCTTACTTGTATTACATAATTTAATTAGGAGATAAAATGAAAAACGTAATAAAACTAGTGGCAATTGTTGCTGTAGTCGCCACGTCGTCTGCATCGGCATTTTGGAATAACAACAACGGTTATGGCAATAACAACAATGGCTGGGGTACTGGTAACAGCGGTTCTAACTGGGGTCCATTTAACGGCGGTTCTAACTGGGGTCCATTTAGCGGTGGTTCTAACTGGGGACCTTTCTCAAACAACAACAACATGAACAATGATTCAGATTGGGGTTTTCATTATAATAATAAAAATACCACCAAAAACATATCTAATGCTTCAGCAAGTAGCAATGCGACTGGTGTAGTTTCTGCAAATGCCAAGGCGCAAGCTGATGCTTATGTTAAAGGTGCATCCGATGGTTTTGCCAAGGGTCAAGCCGATGCTTACGCTAAAGGTTATACTGATGGAAAGTCTGCAGGGGATGTTGATAGCAGAAGTCGATAACAACTCAGACAATATTAAATTAAAGTTTACCTTTAAGGTGGCTTTTTCTACTATTACAAATACGGGCTGATGAATAAATTTTGAGTAATTTTTTGTCTAAAACTTGTCTTTTTACGCTTGTTTAATTGGTTTTAGTGAGATTTTCTAGTTACTTTTCTTTTAGTGAAAATACTTTAATAGAAAGAGTTATAAGAAGTTTTTATGGTTTCATTATTAATTAATATTAGAATATCATTGACTTCTAATATATTTATCGTATAATGCCCCGTCAAGACCACGAGGTCTGATACTTAAAACTCGCTTAACAATAAGTGCATTAATACTTTTAAATTTGGAGATTAATATGAAAAAGATAATTTTGATTGCTATTTTAATAGTTACCACATCAGCATTAGCTGGTTTCTTTAACAACAGTTCAAACAACAACGGTTACGGTCGTGGTAACAGTTCAAACAACTGGGGTCCTTTTAGTAGCGGCAACAACATAGGTCCTTTCAACGGCGGTTCAAACATGGGTCCTTTCAACGGCATTAGTAACTGGGGTCCTTTTTCAAACAACAACGACATGAACAACAATTCTGACTGGGGCTTTCATTACAACAACAAAAACACAACTAGGAATGTTTCTAACGCAATTGTTGATGGCAAATATACAGGCACTGCTGATGCGAGTGCTAGAGGCACAGCTGATTCTTATGCTAAAGGTTATGCAGATTCTAGGGCTAATACAACAGTTAACAGGCATGATCGAGCGATTGCTAGGTAAGACTTAGATTGACTGCTAGATTGGTCTAGCGAGATTTAAGGTTAAATAAAAACCACCCTTTGAGGTGGTTTTTTTATGTCTGAATAAATTTTTGGCAGTAGCAATCTAAAACATTACCACGCTCGTAGTAGTGATTACTATCAGCCTAAGAGACCTCTGCATTAAACCAAAAATCTCAACAAAAACCAACATTCAAGCCAAAGACAATACTAATTTATCCACAATTTAAAGTAAAATACTATAATTATCAATTACTTACAAAAACAATACGTATTATAACTACCCAAGAACAAACCTTTGCCGATAGTTTTATTAATATCCCCACCTCTCAACTAGATATTATTAACAAAATCATCAATTGGCACATCATTGCCAAAAAATTAACCAACATTAACACTGATTGTTCATCTGTTAGTTTGTTTAAAGCATTACTAATAGGCACACTCAAACGCACTGATGGCTTGGCAAGCGCTCGTTATATTGGTTTAGAGAAAGTTGCCAATGAGGTTAATCTCAAAGCCATTACTTATCATTTAACCAGAGCAGCAAATGTTGACAAAGATTTAATAACAACTTAGGGATTTTTGCGTCTTTTTTGATAAAAAGACACTAATTAGTCAACCCTTAAAAACCCCTTAACCATTTGATTTAAAACAATAAAATCAACAAAAACCATAAACAAATCAACCAGATTTTGGTAAAATAACCATCATTTCTTGGTCGTTTTGTTTATAAAATATGCT
>JAUVOQ010000027.1 GCA_030599095.1 Candidatus Ruthturnera sp.
TGGCTTATTTATGATGAGAAGTCGCTATTTTTTCTATTACACTGGGCAAAATATCGTAAGTAAAAAAAATAGCGTGATTGTTTTTGAGTGATTGAGAATGGTTTTGGGTTTGTTTTGGGTTTTTAAGGGTTGACTAATTATTTGTTAAAATGGTTTTTGAAAATTATTTAACTGGTTAAGACTCAATATTAATTAACCTTAAAGCTTCAAAGCTGTTGGAAAGACTGCACGGCACTTATTATCTCTTATTTAATTATAAGATTATTGCTATCCTCTAGGGTGGTGCTTGCTATGTTGTGATTTGAGCTGAATGTTTTGAATGTGGGTGTAGATTTGTGTACTAGAAATGTCACTGTGCCCAAGCATTAATTGCACACTGCGTAAATCCGCCCCTTTTTGCACAAGGTGTGTGGCAAAAGCATGGCGCAGTGTATGGGGTGATAGGGGTTTGTTAATACCTGCTTTGATGGCGTAGCTTTTAATGATGTAGAAGAAATTTTGTCGGCTCATATTGGTGCCACGATTGGTTAGAAAATAACCATCAGTTTGACCATGTTTTAATAAAAATGGTCTTGCGTTTTTTTCATAATTTGTTAGGCAATCCATTGCCATTTCACCCATTGGTAAAAGGCGTTCTTTGTTGCCTTTGCCATGAATGCGAATATATTCATCAGCGAGGTTAATATGATGATAACTCAGATTAATCAACTCCGAAACACGCAGTCCACAAGCATATAAAAGCTCTAACATGGCTTGGTCGCGTAATCCAAAAATAGTGTTATGATCAGGCGCATTAAGCAGTCTTTCAACCTCGTCAACATTTAAAAAAACTGGCAACTTTTGTGCTTGCTTAGGGTGGTGTAATTTATCAGTCGGATTTTTTTTAATGACTTTTTGCTTAATTAAATATTGGTAGAAAATACGTAAACAAGTGAGTATTCTGGCTTGTGTGGCGGCACTCATGGATGTTGATTGGCGCTCATTAAAATACTGATTAATATGTGTATCGCTAATATTAGTGAGTGATTTATTGGCCCATTTTGAAAATAAATTAAGATCAGAACGATAAGCCGAAAGCGTATTTTTACTGGCGCCTGATGAAAGCCAGTGGTTGTCTAAAAATTGGTCAATGAGTATTGAATTATCCATTGCTAAATTATGACAGATAATTGCTGATAAAAAATGCTGGTAAAAACCAGCATTTTTTAAAACAAACAAACTTATTTTTTAAGCTGAAGTTTTTCTTTAATTCTAGCTTTCTTGCCAGTAAGAGCACGAAGATAATAAAGTTTGGCTTGGCGAACTTTACCACGGCGCTTGACTTCAATTGAGTCAATCATTTTTGAGTGGGTTTGAAAAACTCTTTCAACACCTTCGCCATGAGAAGTCTTTCTAATTGTGAATGCTGAGCCAATGCCTCGGTTTTTCTTAGCAATAACAACACCTTCAAATGCTTGCAATCTCTCACGCTCACCTTCGCGTACTTTTACCTGTACAACAATAGTATCGCCTGATGCGAATGAAGGCAGGTCTGATCTTAGTTGTTCACTCTCAATTTGATCAATTAAATTCATCGGGGCGTTCCTTTAAATAAACTTTATGTTAAAAAGCAAACAATTATACCGTTATTTTGAGTAGTGAACAAGATAATGTATGCACCCATAACATACTGCACTTTCCTCTATACGTTTCCTCATTCATTTTAATATACTCAATCGGTGATATTTGCCCTAATGCATCATGCGCTCTTTTAGCGTTGTACCAAAACAGATAATCACTCATTTTGTCATTAAATTCATCAGAGTCTTCCAATGGTAGAGCGTTCGCTTTTTAACTAAAAAAGAATCCATGGTTGCTTGCAAGCCAAAGCATAGAATGTTGTATTTATCGTTAGCTGATTGGCTCATATTATCTAATTCGTAAGCTAACACGCCATTTTAACCAGACCTTTGATTTTCCAATTGATTCTTTGGTTCTGCACTGTTTCATCCTTTTCTTTAACAATAGGAAAAAGGCAGTATGTTTTTGAACTTGTACAATTCTGACCTTTATTGACTTGACAACACTAGATTTGCCTTTGCTTACGCTACAAACAAACACAGTGCAGCCGAAGCAGGACGCTTTTTAACCAATATTAAACACTTGTTCCTTTTTAAGATGAAACACGTACTAACAGATAATGGTTCAGAGTTTAAAAAAGAGTTTGATGAGCAAGTGTGCAATCATTGGTATACCTACCCTAAGACACCGAAGATGAATGCACACTGTGAGCGGTTTAATCGTACACTGCAAGATGAGTTGGTAGATGACACTCTCTATGATTTAGAAGACACTAATGAATTTAATGACAAAATGAGTGATTATCTGTTTTGGTATAACGCTAAAAGACCGCATGATGCATTAGGACAAATATCACCGATTGAGTACCTTAAAAATGAATGAGAAAACGTGTAGGGGAAAGTGCAATATGTTATGGGTGCATACACGAAATTGGCCACAAGCAATGAATCAGTTTATAATCCTACATGAGGATAGATTAAAGGATTATGTCTGATTTTTAACGAGGACTTTACACCATATTGGTTTACAGGGTCGTTTCATACTATACCTATAATAGTTTTGCTTATTAAATTCTTTAAAGTAAAAAAATATTGTTAGATTTCATAAATTGTGCTTAATGAGCGCAGTTTCACTGCTTGTTAATCACATCTCTTGCCATATATAAAGCTGCGATACTTCTGGCTTCGGTTAAATCTTCATTGTAAACCAGACTTTCTAAATCAGCCATTTTAAAGGCTGCTACCTCTAATGGCTCTGGTTCGTCGCCTTGTGCGCTTGCTTTGTATAAATCTTGCGCTAGTACAAGATAGGTAATGCTTGATTGATAGCCTGGTGCAATGGTTATTTTTTTGATGAAGGTTAATTTGTTAGCGCCATAACCAATTTCTTCGGTTAACTCTCTATTGGCTGCCTCAATTGGCGTTTCGCCATCATCAATTTTGCCTTTGGTTAATGTTAATTCATACCGATCCGTACCGCCAGAATACTCATAAATCATTAATACGGTTTCATCGTCTAACATCGGTATCACCAATACTGCACCGTTACCTGGTGGCTTTAAACGCTCATAGGTTCTCTTTTTGCCGTTTGAAAACTCAATATCCATTTCCTCAATTTTGAAAAAACGAGTTATGGCAATGGTTTTAATATTTAAGACAGTGGGCTTTTTGTGCATGCTTGATATTATGCCATATTCAACAGTCCCACAATAAATCAGATAAACGTACTTGGTTTGTTTTCCATTCTAACTGAACATATTCCTAAAATCTGATAGGATATAATGATTTTTTTGGGAATAGCAATGAGCAATGAAAACAATCTATCTTTTATTTACTTTAACTTTATCAAGCCTATCAAACGCTTGGATCATTCAAGGCATTGGCGAATTTTCACCTGAAAAGCTTAGCAATAACTTACTTGTTATTCATGGTCCATTTGGCGAACCAAGTGTAAAAAATCAAGGGTTTATGAACAATCCTGGCATTATTATTGGCAAAGAAGGTGTTATTATTGTTGACCCAGGTAGTGCTTATAGTGTGGGTAAAAAAGTGCTTAAAGAAGTTGAGAAAATGAGCAAAGCGCCTATTATTGCTGTTTTTAATACGCACATTCATGGCGACCACTGGCTAGGCAATCAAGCGATTGTCGAAAAATATCCCAATGCCAAAATTTATGCCCACCCACAAATGATTATTGAGGCTAAAAACGGCGAAGGCGATAACTGGGTTAATCTAATGGCAACCCTAACTAATGGCTTAACAAAAGACACAATTGCCACTTACCCAACTGACGCCACCCAGCACTTACAAGTCATCAACCTAGGCTCAGAACAGTTTAAAATTCACAACCCTAGCATTAAGGCACATACCAATACAGACATTATGATCGAACATGTCAACAGTAAAACTTTGTTTTTAGGTGATAATAGTTTTGTTAATCGTATGGGGCGTTTTGACAACAGTTCTAGTATGCATGACAACATCAAAGTATTGCAATATGCAACGAATTTAGATCTAGATTATTACGTACCTGGTCATGGCTCATCAGGCAATGCAAGCCATGCTGTTAAGCCATTTTTAGATTATTTACTGATCATTCAAGATGAAGCCCAAAAAGGCTATGAGCAAGATTTGGCTGATTATGAAATTAAGCCTATCGCCATTAAACAATTAACTACTTATAGAAGTTGGCACGGATTTGATGAGCAATTTGGCAAACACATTGGCAAAATGTTGCTTGAGGTTGAAACGCTGGATTTGTAAACCTTGGGTGACAAGCTAAAATAGATGGTTAGTCAAAAAAGCCATCCATATGCAACTCAGTTAAATCGCTAAATCCACCGATATGTTTATCGTCAATGACAATTTGTGGCACCATTCTGGCGCCGTTAGTCACTTTTGAGAACTCTGCCATGAGCGTGCGATCTTCATCAATCATTTTTTGCTCAAATGGTAGATTCCATTTGTTTAATAATACCTTGGTTTTGACACAAATCGGACAAGTATTGGTTGAATAAATTACAATTTTCATACCAATGCCTCTACCACTAAATCACCCATTTCGTTCGTGCCGACAACCCTATCGCCTTCTGTTGCAATATCTTGCGTACGATAACCTTTATTTAATACAGTATTAACTGCCGTTTCAATTTTGAGTGCCAAATCTATTTGATTAAGCGAATAACGCAACATCATAGCAACCGATAAAACAGTCGCCAAAGGATTGGCAATGTCTTTACCTGCAATATCAGGTGCTGAGCCATGAATAGGCTCATACATGCCAAAGCCATTTTGATTAAGCGAAGCTGATGGTAACATGCCAATTGAGCCAGTTAGCATTGCCGCACAATCACTCAACACATCGCCAAATAGATTTGAAGTCACTATCACATCAAATTGTTTAGGTGCTTTGACTAATTGCATGGCAGCATTGTCTACATACATATGGCTAAGTTCAACGTCTGGATAATTTTTTGCCACATCCGTCATCACTTCACGCCACAATTCACAAACTTCTAACACATTGGCTTTATCTACCGAGCAAACACGCTTGTTACGAAGTTGTGCAATTTTAAAGGCTGAATGTCCGATACGCCTGATTTCTGATTCATAATAAGTGGCTGTGTTAAACCCGTATTTTTGTCCATCACGCACTTCAACACCTCGTGGCTTGCCAAAATAAATACCCCCAACCAATTCACGGACAATCATCAAATCTAAGCCAGATACCACTTCTTTTTTTAACGTAGAGGCGCTGGCAAGTTGTGGATATAAAATCGCAGGACGTAAATTAGAAAATAAATCCATTTCTGCACGTAGTCTTAACAGTCCTCGCTCTGGTCGCAAATCACGCACTAAAGATTCCCACTGATAACCACCCACAGCACCCAATAAGATAGAATCACACTCATGTGCGACATCTAGCGTGGCTTGTGGCAAAGGGGAACCAGTTTCATCATAAGCGCTACCGCCTACCAGTCCGTGTTCTAGTGTCATGTCAAGATTAAAATCTGCATTCAAGCAATCAATCACTTTAAGTGCTTGCGTTATAATTTCTTGACCAATGCCATCGCCCGATAATATCAATACTTTTGACATTCTTATTCCTTTGTATCAGTTTTAAAAGGTCTTGCTAGATTTCAACCATTTCAAACTCAGCCTTACTAGCACCACAATCTGGACACACCCAATCTTCAAGCACATCTTCCCATTTTGTACCTGGTTCAATTCCTTCTTTAGGCGCGCCTAAATATTCGTCATACCGCCAGTCGCACACAATGCATCTATATTTTTTCATTTTCATTATTAACGCTCCTTATTACGCCATAAAAGGGAGCCTAGACTCCCTAGCCTAGACTCCCTTAATTAAGCATCAAACCTAATTACAACTCATCGGCATGTTTTGATAAATAATCAGCCACACCATCTGGTGTCTCTTTCATGCCTTCATCACCTTTATTCCAGCCTGCAGGGCAAACCTCGCCATGCTTACTGTGGAAATCAAGTGCGTCAACCATGCGCAACATTTCATCAACATTTCTGCCTAATGGCAAATCATTAACCACCTGATGACGCACCTCAAAATTCTCATCAATTAAGAACGATGCACGCAGTGCAATACCTGCTGGGTGTACAATGCCATAAGCTTCCATAATAGAATGATCAGTATCGGCCACTAATGGAAAATCAATCACGCCCAAGCCACCGTCTGCTGGTTGCGTATTACGCCATGCGTTATGCGTAAATTGTGAATCCACTGAAACACCAACCACTTCAACACCTTTGTCGCTAAACTGTGCCATCCTATGGTGATGTGCTAGAATCTCTGAAGGGCAAACAAAAGTAAAATCTAGTGGATAAAAGAAGACACAAATTTTCTTACCTTTAAGACTAGAAAGTTGAAAATTATCAATAATTGTGCCATCTGCTAAAACAGCGGCGGCAGTAAAATCTGGGGCTTGTTGTGTGACTAAAACGCTCATACATTTCTCCTATATATAATTAAAAACCCATTAATTATACAACTGCTTATGCTCATAAATCATATAAAAAGCAAGGGTTTGTTGTTGACAAAACAAAATTGAAGTTACCAGCACAAAAAATTAATCATCTAACGCTTATGGCATTGAGGAATGAGTGCAAAATCATGAATGTTTAAAAACTTTGATTTAAGTTAATGAAACAAATCATTAAGCCCTGAATCCGTACTAACTTTAAAATCAAGATTAATCGCATCAAAGTGCTCTTTTGCACAAATAATCTTATCTTTTTCAGACGCTCTCAAACCATCCTGTAAATGATCAATAAACTTGGTTTCTCGCACCAGATACAATTTTTCTTGATGATCCTCTTCCCATACAATCGCCCAATCAGGGTTATACATCCCTATAGGGGTGTCCACCACAAACCATGAAGGCATTTTTGCAAAAACTTTAACCCTGTCTTGCGTCTCTAAATTTTGGGCAAATTCTTTCTCGCCATCGCTATCAAATATCGTATATTCATAAATAGATTTCTCAGAAGCAATGATTTTATTCTCATAAGTTTCTATGTCTTTAAATAGCGACATATGCCAACAATCATCCACTTCAAAATACTGAATACCGTTTAACAATTCATCTTTTAAAGTATTTTTAATCATTAACGCCACATTTCTTATAAAATCTTGCGGACTATCAAAGATATAATCCAAACAATCAATACCTGTCAAAACACTTAAAATGGTTTTTTTGGTTAAGCCACTCTCTTGCTCTAAAGTTGAAACTAAATGGCTTATTTGGTAGTGCTTGTTAATTCTAGTCCCTACTTTTTCAGAGTTATAAATCGTTTGAATTTTGCCCTCCTTCATAACCACATTTTGCCTTTCAATTTTAATAATTAATTGTCCAGCCGTTAGATTTTCATTAACATTTTTAACAATTTTATTCACCAAGTCGTTGCTATTCAATGAAATATTATATTTTGTTTTCTTCTTAATTTTTGCCCACAAAACTTTAAAATTTTCATCATTGGTGGCAAATTGTTTTTTAAACTTAATAATTTTTCGTCTGTGTTGTGCAGGCGGTATCATGCCAGTTTGCCCAGATTCATTAAATTCGCTTTGCAACGAAGCAACATAGTCTTGGTACGATTCATTCGGCACAACCACCAACTTATTAACCTTAGTGTCATAAATTCTTTTGCCATTTTTATCCAAACAAAGTCGCATGCCTCGCCCAATTTCTTGGCGTTTTTTCATCAAAGAGATGGTTTCATTTAGCGTACAAATGGTAAAAATATTCGGATTATCCCAACCCTCTTTTAAAGCAGAATGTGAAAAAATAAAACACGTGTCTTCTGCAAAAGACAACAACCTTTCTTTGTCTTTCATAATTAAATCATAAGTATCTTTATCGCTTTTTGAGTTGCCTTTAGTGTCTTTAAAATTCTTTCCAGATTTTGAAAAATAACCATTATGGACTTTCTCAACCACTTTATTTTTAAAAAATTCAGAGCTCGATTTTAATGCCTCAAACTCCGCCTCAAAAAGTCGCCTAATCAAACCATCATTCACATAATTTTTAACCTTATCAATAAAAAACAAAGACAAAACCTTAATGTCATTGCCTAATGAGGCTTGTTTTTCAAAATGATTCTTAATCGTCTCCCTAATCTGCACCCTAAAAATATCCGCCTTATCTTGTGCCCGAACCTCATGAATTGAGAAAAACACCCCACCAGAAACTGCCACACCATTTTTAGAAATGGATATTTCTTCAACAAACCAATTTTGGTATTTTTCATTATGGGTTTTTCTAAAAATATCGTCATTAAGTTTTAAGTTGAGTGTTTTATAGCAATAGTCACCTGTTTTCTTATCTTTGACTTCAAGTTTAACTTTAACTTTTGGGCGCTCACCACGTTTGGTGATAATTTTTTGCACCTCAAATATCACGGCGTTAGTGTCTTCTTTAACAACCGATGCAATTTCAATTTTCTTAACCAAACCCTTGTTATAAGCCGTAAATGGTGATAATGAATATACCAAGTTATACAAATTTTTATGGGTGGCAGAATAGCGCAATTTAAAAATAGGGTTCAAATTGCCAATGGCTGATTTTGACAAATCACTTTCCATATTTTGCGGCTCATCTAAAATCAACGCAGGTTGTGTTTGGGCAATGATATCCATCATTTTTTCACCAAAAGTATCATCACGCCGAGGCTCATTAATAATATTATTATCCGAATTAAACGCCTGAATACTCATCACCAAAATACTTAAATGATGATGACTGGTAAAGGTTCTTAATACATTAATTTTGTGCTTGCTATCACCCTCATAAGCAAAGACATCTGCATGAGCATTAAAGGCTTTGTAAAAATGTTGCTTTGTACTACTGAGTGTTTTCAGCACCCCTTCACGCACGGCAATAGAGGGCACAATAATAATAAATTTGGTCAAACCAAATCTTTGGTTAAGTGTAAAAATAGTCTTTAAATACACATAAGTCTTGCCTGTGCCCGTTTCCATCTCAATGGAAAAATCACACAAATTATGTTGATCAATGCTAATATCGCCCTTTTCAAGATTGTGCTTTTGAATGGTTGATAAATGACTAATTAACCTGTCTTTATCAATGCGTAATTGATTAGCAACCACCCCAAAAGCATCAAGACTAAATTCATCTTTATGAATAAAATGATTACCATTATCAAACAAATCTACCACGCTATTAATGGCATCAGTTTGATAATCTAGGGTTTCGTATTGGATTTTCATAACCTTAAATTTTCTTGTTCTGCTTTATTTATAGGAGCTTGAGTTTTTATTATTTTTTCTACATCTATCTCTGGATTTTTGCCTCGCTTAAATACTCCTTGAATTTCCACCCATTCGCCCAAAAAACTTTTGTAATTATTAATGTTTAAGCCAACTGATAAATGACACCTAATACTCACTCCTTCAGCATTTTCTTTAAATCCAATATGGTTTCTACCAGCCTCTAAATTTATATAATGAATCCTTCCATTAACTGTCTCAGATTTTCCAACTTCATTATTATCGTCATTGTTTTTCTCTAAAACCTCATACAAAAGAACATCTTTATTTGAATGGTCAATATTTATAGCATTTTCAAATTCACTAGATGATATTTCCAATGTCTCTGCACTGCCTTTTATTGGTTTAATTATTTTTGCTTGGTTTTCTCTATATTTCTTATCCTTAATCAAAGATATGGCAATATATTTAGCTGAATCTGTTAATGAACTATTTTTAATATGTTTTGCTACTTCTGTTGAGACTTCGTTTTTCTGTAAAGCGATTTTTATTATTTCTGTATCAGAATTTATTTGTGCAGTGTGTATCTCTCCATAAATAGAAAAAAGTTGCTGAATAATAAGAGCAATAATACTTACCAAAACTGCATTTTTTTCTATATTTATTTTGGCTGCTATTGTTTTTAGAAAACAATTATCAATAAAATCCTTTGCAACAATGTCAATTAAATTAACATCAAATCCACTTAATTCAGAATCTTTAACTTTTGAATAATCTTTTATTAACCTGTCAAGTATCTCTTTCAAACAATACTCTAATCCAAGCAATTCATTGCCCAAATCTTGAATGTTCATTACGCCATCAAAAGAAGGTCCGTCATATTTTATTTTCAAATAAATATCTTCAATATCTTTTTTATCCTCTGAAAATAATACACTCATCTTAAATAACTCTTAAATTAAAATTGCGTGAAAAATTGACTTTTTGGGTGTCGGTTAAAGTGCTATCAAGACAGACTAAAATATCATCAGTGGTGAGTTTTAGGGCTTCAATTTGCTCGGTGTTAATTGGGTTTTGTAGGGTGATGGCTAGTTTTCTGTCTAATTCGGCGTCTTCAATGAGGTAAAAATCGTCTTTGTGCTGAATGTTAGCATTGAGTGAAAAACCTTGTTTTAGGATAATTTCATAGACCAAATTAATAGGCTTAAAATCATCACGCAAGGGCTTCTTAGTAAATAATTTTTCTTGCTCTAATAAGACTTTTGCATCATCACCATCATAAGGTTTGAGCGTGTTGTAGTTTGTGGGTGCAAGTGAAAAGACTTTAAACCCTGCTTTAAAATCATGTTTTTTAATGGCTCGCCTTAGGCGTTCTTTGCCAATTTCAGCGATATTTTTATACCCTGCTTTAAAGGCTTCAGAAACCTCATCCACTGCCTCTGGGATTTGTACTAAGATAAATTTGCGCTTGCCATTATCTTGCTTGTTTAAATCCATCACCGCATGACCTGTAGTGGCACTGCCTGCGAAAAAGTCTAAAACAATATCGTTTTTATCAACACTTCCTAACCTAATTATACTTTTCAGTAGTTTTGTTGGTTTTGGATTATCAAAAATATTTTTTATTCCATAAAATAATTCTGTATTTTCTACGCTAGCACTTTGATTGCTTCCAAAGAATTCATGCTTAAACCAATTTGTTGCTGATTGACCTTCCAACTCTCTTTCTGATTTAAATATTTTTTTTCTTGGTAACTCCTTACCGTTATTTGAAAAATATATTCTTTTATCTTTCAATAATTCTTGATAAGTCTTTTTTTCTCCCATCCACTCCTCACTCAAAATTTTACCACTAGGAGTGGTAATTTTGTACTTTGAACCATTTTGATTTGAGCCAATTTTCCAAGGTTTAGAATTCCAATCTCCCCTTATATCGTTATCTGGGTTTGAAAACTTGCCAGTTAATTCTAATTTACCAACGCCTGATTTTTTTAGTTTTTCTGAGTTTTTGGAATATGTAAAAATATGTTCTGCGACAATGGCAATTAATTTATTTGGGTCGTTAGGCTGGTTATGTCTTCGTCTCCAATGAATATGCCCCTCAAAATTCCCCTCCCCAAACACCTCATTCATCAACATTTTTAGGTGGTGTTGCTCGTTATCATCAATGCTGATAAAAATCACACCATCGTCTTTTAGTAATTGCTTAGCAAGAAAAAGACGCGGATACATCATACTTAGCCATTGTGAGTGGTATCTGCCATGGGCATCAGAATTGGTTTCTAGTTTAATGCCGTTTTCAGTCGTGCCGATACGCTCAAAATAATCACTTTTTCCTTCGGTAAAGTTATCTTTGTAAATAAAATCTTTACCTGTGTTATACGGTGGGTCAATATAAATCATTTTAATTTTGCCATGATAATACTTTTGCAAGAGTTTTAGCACTTCTAAATTATCACCCTCAATAAATAAATTTTGGGTGTTGTCAAAATCAACTGACTCATCATTTTTTGGATTAAGCGTGGCGTATGAGGGGCGTGATATGGCTTGAAAAGATTGTTTTTTGCCTGCCCAAGTAAAGGTGTATTTGTCTTTATCATTTGCCAGTGCATTTTTATCTGCTAAAAATGCCTTTAAAGCATCAAAATCAATCTTGCCTTCGCTGACAAACTGGGGGAATATTTGGCTAAACTTTTTAAGCTCATCGTTAAACATATCTTTTGAGGTTGTTTTAACATTTGCAACTGATTTTGGCATCACAATTTTTACTTAAAAAATAAAATATATCATTATTTTAACCAATTTAATTCTTGTTAAAGCCTGCTTTTTTCTACGAGCCTTGCCCGTTTTTGGAACGGGCAAGGCTCGTTTAAAAAGAATTAATAACAGATATGGTGGAGATGGCGGGAATTGAACCCGCGTCCGAAAACTTTCAAACAAGAAGTCTACATGCTTAGCTTGGTCTATTTAGTTAGCCACCTACCACCCGACCATCAGGGATGTAAGTAGCGATTCCCAACAAAGTTTTAACCGAATTACGTGGAAAAAATAATCCTAGCGAGTCTGTGAGCGACCGTCATCCTAAAAATACAGACAACTCTTAAGCGACGGCTAGCTATGCAGCTAGAGCGTAGTTGTTTTCGTTTGCAACTATCTTTTTAAAGCATATTTTACGAGTTGTCTTTATCCTCGGCATGCGTCCTTGAGATCCAACTCCTCGTCGAAGCCATGTCATCCCCCAAAGGGGCATTATAACACTTTTTTATTGAATGGTCACTCTTGCGAATTTTCGTTTACCGACTTGATAAACGTTTGTGCCAGTTTTTAGCTCAAGGTTTTTATCTGTGATTTTGGTGCCATTGATTTTGGCGCCACCTTGTTTAATCATTTGGTAGGCGTTTGAGGTGCTGGGACAGAGCATGGCATCTTTGAGTAAATTGGCAATTTTTATCCCAGCTTTGAAGCTAAATTCATCCATTTCATCGGGAATTTGATTTTTACTAAAACGATCAATAAAATTTTGCTGCGCTTGTTTAGCGGCATCAATATTATGAAAGCGGGTGATGATCTCATCAGCTAGGATAAATTTAATATCTCTTGGATTTTTACCTTGTGCCATTGCTTCTTTTAAATTGGCAATTGCTTCTAAACTTTGGAAACTTAATAATTCGAAATAGCGCCACATTAAATCATCAGAAATTGACATAATTTTGCCAAACATCTGATCGGGCGTATCATCAATACCGATGTAGTTGTCTAAGGATTTTGACATTTTTTGCACGCCATCCAAGCCTTCTAAAATCGGCATGGTGAGGATAACTTGTTGCTCTTGTCCTGCCTGTTTTTGTAGTTCTCTGCCCACTAATAAGTTAAATTTTTGATCCGTACCACCGATTTCTACATCGCTTTTTAATTCAACAGAATCATTACCTTGAACTAAAGGGTATAAGAATTCGTGAGTAGAAATGGCTTGCCCTGATTTGTAGCGCTTGGAAAAGTCATCACGTTCTAACATTCTAGCGACTGTTTGTTTGCTGGCGAGTTGGATGAATGCCATTGAGGTCATTTTATCCATCCACTGCGAGTTAAACACAACCGTGGTTTTGTCTTTATCCAAAATTTTGAATACTTGTTTGGTGTAACTTTTGGCGTTTTCTTGAACTTGTTCTCTTGAGAGTGGTGGGCGAGTTTTACTCTTACCTGTTGGGTCGCCAATCATGGCGGTGAAATCACCAATTAAAAACAATATTTGATGCCCTAAATCTTGGAGTTGCTTGAGTTTATTGATTAAAACCGTATGTCCCAAATGCAAGTCAGGCGCAGTTGGATCAAAACCCGCTTTGATACGCAATGGTTTATTTTTCTTGAGCTTTTTCTTGAGTTCGTCAAGTGGCAATATCTCATCGCTACCGCGCTCAAAGATTGCTAAGGTTTCATCTATGTTCATTAAATTAGGTAAATTTAGCGACTTTTTCCGTACCCGAACCCACCTAATGCACCAGCAACAAAAGAAAGAATAGGAATCACTAAATCTTTATTGCCAGAAATTATTAACAAGAAAATAAATATAAGCATTGCAATAAAAAATAGACTCAATATCCAGTACAATCTTTTTGTATTTGTTAACCTAAAATCTTTTTCTTGTTCTAAATTATGAGCTTTGTTTTCAATCTCAATTTTAGCGATTCTTTCCGACATTCCAATTTCTGCTAGACGAACCTCTTTATTATTATCTGATTTGTGCTTTTCAGCCCCAGAGATACTCTCAAATAACGCTATTTCTCTATCACGAACTTGAATTTCAGTATCTGACATTTATAATTTTCTCTCTCTTAGTACGAGACGATCGTACTCTATAACAAAGCAACCAGTTTCACCACTACTCCAGTCAGAATTTATACGGTAACGAGTCCTAACAACATTTTTGTTCAAAGTTTTATCAGACATCATTTTTACATATTCTGAAATCGTTAAACATTCTGATTTTATTGGGCTTAATACTTCCATACTCACTATTGTACCTCTAAAGGATTGTTTAGACTATTATATTATATGCTACCGTATGACTATTATATAGTAATTATTTTCTAGTGTGTCCGTCGCCTAGTACGATGAATTTTTGCGAGGTAAGTCCTTCTAAACCGACAGGACCACGTACGTGAAATTTGTCAGTACTGATGCCGATTTCTGCACCTAGACCATATTCAAAACCATCGGCAAAGCCAGTGGAGGCGTTAATCATCACTGAAGCAGAATCCACTTCGGTGATAAAACGACGTCCAGAAGTATAGTTCTCGGTAATAATAGATTCGGTGTGACCTGAGCTGTATTGTTCAATATGATTGATTGCCTCGCTCATTGAGTTGATAATACGAATGGATAAAATCGCATCTAAATATTCTGTATGCCAATCCTGTTCAGTGGCTGTGATGATTTTGTTGGATAGTTTTGCAGTTTTTTTACAGCCACGCAACTCAACACCTTTTGCTAGATATTGTGCAATCAATTCAGGTAATATTCTACTGACTGCTGAGGCGTGCACTAGCAAGGTTTCGGTTGCATTACACACGCCATAACGGCGTGTTTTGGCATTAAAGGCGATATTAATGGCTTTTTGCGTGTCGGCATCTTTATCAATATAAGTATGGCAAATGCCGTCTAAATGTTTGATAACAGGCACTTTAGCGCTGTTACTAATAGCTTCAACCAAGCCCTTACCGCCTCTAGGAATAATGGCATCGATATAATCACTTGCTTGAACCAACTCAATAACAGCTTCACGATTTTGAGTGTCAATGAGTTGTGCGCAATTTTCATTAAGCCCTGCTTGCGTTATGCCTTGTTTGACGCAAGCATACAGCGCATGATTGGAGTAAACAGCCTCTGACCCACCACGTAGAATAACACTATTGCCTGATTTTAAACAAAGTGCAGCAGCATCAATAGTAACATTAGGGCGAGATTCATAAATAATACCCATGACCCCAAGTGGCACACGCATCTTGCCCACTTGGATACCACTTGGCTGATATTTTAAATCTGTAATTTCACCAATAGGGTCTGGCAGATTAACAATTTGATTTAGGCTTTCAACAATGTCATTAAGGCGCTCATTATCAAGCATGAGCCTATCGAGTAGTGCCGCTTCTAACCCTTTATTTTTGCCATTGGCAAGGTCTTGTTTATTAGCTTTAAGTATGCTCGCTCTATTTTGTTTAATTTGATTAGCAATATTGATTAGCGCACTGTTTTTAGCCATCGTTGTGGCACTACGCAGCGTTTTTGCAGCGTTTTTTGCATTTTCACCGAGTGTCGTGATTAAATTTTTTATTGAGTCCATTGTGTTTTCCCAGCCAAACCTAGTAATAATGTATGTAATTCATCAATAACATTAAGATTATCCATGCCTTTAATTGAGCGGTCAATACGCCCTAGTGATAATAATAATTTTTGCAAACGCTGATAAGGGTGGCGTTTTAGTGCATTGGTAATGATGGGTTTTCTTTTGTTCCAAACACGATGGTTTTGTAAGACTATGTTAATATCTTTTACTTGTCTAAGTTCAACTGACATTTCAATCACTGATTTAATTTCTCGGTACAAGGAACTACTTAACTGAATTGGCATAGCCATATCAGAAATTAAGGTTTGATAAATTTTATTAACCTGATTGATGTTGCCAAATAAAGCCGCATCAATTAAACCATAAACGGTGTATTTAGACTGCTGATTGACTTGTTCAAGATATTCTTGTGTGTTGATTTTGCCATTCGGATACGCCATTTTTAGTTTTTGAATTTCCTGCATAGAGGCGGTCAAATTGCCTTCTGTGCAAAAAGCAACACTTTGGGCAATTTCTGTATTAGCTTCAAGCCCTAATTCTGCCATATGATTTGCAATCCAGCCAAGCAAATAATTACTTTGCACTTCAAAATGTTGCACAACACTACCAAGTTGTTCTAATGTTTTAAACCACTTGCTTTTTTGTTGTGCCATATCTAACTTGCCAGTGGAGACAATTAACAAAATATCATCAGGCAGGGTTCTGACAATTTCGCCCAATGCTTTGGCACCTTTAATGCCGATTTTCCCTGTTTTTAATTGGCATTTAATGATGCGTTTTGGTGAAAAAAGCGAGGTGGCTGAGATTGCCCCAAAGATTTGATCCCAATCAAAATTAGCATCAATTTCAAAGCTTACTTTCTCGTCAAACCCAGCTTGTTTTGCTGCCTTGTTTATTTGTGCTAAACTTTGCTCAATAAGTAATATTTCCGCACCAAAAACAAAATAAATAGCATCAAGTTTGTTGGCTAATTGAACATTAAGTTGCTGCGCTTTAATTTTCATTTAGTTTGGATAATTTTCTTAACAAGCGCCTGATAATTAAATAGCGCAACTGTTGGTAGCCCTCTTCAATTTGTAGTCTGTCTGCTTGGAATGCATCCATTTTTCTCAGGTGCATATTAGCACTGAAAATTTGAGACAGTAGTAGTTTTTTGCGTTGATTAAAGACCTTAATAGGCACGCTTAGGCTTAGTGTGTAACCTCTGGCTTTACTTAAAGTGTATGAAGCAGTATGTTGATTTTGATTTTCAGCATCCACTTGAACAACTAGGGTTTGGGGTATATTTTGATTAAAGTGCTTTTGTAATTCATCAGAAAAAACATTATTACGGCTACTGATAATAGAGGCGTTTATTGCTGAGTTTGTATGTGGCACATGAAACCCACAAGAGCCAAGGAGTGCTATAATAATAATGGCGACTAATAAGTTGATTTTCGACATAATTTTTAAGTGTCTATTAATTAAGTTAAGAATTATGACAGAATTTGAATTTATTTGTAGATAAACCTTGAAAAAACGCCATCAAACCATATACAAGTACGCAGTAGGGTATAATTATCCCTCTTATTTTTTATAATATTTTTTGCATTATGTTTAAGAATTTATTACTTTGGCTGGTTTTAGGCAGTGTCCTTACTTCAATTTTTAGCCAATTCCAAATAGGCGATCAAGAAAATGACATTACTTATTCTCAGTTTATTCAAAGCGTTAAGCAAGGTGAGGTCTCCCAAGTAACAATTGCTGGTAGTAATATTACTGGCGTGGGTGCTGGTGGTGAACAATTTTCAACCTATAGTCCAGGTGATTTAGGTTTGATGGGCGATTTATTGAATAACGGCGTTAATGTGGTTGCCAAGCCACCTGAAAAAGATGGTTTTTTCAAGCAATTAATCATTTCCTTAGCACCAATTTTATTATTAATTGGTGTTGTTCTTTACACCATGAGGGGCGCTGGTGGCGCAATGGGTGGGAAAAACCCAATGAATTTTGGCAAATCCAAAGCACGCCTGATTACTAAGGACCAATCTGACACTACTTTTGACGATGTGGCAGGTGTTGATGAGGCTAAAGACGATGTGAGTGAACTGGTAGATTTCTTATCCGATCCTGGAAAATTCACCAAAGTAGGCGGAAAAATCCCCAAAGGTGTACTTTTAGTAGGTCCTCCAGGCACAGGAAAAACCTTATTGGCTAAAGCGATTGCGGGCGAAGCTGATGTGCCATTTTTCTTTATTTCAGGTTCTGATTTTGTAGAAATGTTTGTCGGTGTCGGTGCATCACGTGTGCGTGATATGTTTGAACAAGCAAAGAAAAATGCACCTTGTATTATCTTTATTGATGAAATTGATGCCGTGGGTCGCCAACGTGGCGCTGGTATGGGTGGTGGTCATGATGAACGCGAGCAAACACTAAACCAAATGTTGGTTGAAATGGATGGCTTTGAAGGCTCTGAAGGTGTGATTGTGATTGCTGCAACTAACAGACCAGATGTGTTAGATCCTGCTTTATTGAGACCAGGGCGTTTTGATCGTCAAGTGACCGTAGGTTTGCCTGATATTAATGGTCGTGATGCAATTTTAAAAATCCACATGCGTAAATTGCCCATTGCAAAAAATGTTAAATCAATCAATATTGCCAAAGGTACACCGGGATTTTCTGGTGCAGACCTTGCTAATTTGACTAATGAGGCCGCGTTAATTGCAGCGGGCAAGGATAAAATTTTGATTGGTATGCAAGAGTTTGAAAAAGCCAAAGATAAAATTATGATGGGTTCTGAGCGCAAATCTATGGCAATGGATGAAGCCGAAAAAGAAATGATCGCTTACCATGAAGCAGGTCACGCCATTGTAGGTCGACTAGTGCCTGAACATGATCCTGTATATAAAGTAAGCATCATTCCAAGGGGCAGGGCATTAGGCGTGACGATGTTCTTGCCAGAAAAAGACAGTTATAGCATTTCTAAACGCAAGTTAAATTCTCAAGTGGCCTCACTTTTTGGTGGGCGTATTGCAGAGGAATTAATTTATGGTGCAGATAGCATAACCACTGGCGCAAGTAATGACATTGAGCGTGCAACAAAAATTGCACACGGAATGGTAAAACAATGGGGCATGTCTGAGACGTTAGGACCTTTAGCGTACGGCGAAGAAGAGGGCGAAGTGTTTTTAGGTCGACAAGTGACTAAGCATAAGCATATTTCAGAAGATACCTTTAAAGCCATTGATGTTGAAATTCGTAAAATTATTGACAGCAATTATCAAAAGGCTTTAAAAATTTTAAAAGATAATAAAGACATCTTAATTGCAATGAGTAAAGCTTTAATGGAGTTTGAAACCATTGATAAAGAGCAAATTGACGATTTGATGAACAGAAAACCAATACGTGAAGCGGCTGTGATTGTTGATTCTAATGTTGCTTCTACCGAGTTAGGCTCAGGTGTTGAGTTGGATAATAACAATCAAGATTCCGATGAAAAACCACTAAGTGGAGACCCTACCGAACAAGTCGCTTAGTTTGCTTTTTCCTGTTTTTGAACATTGTCCCACATAACGATGCAATATTCTAATGCAATGATTATGGGTGTGCTTAATATCACACCCGATTCTTTTTCAGATGGTGGTCAATATCTTACTATTGACAAAGCCATTAGTCGGGCTCAACTAATGATTGACCAAGGCGCTGATATGATTGATATTGGTGGCGAATCAAGCAGACCAGATGCATCGCAAGTATCAATTGATGAGGAGGCTGGTCGTGTTATTCCTGTTATTGAGGCATTATCTAAATTAATCAATGTGCCAATTTCCATTGACACTTCAAAAGCAAAAATCATGCAACTTGCCATTGAAGCAGGGGCAAGTATGATTAATGATGTGCGTGCTTTGCACTCCAAATCATCCCTTGAAATAGTAGCATCAACTGCTAAGGATGTGTGCCTTATGCACATGCAAGGCGACCCTAAAACAATGCAAAACAACCCTATTTATACAGACGTGATTGATGAGATAAAACACTTTTTTGAGCAAAGAATTGAGGCTTGTATTAACGCTGGCATTAGCCAAAATAAGATTATTCTAGACCCAGGTTTTGGCTTTGGAAAAACACTCAATCACAATCTGGAAATTCTACGTCGCCTTGACGAGTTTAAAAGCTTTGGTTTGAGAATTTTGGTTGGCATCTCACGTAAGTCGATGATTGGCAGTATGCTTAATAATAGAAACACAGACGGAAGAACGATTGGCAGTGTAACAGCCGCTATAATAGCATTTCAAAACGGTGCAAACATTGTGCGTGTGCATGATATTTTAGAAACTAAAGACGCATTTAAGGTTTTACAAAGCGTAACAGGAGCGTAAATTGAGTAATTATTTTGGCACAGATGGCATACGTGGCAAGGTAGGTGTTGAGCCTATTACTGCTGATTTTTTCTTAAAATTAGGCTGGGCAGTTGGTTCAGTACTAGCCAAACAAGGCAAGGCCAGTGTCATTATTGGCAAAGACACTCGCATATCTGGCTATTTATTTGAATCTGCACTTGAGTCGGGTTTTTTATCTGCTGGTGTTGATGTTGGCTTGCTAGGTCCAGTGCCAACGCCCGCAGTTGCTTACTTAACGCAAGCTTATAATGCCAATGCTGGTGTGGTAATTAGCGCTTCACACAATCATTTTAAAGACAATGGCGTCAAATTTTTTTCTGCCAAAGGGCTTAAATTAAACAGCCAAGACCAAAGTGAAATTGAGAAAAAATTAGCCGAACCTATGGTTAGTGTGGGTGCTGATAAGATTGGCAAAGCCTACAGACACAAACAAGCACTTGGGCGTTATATTGAATTTTGCAAATCAACTTTTGACCGAACACAAAGTCTTTTAGGGTTTAATATCGTCATTGATTGTGCAAATGGTGCCACTTATCACATTGCCCAAAGTGTGTTCTCAGAACTGGGTGCAAATATTAATATCATTAACAACATGCCAGATGGCTTTAATATTAATAAGCATTGTGGCACAACTGACACCAAACACTTGCAACAAGTTGTATTAGAGTCAAGAGCAGATTTGGGTATTGCCTTTGATGGCGATGGCGACCGCCTAATGATGGTTGATGAAAATGGCGAGTTGGTTGATGGCGATGAGCTGGTATTTATTATCGCCAAAGCTTGGCAATCTCAAACTAGGCTAGTTAATAATACAGTGGTTGGTACAAAAATGAGCAACTTAGGTATGCGTCATGCACTAAGAGATTTGGACATTAAATTTATTGAAGCCGATGTAGGCGATCGCTTTGTAATGGAACAAATGCAAAAAAGTGGCTCAATATTAGGTGGCGAAGGCTCAGGGCATATTATATGCCTGAATAAAACCACCTCTGGCGATGGCATTATTTCTGCCTTGCAAGTGTTGGAAGTGCTGGTAAAAAGTCAATCCAGCCTCGTTAAATTAAAGCAATCAATGAGTAAATATCCACAAGTTTTAATTAATGTCAAAACTCAAACAAAAATTAACCTTGAAAATCACACCAAACGACAACAAGTCCAACTTGAAGTTGAAAAAACACTCGGTAGTGAGGGTCGAGTACTGATTCGCGCCTCAGGCACAGAGCCACTTATTAGAGTGATGGTTGAGGCTAAAGATAAAATTATTGCCCAGCAAAGTGCTGAAAAATTATCCAGCATTTTTAAATAAAGCGAAGAACGCTTATTTTTTTAGAGACCACTGCCACTATATTAATTTAAAAACTATAAAAATAACTGATTTTTAGATTGCTTTAGCACGCATATATCATTATAATTTCACCTTCATTCCTCGATAGCTCAGTTGGTAGAGCAATGGACTGTTAATCCATTTGTCGCTGGTTCGAGCCCAGCTCGAGGAGCCAAATTCATAAACTATAGTTAAAAGTGTTTTAATTATAGTTTATCTCTTTGTTTAATTCATGTAATTTTTTATTAATTTAAAAAATTTATGATGAAAACAGTTGAAAAATCAACATCAAAGCCTTGCAATAATCCTTTCCTAGGATTTATTGCATTTGCTAAAAGCATTGATAGCAAGGTAAATAACGCTTTATCTATTTCTTGCTACCTTTCATCAATATTTGACCACCCCGCCACCCCTACTACTTTAAAAAGAACTTTATGTTGCATTAAAGATGCACTTACTTGCAGACCTTTAAACAATGATGGTCATGAAATTGCAGACTGGAAAAACCCAAAACTTGGGCATGGGTATATCGACACTTTAAAACAAATAGGCGAGTATTAAAAATTTAATGACAAATGTTACTTAGTTATTCATTTCGGTATCGAGATAAAACAAACTAGCCACCAATTAAACATGGTAGCGCTAAGAAAATGAGAAATAAGGATTGATGAGGATTGTTTATGCAAGTTATCTCAATAATATCAACCAAAGGCGGCGTCGGCAAAACCACCCTGAGTGCCAACCTAGCTGGCTACCTATCCAGCATCAATAAAAAAATCCTAATGATAGATGCGGATCCTCAGCCCAGTCTGTCTTCTTATTTTAAACTCATCAAACCAGCAGACTTCGGCTTAACCGAAGTGTTGTTTAACCCCTCAAGCATTAATCACTGTATCAGTCAAACCCACTATGGGGATTTAATCTATTCAAACGACCCCGACAATCAATTGCAATCATGGTTGGTTGGTCAAGGCGATGGTCGTTTCAGATTAAGCAGTGCCCTTAACCACCTTAAAACACAATACGATTATGTCTTTATTGACACCCAAGGTGCGAGAGGTCATTTACAAGACGCTTCCGTCTTAGCAGCAGACCTATTAATATCCCCCATCTTGCCAGAGTCACCCACCGTCAAAGAACTTGAACGGGGTACGCTGTCCATGTTAAGTGAACTGCAAAGCGACAAAGACATGGGTATTAAGGTTCCTAACTTACTGGGCATTGTTTATAAGTTGGATAGAACCAAAGACGCTCAGAAGTTTGTCACGTATTTAAAGCGTACCAGCACCCATAACAACAAGTACCAAATGCTCAAAACCCAAATACCCCAGTCAGTGGTCTTTAAAGAAGCCGCCAGTCAGCAAGTCCCTGTGACCAAGTTTATGGGGCTTAACAAAGAACAACAAAGAAAGGCACAAAAAAGTGCTGATGCGATTAAAGACTTGGCTAAGGAGTTGAGGTTATGAGGAAAACTAATAACCACACAGTTGGTAATTTCAAAA
>JAUVOQ010000038.1 GCA_030599095.1 Candidatus Ruthturnera sp.
GCAATCTGTTGCAGTGCGCTGTTAATTGCCCTGTTTTTAACGCCTTTAACGCTTAACTGAACATAACCCCTGCTAAAATCAAAATCAAGCTTAATATCGGCATTAAAGCCAAAGCCATTAGTAGGTGCATTTTTTTTGGTTTTATTACTTTGTTTATTTAAAACAGCATCAAGTCTATTACTGCGTTTCAAATAAGCACAGTTGACCAATAACGACTCTAAATCAGCAACGCCCTTATTCAACCTTGCAAGTTCGTTAGTCACCCGATGTAGGAATTCTGGTCTGTCCTGCCTAAGTGTGGATATGTGTGTTTTTAACCCCGTTTCTCGCCCCATATTTTTACTGTAAAATCAATAATTTACAGTATAACACCTTTTATTTATAACAACAGGGCTGACTTCCAACCACCCACTTCAGTTGATATAGAAATTGCGTTTTTCTTAGTTGCATCTTTAGAGTGTGCATCTAAACCAATTGTACCCCAGTAGTCACCCGCTTTAATACTAACAGGACCTACTTTGGTTGTAACATATAGGCTGTCCAATTTAACACCTTTGCTGTGTTTATGGTCGCCTTATTGCATGATGTTGGCAAAACTATTTCTGATGTTAATATCATGCTTTATAACGACCAACAAAAAGAACTGGGCAGATGGCTTTGGATAAGGTGAGTGAAAAAGAAACGTTTAGGACGAGCGATTTAATGAATAATAGACTTAAAAAGTGCTTGGGTACAAGACCCCATTTGAAGTCTTTGCACAGTTAGCTGGCAAGGACTATTTTTTGAATGGAAGTGTTATATTTATGGGTTGAATTTACCCGTTTTTAATTTGTTTGATTCTAATAAAAAAAGGGAGGGAGGCATGGTAAAAAATAGTGATTATTGGAAGTCCAATATAGCGTTGATTGTTAAGTGCTTAAGCGTTTGGTTTGTGGTTTCATACTTATTTGGCATTGTGTTTGTTGATGTGCTAAATTTGGTTAAACTGGGTGGGTATAAATTAGGATTTTGGTTTGCGCAACAAGGTTCTATTTATACCTTCGTCATTTTGATTTTTTATTATGCTAAGAAAATGAATCAAATTGATGAACAGTTCAACATGCATGAGAAATAAGATTAAGGGCGCATTATGGATTTACAAACACTAACTTTTTTATTTGTAGGGGCGACTTTTGCCCTCTACATCAGTATTGCTTTTTGGGCAAAGGCAGGGACTACGGCTGAGTTTTATGTGGCTGGTGGTGGCATTCATCCGATTGCTAATGGTATGGCAACAGCAGCAGATTGGATGAGCGCTGCATCATTCATATCAATGGCAGGTTTGATTGCTTTTTATGGTTATGGCGGTTCGGTATT
The DNA here is from genome assembly GCA_030599095.1 of Candidatus Ruthturnera sp. Classification (GTDB taxonomy): domain Bacteria; phylum Pseudomonadota; class Gammaproteobacteria; order PS1; family Pseudothioglobaceae; genus Ruthia. Next base: position 1,357 of record JAUVOQ010000038.1, read on the forward strand.
TTTAATGGGTTGGACAGGTGGTTATGTCTTATTGGCAATGTTACTTGCTCCTTATTTAAGAAAACATGGCTCATTCACAGTGCCAGAATTTATCTCTGATCGTTATTATTCAAAAACTGCACGTGTTGTTGCGGTGATTTGCTTAATTATTGCCTCAGTGACCTATGTTATTGGACAAATGAAAGGCATTGGCGTAGCATTTTCTAGGTTCTTAGAAGTTAGCTATGAAACTGGATTATTAACAGGTATAGCGATTGTTTTTGTTTATGCGGTTATGGGTGGCATGAAAGGCATTACTTATACGCAAATTGCCCAGTACGTCATTATGATTATTGCTTATACCATTCCAGCAATTTTTATCTCATTTATGCTAACAGGCAACCCTATTCCTCAGTTAGGTTTAGGTAGTGAAATGGTAGACGGGGTTTATTTACTTGATAAAGTTGACCAAGTGGTAACCGAGTTAGGGTTTGCTGAATACACCACGCAAGCAAGATTAAGTTTGACGAATATGTTTGTTTATACCTTGTCACTTATGATTGGTACAGCAGGTTTGCCTCATGTTATTATGCGATTTTTTACCGTGCCTTCGGTTAAAGCGGCTCGTGAGTCTGCAGGTTGGGCATTGTTATTTATTGCGATTCTTTACACAACTGCACCAGCAGTTGCTGCTATGGCAAGATTAAACTTAATGACCACCATTGACCAGCCAGACCAAGCACAAAACTTGGCTTATGCTGATCGCCCTTCTTGGTTTAAAAATTGGGAAAAGACAGGCTTGTTAAAGTTTGAGGATAAAAATAACGATGGTTTAATTCAATATACGGGTGACAAAGCAACTAATGAAATGGTCAAAGTTGATAGAGACATCATGGTATTGGCTAATCCTGAAATTGCAGGTCTGCCTAATTGGGTGATCGCCATTGTGGCAGCTGGTGGTTTGGCAGCGGCGTTATCAACCGCAGCTGGTTTATTACTGGCGATTGCTTCATCGATTTCGCACGATTTGCTTAAAGGTGTTTGGCATCCAGAAATTACTGAAAAGAAAGAGTTGTTGTATAGTCGCATATCAATGGCTGGTGCAATTGCTGTGGCAGGTTATTTTGGTTTTAATCCGCCAGACTTTGCAGCAGGTACGGTAGCGCTTGCCTTTGGATTGGCGGCGTCTAGTATTTTCCCAGCACTAATGATGGGTATTTTCTCTAAGAAGATGAATAAAGAAGGTGCAATTGCTGGTATGTTGTCAGGCATTGGCGTGACCTTGCTTTATGTGTTCCAACATAAAGGCATTATGTTTGTGCAGTCCACCTCATTCTTAGGCGACATGGATCCGAATTGGTTCTTAGGTATTGAGCCTAATGCCTTTGGTGCAATTGGTGCGACGGTTAACTTTGCAGTTGCCTTCCTAGTGATGAGTCGCACAGCACCAGTGCCTAAACACGTTGAAGAAATGATTGAGAATATTCGTGTTCCTTCTCATAATTAACGTGATTTTAAAATAAGGTAAATAAGACAGTATCTTATTCCCTTATTTTATCTGTACCAACCCTTTAAAGTAAGGTGTAGGATTATGTTTTTTAAAAATAAACACGTTATTAGTGCGATGATTGTTGCACCAATTTTGGCAATTATCAGTTATTTTTCAGTTGATTATTACGTTTCTGAAGTGCCTCATAAGGCTCAACAGGGTGAGTTGTATAAAATGTTGGTCAAGCCTAATTGTCGTTGGGAAAGTGGGCAATGTGATTTGGTTAATGGTGATTTTAAAATTTCAATTACACCAGAGCGTCAAGCTAATGGCAAGACTCAATTTTTTATTGCCTCTCAAACGGCTCTTGAAGGGGTTAATTTTGCATTGGTTAATCAACGTGGTGATGATTCACTGCCAACGTCTGCAAATTGGGTTGAGGTAAATCGCATGTTATGGAAAACCATGGCAGTAGAAGTTAATAAGTCTGATTATCTACAATTTGTTATTTCAGTCAATGGTGCTACTTTTTACACTGAAATACCTGCTGTTTTCATTGACAAAGACACGCCTTATTAATCATGAAAATAGAAGCATTATGGAACCTCTAAAAACTCCCTTATAATAACACGTCCATCATATTAAGCCTCATTCACAAGGCGGACAAACTAATATAGAAAATGGCGAAGCGTTATGCGATGAGTGCCATAAACTTTGTGTAGATTTGGAAATATAATTCCCTAAAAATATTATGGGCTAAACAATTACACCTTACAAATTAAACTATTTGTAAGGTCTAATCAAGTGCTTCAATTTTAGATAAATTTTGATAGCCTTTTGGCAATAAGCTACCTCGTTTTGCACGAGTACCCATATAGTTGCTTAAATCTTGGAATTTAATCGTTGTGTGGCGTTTTCCTGCATAGATTTTTAGCTTTTGCATTTCAAATAATACACAAAGGCTAATAACAAATTCTTGTCTTGTCTTAACATCCTTATTGGGAATTTGAATAAGTTTGTTGCCTTTGCCTTTAGATAATATTGGCAATTCAGATATTGGAAATACCAATAAACGCCCACGATTTGTTGCCAATGCAATAAACTGATTGTCTAAATCATCCACCTTGGTAATTTTCATCACTTGTGCACCTTTGGGTAATGAAAGCGACACTTTTCCAGCTTGCCTTGAAGATAGCAAATCCCCGATAGTGGCAATAAAACCATACCCTGCATCAGAAGCCAGTAGGATATTTTGACTTGTTTTACCCATAATTACATCAACAAATTGTGCTTCCAAAGGCGGGTTTAACTTGCCTGTTAATGGCTCGCCTTGTCCTCGTGCACTGGGTAATGAATTGGCCAGTAGTGAATAGGACCTGCCTGTTGAGTCAATAAAAATTGCCACCTTGTTGCTTTTGCCTTTAACACTGGTCAAATAACAATCGCCTGCTTTATAATTAAGCGTGGTTGGGTCAATATCGTGACCTTTAGCGCTGCGCACCCAACCTTTATCGCTAAGCACCACTGTGACATTTTCAGCAGGTACTAAATCATCTTCGCTAAAGGCTTGGGCGGTATTTACATTGGCTTTAATGTTGGATCTACGCTCATCGCCAAACTCTTTAATAATGGTTTTTAACTCTTTTTTAATCAGCGTTTTCAAGCGCATATCACTTGAAAGGAGTAATTCTAATTTTTCTTTTTCTAGTGCCAATTGTTGTTGTTCAACTTGAATTTTAACTTCTTCTAATTTTGCAAGATGACGCAATTTTAACTCTAAAATTGCTTCTGCTTGAATATCGCTCAATTTAAAATAATCAATCAGTACTGGCTTAGGTTTATCGTGCTCACGAATAATGGCAATGACTTTATCAATATTTAAAAAAACAATGAGTAAGCCCTCTAAGATATGCAAACGTGCAAGAATTTTATCAAGCCGATAAGTTAAGCGATTGGTCACCACTTGCATTCTGTAATTTAACCATTCTTTAAGCATCGGAATGAGTGGCAGAACACTTGGCTTGCCATTCAGACCAATCACATTCATATTAACCCGATAACTCTTCTCAAGCTCAGTTGTGGCAAATAAGTGCAGCATTAATGTATCTACATCAACTCGATTAGAGCGTGGAACAATAACAATACGCGTTGGGTTTTCATGGTCCGACTCATCTCGGATATCATCCACCAAAGGTAGTTTTTTCGCGCGCATTTGTGCTGCGATTTGAGTAATCACCTTGGCACCAGAAGTTTGAAAAGGCAGCGCTTCAACAACAATATTGCCTTTTTCTTTTTGATAAATAGCACGCATCTTAACCGACCCATGACCTGTTTCATAAATTTGCCTAATATCTGCAGGTGAGGACACAATATCAGCATCGGTAGGATAATCAGGCGCTCGAATAATTTTCATAATGCCATCTAAATCCATAGATGGCTTGTCCAATAGCGCAACACAAGCACTCACCACTTCAGTCAAATTATGCGGTGGCACGTCAGTTGCCATGCCTACAGCAATACCCGAAGTACCATTTAGTAATAAGTTAGGCACTTGTGCGGGTAGGTTTTTAGGCTCTTGAAGCGAGCCGTCAAAATTATCCACCCAATTAACCGTGCCTTGATTAATCTCTAATAGTAGCAAATCAGCATAACGAGACAATTTTGACTCAGTATAGCGCATTGCTGCAAATGATTTAGGGTCGTCTGGCGCACCCCAGTTCCCCTGCCCGTCAATAAATGGATAGCGGTAAGAAAATTTTTGTGCCATCAGCACCATCGCCTCATAACAAGCACTATCACCATGCGGATGGAATTTACCCAGCACATCGCCCACTGTACGGGCTGATTTTTTAAACTTTGCCGTGGATTTCAAGCCAAGTTCACTCATCGCATAAATAATGCGTCTTTGCACTGGTTTTAGCCCATCGCCAACAAAAGGCAACGCACGATCAAGAATAACGTACATTGAATAATCAAGATAAGCACGCTCACTAAATTCGGCAACACTTTGTTGTTCAAGGCTAATCTGATTCATTTATAACGTTAAGAATGGCTAAAATTAGGCTGTATTTTAATTCAACTTTTGGTAACAATTTGCACTGATTGTTAATCCAATTTAACAAATTGAGATCTAAACTTAGTGAGCTTTAAAATTGTTTTGAATAAAAGTGGACTAAAGTGGTATAAAATTTTCCTTAAAGTTAAATTAAAAGAGGTGTTTGTGAAAAAAATTATCATGAGTAGTCAGGATTATAATTTTGAATCGTGGGATAAAAACACTTGGCATAAACAATTTGAGAGTCTTGATGCACTCAACAAACAAACCAAAATCCCAATAGAAATTGCCCAATTATCGCCATGATATCTAATCACCACCAATCTGTGATGTTTAACGAGTCAATTGATGCACTTAATATAAAAACTGATGGCATTTATATTGATGCGACTTTTGGTCGTGGTGGTCATGCTCAAGGCATATTGAACAAGTTAGGCGAGCAGGGGAAATTGATTGCCTTTGACCAAGACATCAGTGCGATTAAATATGCTCATAAACATTTTACTGATAATCGATTAGCCCTTATCCATAGCGCATTTTCCAATATGTTAAACATCATAACTGAGCAAGGATTAATGGGCAAAATTGATGGCATTTTAATGGATCTTGGCGTTTCCTCACCTCAGCTGGACAATGCACAACGTGGTTTTAGCTTTAAGGCTGATGGTCCACTAGATATGCGCATGAACCAAACCATAGGCATGAGTGCTGCGCAATGGCTAGAATCGGCCAATAAAGAAGAAATTGCCAATGTAATTTATCAATTTGGTGATGAAAAAAAATCACGACATATCGCTACTAAAATCAAAAAATATCAGCAAAAGCACACATTAGAAACCACTTTAGCGCTTGCCAATATTGTTAGTAGCGTGGTAAAAGGGCAAAAAAATAAGCACCCTGCCACACGAACTTTTCAGGCCATACGCATTTTTATCAACCAAGAACTTAAACAACTTACAGATGTATTGGTGCAATCCAAAGATATTTTAAGCAAGGGTGGTAGGCTATCTATTATTAGTTTTCACTCGATTGAAGATCGTATTGTTAAACGTTTTATTCAAAAGAATTCACGACAAAAAACCTTGCCAAAAGGTTTGCCCATTATTGAGCATAAAATTGAAAAAACTTATCTGCAAGATTTGGGCAAATACTTTGCCAGTAAGGCAGAAATTAGTAGTAACTGCCGTGCTCGCAGTGCAATTTTACGAGTAGCAAGCAAAAATTAAAATGCCCTTAAATATCAACAAAACCAAGCTTAATATTGCACTAACACTAGGCGTGGTTGGGTTGAGTCTTTTAACCATCTTTTGGCATCATCAAATGTATCTTTTGTATGTTCAGTCAAAACGTATAGAGGCGCAAAATCATCAATTAGTTGCCCTACATAAGCAGTTGTTAATTGAACAATCAGAAGCAATCAGTGGCGGTGAAATTAAAGCCAAAGCCTTAAAAATATTAAAAATGCAAACACCTAAAAGACAAAGAGAATTGTTATTATGAGTGGAAAAATATCCACCATTTCAAAAACATTGGCGCTAGGACGGGTGCAAAATTATTGGCGTAGACAAGGCGCAATTAAGTATTTTTTTGTATTTCTTTTTAGTGTTTTTTCTTATCAAACCACTTCTATATCGCAATCTAGTATCGCAGGTTTGTCAATACAAGACAGGGCTTATCATCAAGCCGCTAGTTTAGAGAGAACAATTGCCCAACGAGGTGATATCCTAGATAGGAATAGCCATATTCTTGCCAGTAATTTGCTGTTAAAACGCCTTAATTTAGACCCAACACTGATTCAGGTTGAATTTATTCCTAAATTAGCGCACATCTTAGATATGAAAGTCCAAACGCTGAGTAAGTTACTTGCATCAAAACGAAAAATTGGTTCAAGATATTTGATTATTAAAAAAAATATCATGCTCACCGACCCTATTATTGAGCAATTAAAGCAATTAAAATTAATGAGAATTTTGGTTTGTGCAAACAAAAACATTGCTAATAAATTAGACTTTATGGCGCACATCTTAAACACCTTAAACCTACAAAAGACAAAAACAACCCACACCCTTGTTAAACAATGCAAAAGAGCAAGAATTGCTGGCGTGGCATTACAACAAGATACGAAAAGATACTACCCAAAAGCTGCCTCACTAGCACCACTGCTAGGTCGGGTTAATGCCAATAAAAAAGGCGGCTCTGGCATTGAGGGAGAATTTGAAAATAGCCTTGCTGGGCGTGATGGACAATCACTGATTAATTTTAAAGCCCATACCAATAAGTCGTATTTCAATTCCAAAACAATCACCCAACGACAACAAGGGCAAAATATAATGCTGACCATTGATGCCGACATTCAATACCATGCTTACGAAGCCATTAAAAAATCGGTTCAAAAGCATGAGGCAGATTCAGGTTCAGCCATCGTTCTTGCGCCAAATGGCGAGGTGTTGGCTATGGTTAATTACCCTGCTGATAATCCAAATGACAACAGCACTTACAATGCCGAACATTATCGCAATAGAGTGCTATCTGACAAAGTAGAGCCCGGTTCAACCATGAAACCATTCACCATGCTTTTAGCATTGGATAAAAACCAAATAACAGCCACTGAAGATGAATTTATTGATGTTTCAAAACGCATTGGTCATATCAAACCAGATGGCAAATACAAACAAATGACGATAAAAAAAATATTGCAAAAATCTCACAACCTTGGCACCGTTAATGTCTCTGAAAGGCTTGAATCAAAAGCCATGTACAACACTTGGAACAAGCTAGGATTTGGCCATCAACTAGGTCTGATACCAAGCATTGAAAATTCTGGCTCACTTAGGCATTTTAGCTCATGGGCATCAAGTGATAAACGTACCTTATCATTTGGTTATGGTCCAATGGAGGCTAATCTGGCACAATTGGCTAGGGCTTATTTGGTGTTTGCTAATGAGGGTGCAATACCACCATTAAAACTGGTTAAAAATATCAGTACTTACGAGGGCACAACTCAAGTATTTAGCAAACAATCTATTGCAAAAATTGCCCACTTGCTGGATGCAGTCGTCTCTAACCAAGGGTCAGGATATCAAGCACAAATCAAGGGCTATAATGTGGCTGGTAAGACAGGAACAGCGGAAATAGTCGTTAATGGCTCATATAATAAAAAAGGCACTAAACGCACTTTCTTTGCTGGCTTTGTGCCTGTTAAAAAACCTAAGTATATTATGGCAGTGAGGCTTGACCATCCTAAAAAATGTTACACCTCTTGGAATCCTAATCTTGCCAACAAATGCGAAGGATCGAACTCAGCAGCAATGGTATTTAAAGAGGCGATGGGGCATATTTTAAGCAATGACACTTCAATCAAATTAAGCATGAAAAACTAATTTTTAGGCTTGCCCTTCCTTGCCTGTAGACTTTTTGTATATTCTGCTTCATTTGTGATTAATAAAGCGCTTTGCTCTTTTTGTTTTTCTTCAATCTTTAACAAAGCATCCAAAAATTCACCTTTATAGTCGTAATTTTTTAATACTTTTTTCTTATTGTATAAATCAAGCAATTGTTGTTTTTTCTGAGGAAATGGCTCTATCATATCCTCCAAAGCAATATCCTCTTGCAACAAAGCCGAATTAGCCAACTCTTGCAACACACCTGCATCGTTAATTTTTTTTACCCTTAACTCTATCGTTTCATCAACCATAGAAGGCTGATTCAGTAACAAGCCAATCATTTGATAAATTAATGAATTATTACTCTTAGCAGGTGTTGGTGCTTGATGATTTTCATCACCATAGAAATCAGCCATGGGTGGCTCTTCAAAAATTTTCGGTATGTCAAATGTATTAGTTTGAATGAGTACATCTTGTCGCTCTAATATGGATTTAACCTGTTCAACACTTTGCCTGACTTCGCCTGCTAACCCTTCTAACAACTGTTGCTGGTAAGTTTCATAATTTATTTTCCCCAGTAATGTTGATGCTTTTTCTAAAAATAAGGTTTTGCCTTCAATTGTGCCAAAATCCACTTCTGCCTTGATATGGCTAAATAAAAATTGACTCAAAGGTTGTGCATTTTCAATACGTTCTACAAACGCTTTACTTGATTCCTTTTTAACCAAAGTATCTGGGTCTTCGCCATCTGGCAGAAATAAAAATTTAACAATCATGCCAGCCTTAATCACTGGCAAAGTGATATTTAACGCTCGCCAAGCGGCTTTTTTTCCTGCCTCATCGCCATCAAAACAAAAAATAATGACGCTTGTTGTGCGCGATAAAATATTTAAATGCTCTATCGTAGTTGCTGTACCCAAGGCGGCAACCACCTGTGATATACCCGCTTGATGAAGGGCAACCACATCCATATAACCTTCTACTACCAATATATAATCAATTGAGCGTGAATATTTACGTGCATGGTACAAGCCATAAAGCTCTTTTGATTTTGAAAAAATGGGCGTTTCAGGTGAATTTAGATATTTTGCCTTGGCGTTGTTATCAAACGCCCGACCACCAAAAGCAATAATATTGCCTTTGGCATTATGAATGGGAAACATAAGACGATCTTTAAAGAAATCATAATATTGCCCTGATCGATATTGATCATCGGCTATCAATCCCATTGCTTTTAAATCAGCAATATTTTGATCATCTTGTTCAAATTCAGACAACAAATTACTACTAGGTGGTGCGAAACCTAGTTCAAAACATTTGGCAATTTCTCCGCTAATACCTCTATTTTTGGCATAATTAACCGCTCTATTTTTTGCTGGAGATTGCTTTAATTGCTGAATATAAAACTGACCAACTCGCTGCATTAGATCTCGATAACGTGGTAGCCTAGTATCTACTGGTTTAGAAGTTTCATCATAAACAATACTCAAACCAAACTCACTGGCAATAACCTCAATGGCTGTTACAAAATCCAAATTATCAAACTTTTGCACAAAACTAATCACCCCACCACTCTCGCCACACTTGAAACAATGGTAAAATTGTTCGTGGCTATTGACTGCAAAATTGTGGTTTTTACCTCCATGAAAAGGACAAGGAGCACGATAACTACTACCCATTTTTTTTAGTGGCAAACGCCTATTAATCAAATCAACAATATCAATTTGATTGGGTAAATCGTTAATAAAACTTTTACTAATAAAAGGCATAAGAGGTATTTTAATGACAAAAACAAAGTTCTATCATCCTAAATTTATACCCACTTGGGCTTTAATTGGCTTGATGAAACTGGGTGCTAAATTACCGCTTAGAACCCAGTTAATGATGGGCAAAATAATAGGCAGAATACTGTACCCACTATTAAGTAAATTTAGAAAAATTGCTTTTGTGAATATCTCTAAATGCTTTCCTAATAAAAATAAAGTCCAAGTAACTCGTTTAGTTAAACAACATTTTGAAGCATTAGGCATTGGGCTATTTGAAACATCAAATTGCTTTTATTTAAGCGACAAAAAACTCAAGCAACACTATCATATTGAAGGTACTGAGATTTTACAAAGCGCCTTAGACAAGCAGCAAAACATCATTTTACTCGTTGGACATTTTACAACCATGATGCTTGCTGGCAGAATGCTACTACAAAACTTTGATTTTGCTGATGTTTACCGCCCACAGAACAACGCCTTATTTGACAATCAAATGAAAAAAATATTCACCCAACATGGCAGTTTGATGATTAAGGCGAAAGACACCAAAACCTTAATTCAAACCCTAAAATCAGGCTTGCCCATTTGGTACACACACGACCAAGATTTGGGTGCAAAAATCAGCACGTTTTCACCGTTTTTTAACATACAAACTGCCACCATAAAAGCCACAGAAAAACTAGCTCGCATTGATAATACGGTCGTTATTCCCTTGTCCTTTACTCGTCAACACACAACTTACACACTAGAATTTTCTCCTGTTTTGGCAGGTTACCCTAATGACAAGTCCCAACAAAATACACGACTAACCAACCAAATATTACAACAACAAATTTTAAAAGCGCCAGAACAATATTTATGGATTCACAGGCGCTTTAAAACCAGACCAAATAATGAGCCATCTTTTTATTAACTTTTTAAGAACAATAAAGCAATTAGCGTATAATTCATGTTTTTTATTATTTTTGATTATAGATTCATTATGTCAATTGATACCCAAGCAATTATTAAAGAATATCAGAGCAAAACTGGTGATACTGGTTCAACCAATGTACAAGTTGCCTTATTAACAGCTCGCATCAAACACCTAACTAAGCATTTTAAAACTCATAAAAAAGACCACCATTCAAGAAGAGGGCTTCTACGTTTAGTTTCTCAGCGCAAAAAATTACTAACCTATCTTAGGGGCATCAATACAACTGCCTATTCAGACTTAATTAATCGTTTAGAACTTAGAAAATAATTTAAATCTAATGGGCTGCTTGTGCCATCTTTAAAAGATTGACTTTGTTTTTGACCCTACTCCCCACCCAAGTTATAACGCTTAATCATCCGATATACGCTTCTCTCGCTAACATCAAGAATATTAGCAACTTCGTATCGATGTCCAGAAAATTCATTAAGTAACATGGTTAAATATTCGCAAGTCAATTCATCCAAACTGGGGTTTTTAGAAAATGAGATATTCACATTGCTGCTCTGTTTTTGACCAGCGTCAAAAGCTAGGTGTTGCTCTCTAATTTTTTTAGAATTTCCAGACAAAATAATAGAACGTTCAATAACATTTTTAAGCTCTCTAATGTTGCCAGGCCAATTATACAAATTAAGTTTTTTAATTGATCCAGAAGTAAGATCCTTGTCAATGCGTTGCGAAAATTTATGATTTTTTAGAAAAAAGCGTGCCAATAATTCAATGTCTTTACGTCGTTCTCGTAGTGGAGGAGCAACAATAGAAAATACATTCAATCGATAATATAAATCTGAGCGAAACTCTCCACTTTCACCCATTTCCAATAAATTTTGACGATTGGTCGCACTAATAATTCTAACATTTGCATTTAAAACTTTATTGCCACCCAATCTTCTAAAAGTACCAGTCTCTATTACTCTGAGTAATTTTGCTTGTATTTTAGGGTCTATTTCGCCAATCTCATCTAAAAACAACGAGCCGCCTTTAGCCTCTTCTATTAGTCCTTTTTTTTGCCTATCTGCACCCGTAAATGAGCCTTTTTCATGCCCAAACAATTCAGATTCAAACATATTTTCTGCAATCGTACAACAATCAACCGCAACAAAGTTTCTCTCTGTGCGTGTGCTACTTTCATGGATATGTCTAGCAATCAACTCTTTACCAGTGCCGCTTTCACCCGTTATTAGAACAGATGCATCACTAGGTGCCACTGCTAAAATAAGCTCTTTAACCTTATTAAAGGACTCAGTATCACCAATCATTGCATAGTCTTTATACTCATTTTTAAGATTTTTCTTAAAAAATTGATAATCAAATTGCAGTTCATTGGTTTTAATAATTTTTTCAATCGTTAAAACTAACTTTTCAGGCGAAATTGGCTTAACCAAATATTCTGACACCCCAGCCTTAATTGCCATCACTGCATCACCCACATTGGCATAAGCGGTTAGTAATATTGTAGGGGCAGCATTTATCAGGTATTCAATATGGTCACAAGCCCAAGCATCGGGCAACTTTAAGTCAGAAATAATAACATCAGGCTCATGTGCATCAAGATAGTCTTGTGCCTGTTTCCAATTATAGGCACTATTTACTTTATACTCATTGCTCAACTCACTTGTAATCAAGTTGTTAAATGTTTTATTGTCTTCAATAATTAATATTTGTCGTTTCATGGATATTAACTTTCTCTAGGTAATTGTACGGTAAAAATTGTACCCTTTTGAAAGGTACTACTTACGCTCAGTGTGCCATGATATTTTCTCACAATATTTTGACAAATGGCCAAGCCAAGACCCAGTCCTTTAGATTCATCTTCACGCTTGGTATAAAAGGGATAGAATATTTTTTGTATGTCTTCTATAGCAATACCTATGCCATTATCTTCAAAGGTCATTTCAATAAAGTCGCCAACAACTTTTATACTAACTGCAATTTTCCCACCATTTGGCATAGCATGAAAAGAGTTATGAATCATGTTTAAAGTAATAATTCTCAAGTCACTATCGGCACCCAGTATTATCAATTCATCTTCATTTTCATAATGATGGCTAATCTGTATGTTGCTGCTTTCTGCCTCCCACCTCAATAAACTCAAAGTTTCTAATACTGCATTTTTAACAAAAACAATTTCAGGCTTGCCTGGCTTAGCACCTATTTTTAGCAATCTATTAGTAACCTCAATGCAAGCCTGCACCTCTTTTTCAATAATTTTTAAATTATGTAGCAGTTCATCACTATGAGAATTTTTATCATTACAAAAATTCACGCAAGAACTTAAGGCAAAATTAATTGAAGACAATGGGTTTAATATTTCATGCGCAATGCCACAGGAAAGCATACCAAGCTCTTCTAAGCGACTTTCATGTGAATGGGTAATTTCGGTATCAAAATCTCTAATTGATTCAATAATAAGTGTCTCTTTTACGCCATTTTTTTCAATATACATGGGCATCGCACTGACTTCCACATAATACAAATTACCCTCTTTGTCTTTATGTTTTTGAATGGTTTTAACACCTTTGTTATGTTCTAATATTTCAAACACTGGACATGTGGTAAATGTGCTGGCACAAGGCTCATCAGTTTGAAAATTAACCTGATAACATTTATTAAAACTGTTGTTGGTTTTGTGTTTATTTTTATAAACTTGATTGCTAAGAATAATGTCAAAATTCTTATTAATAATACAAATACCATCTGGAAAGGTGTTAATCAAATTTTGTAAAAATAATTTACTTGCTTTGAGTTGCTGAATTTTTTTATCCAAACTCTCAGCCATAAAGTTAAAATTATTTGCCAAATCTGATAATTCATCATTGCTATTTAGCGTTACTCTTGTGTCAAACTTTCCAGCAGCAAATGCCATACTAGCAAGTGATATTTTATTCATTGGCTTGAGAATAAAACGCCTGATAAACCACAACCCGCCAATAATATTAACCAACACAATCATCGCACCAGAGCTCATTAATAGCAATAAACTCTTAAACACTTTTCTGTGTACATCGCTAACATCGTAATCTATCGCTATATAGCCTCTTGTTAACTGCTGTTGATTCATCTCATGGCACTCTACACAAGCCTTCTCAACATTAATGGGGCTGATTTTTCTTAAAATATCCATATTATTTGGCTTGGATATGATCTTATAAAGGTATGAGGTGTCATCAACTTTGTTGCCTATATCTTCTAATCGGCTTGAAAAAGATGTAATACCCTTGCCTGACAAAATAGAGATAGAAATTAAGTTAGAATTTGCATTGACTAAATTAGTCATTACCTTATTCAACCTATTCTTTTTATTACTAAGCATACTTTCTTTTAATAAAGCGTGAAATAAGGTATTAATATGTCTAACAGTATTCTCGTGTTCAACATATAACTGTTTTTCATACAAAATAGTAAAGACAATGACAAATATTGACACACTTACAAAAATGCCAACCAGTGTGCCAAAAATTAGTTTTTTATTAAGACTGAAGCGTTTAAAGTGAGACTTTTGCATAGTTAGGTTGTTCTCAACACAATCACTTTGTTTTATCCAATTTTCTTTTAGATGACGAGACAATGTTTAATGACATTCGATACTTCGCAACTGTACGACGTGAAATATTGATTTTCTTTAAGCTTAAAGTAGCTACTATTTGCTCATCACTATAAGGTTTAAGTGGATTTTCTTGTGCTATTATTTGCTTAATAATGGGCTTGATGCTGGCTGATGAAATATCATGACACCCTTGACCTGACAAATTCGTACGAAAAAAATATTTTAGCTCATGAATGCCATGTGGTGTTTGTACATATTTTTTCGAAACTGCTCTAGAAATGGTAGAGATATGCAAGCCACTTAATTCAGAAATTGCACTTAAATTAAGCTGGTGCATATGCGCCTCGCCTTTTTCTAAAAAATCAATTTGTTGATTAATAATAATTTGTGCCACCTTTAGTAAAATACTATTTCGATTATCAATACATTTTTTAAACCATTTTGCCTCATTGTAAGCTGTTTTTATAAACATTTTTTCTGTTGTTGTAAAAACTTTTTGTAGTAATTCGTTATGATTATTTTTTAATTTAATATTTTTGTACAAGTCTTGATACAAGAACATCTGCCAATGTCCTTGGTTTTTTTTAACCATTAAATCTGGAACCATATAAATAGATTTTGTGTTGTCAAATATAGCACCTGGATATGGATTTAAAGATTGAATGGTTTTTAAAACACTATTCAACGTTTCTTTGTCAATGCGTAAATTATTAGCAATCAAAGAAAAATCCTTAGTATAAAGCGCTTCATATTTATTTTTTATGATATTAATCGCAAGTTTTTTATTAGGATGCGTATTTGAAAAAGCACGCAACTGTAACAGCAAACACTCTTGCACACTTCGAGCGGCAACCCCATCAGGATCAAATTTTTGGATTTTTTTTAGCACCTTTATGATTTCGGCATTTCGTGGTTTCGGATGTAGTTTAATCGTTGATTTAAAAGCTTGCAACTCGGAATAAAAATACCCATTTACATCAATAGCATCTAAAATAAAATCAGCAATTTGACGCTCTCTAATAGAAAAGTCCTCAGTATCTAGTTGCCATTTAAGGTGTGTGTGTAAATCTTCATCAGCACTATATATTTCCTGAAGTATGTTCTTAGATTCAGTTGCCACTTGATGCGAACTAGTTTTTGTTAACTCGGTGGTATTTTTTTCAATTTTAATGCTTTGGTTTTCAATTTCAAGAAAAGGATTTTGTTCTAATATATCTTGAGTTGCTTGATTAAGCTCAATCGCTGAATACTGCAACAATTTAACGGACTGTTGTAATTTTGTTGAAAAACTTAATTTTTGAGTAAGTGCGCGTTTTAATGCCAGCATAATAAATAGTGAATTTAAGACTCAACAATTTGATGTAAATTTTTATTATGATTACTGTGCATACAAATTGAACAATGGTTGGTACTTAAATCACTCATGATTGGTATCGAAAAACTAACCCCGCAACTTATACATGACTGTGTTGTAATTTTAATTGTATCCTGCTTGACTTCACTCCAAAGCTTAATCTTAATCGCATCTCGTTCACAAACATCAATACAAATATTGCACCCTGTGCAAGTGACTGCC
>JAUVOQ010000093.1 GCA_030599095.1 Candidatus Ruthturnera sp.
ACTAATGAATTCGGGCTTAACCAAGGGATAATAACCCATTGAGTCATATTTTTTTACCATAATCACCCAATCCTCTAGCGCTGTTTTTAAATCTTTAGTATGCTCATATTCCTGAGTGAGTACATCAAGCCTGCCATCAGCTGCTATCTTGACATTGTAGGCGGCTTCTGGGTCTTGGGTGTTGTTGCCGTCTTTGCCTTTACGCTTTCGTGATTGTTTGGCTTCAATAACAGTGGCATCAATGATGTTGATTGAGCCTAGCGAAACCATCATTGAATTTTGTTCTAAATGGTTGTTGATTTGCTCTAGTAGTGGCTCTAGTAGTCTTTCAGTATTCAACAATTGTCTAAAACGCCAAATGGTGGCATGATCTGGCACCACCGAACTTAGGCTTAAATCAATAAAACGTCTGAACATAAGGTCTCTGGCTATTTGTTTTTCTAAGGCTTCATCGCTTAGGTTATACCAAGCTTGAAGGATGAGAATCTTAAGGAAACCTCTAAAAACCCCATCATAGCACCAAAAACCCAATCCATTTTTTTCTAAACTTTCAAATCAAATTAGCGCCATATTTCCAAGTATTTTTTAATTCATTTTCCATCTTTTTACTACGTTACTTGCCTTTTAAGTATTTCAAACTATTTTCAACCTAACAATCTGTTCATATCTGAACAGATGATAAGTCAGGTTTAACAGCCCAATACAAGACTGAATTCTCTGCTGTCCAATTTGACGTATAGGTAGTGCATCATTCATAGAATTAGTCATAAAGCAAAACACATGCGCTACGCTAGCCTTGGATTTGGATTTGGATTTTGTGGTGTTGCTGTCTTTTTGTTGGTCGCTAAGTGGCTTATCTCTTGCGCTTTTTTTTGATAAAAGAAGGTGTTTATTTTACCTTAAATGCTTTTGTGATAGGGTTTTTATGGGGTTTTTGTTGTTAAAAATGGTGAATGTTGTGGTTTGGGTTTTGGGGGTGTTCTTAAACATTATCAGTGGCGGATAACTGGATGCACCTCGCACAGATGAGTATAGACTTGACAGGGTTTGTTCTATCTCAGGCCAAAAGATGTTGTTGTGGAGATCATCTAGTTCTGATAAGGATTTGTGTTGAACAACAAGAGGGTGGCACTGTAATTTCTTTTCTGTAAATTTAACGTGAACACTTTTTAAATATTTTTTATTTTTGCTTGCAAAAACCCAAACAATAAAAAACCCAGCGATTAAACTGGGTTTTATTTAAATAATTGTTAAATTATTTTGGAAAAACGTTAGTAGCTTGTGGACCTTTTTCACCATCTTCTAGATCAAACTCTACTTCTTGACCTTCTTCTAATGACTTGTAACCATCGCCCTGAATGGCGTGAAAGTGAACGAATACGTCATCACCACTTTCTTGCTCAATAAAACCAAATCCCTTTTTTGCGTCAAACCATTTGACTTTTCCTGTTGTAGACATTGTGTCTCCTATAAGTTAAAAATTACCGAAAAAATAGACCACTTTTATAGAGTGAAAACTAACAATGCACTAACCAACAACATAGATATAAATAGCAGTTGTAGCCCAAAACTACTTTTTATGAGCATATTTTTTTACAGCGGTTCTAATTTTAGCATATCTTTTTGTTATTAAGGTCAATATTCATTAAAAATAAGTGCCTGACAGATTGTGCAGGTTTTTTGTTCTAGTTTTTTATGAATATGACCAATGTCTTGTGATTTTGAGTCAAAAAAGTGCGATCTACCAATTTGTTGAATGAAATGTGATTTGGCGGCAAACTCATAAACAGAGGCTTTAAGTCTAACAAAATATAGGCCACCAGCGTTTTCTACAATGGCAGCAATGCGTTTTTGAATGTGATTAACAGAGCCAAAATAAATTGACATGTCAATGCGAATAATTTTGAGTTGAGGGCATTGTTTAATGGGCTGTTGAAAATAAAAACCCACGAAACAGCCTAATAAAACACCATATTTATAGTAAAAAAATAGGGTCATGACAACTTAAGCATGTTTAAAAACCTGTTAAAGTACCGTCATGAAAGTAAAAAACAAGTATGTAATTCGTTCACGTATTTCAGAGACCAAATTTAGACAAATAATTTTGTTGTTTTCTGAGGATTTGAGTGCA
>JAUVOQ010000004.1 GCA_030599095.1 Candidatus Ruthturnera sp.
GGCTTTGGCAGGGAAAGTAATGATTAAAGCCCCTAAAAATGACTTAGATAATGGTGTAGATGGTAAGTATCCAATCACAGCCACTATTACGGATGCTGCTGGTAATCCTCCTGAGACGACTAATACAGTTGACATCACCTTAGACACAACTGCCCCGACTGTTACTAGTATCACTTCAAGCACAATAGATGGGACTTACAATGCAACTGCTCCCCTTATCGATATAAGTGTTATCGTTGATTCTGAGATGATTGAAAATTCTGAAATTACAATCACCCTAGGCACTGATAGTACTGGCATTGGCACTAACGCAACTGTTATCTTAACCAGAGATGGCATTAATGCAAAGCTTTACACAGGCACTTACGATGTACAACGAGGTGATGATTCTGATGATTTAGATGTGATAGACATTAACTCAGGCACAGCAACAGACTTAGCAGGTAATGCTTTATTAAGCGAACCCCTACCAGTCAACAACCTAGCATACAATAAGGCGTTGGTTATTAAAACGATAACAGGTCAACCAATCATCAGCGTTAAACAAGACCCCTACATAGACCCAGATGCCGAACCCAAAATCGAAGAAAGACACATCAAAGACCAATACATTAATATTGATGAAGATGGCATTACCCTAGAAATTACTGCGGCTGGCATGAGTGCTGGTAATACCATTCAACTTTACCTTGACAATGTCCATTTGAATTTTTTCACACATCTACTAGATCTCACCAATTTTAATGATGTTACAGGAGTAACAACGTTTGAACTCACCAAAGAAGACTTAGTTAAAGTTGGTAATGGTCTTGATGGCGTTAAAAACATCACTGCTGTTGTTTTGAATACTTTCGGTGAAAGTGAACCCAGTGACCTATTCGAAATCGTATTGGATAGAGAACGACCAACCATTGATATTACCGACATAGATGGGGACCCCCTAGATAATAATAATGGTGTCGTGACAACTGATGTCACTGGCAAGAGTAATATTACTGTTTCTGGCACGTCAAGAGGCTTAGTAGAGAAAAAAATCTCAACAGGCTTAGATGAATATCAGGATATTACCATTAATTATGCTGTTGATCAACGTTTCCTTGCTAAAGATCTGGATTATTTCCCCAGTACTAATGTTATCGACTGGACTAATATTCCCGGCTGGACTGAACATGTGGTGAAAAATACTTTTGCAGGTATGGTGGAGTTGGAGGCTAATACTGAGCTTTATAATGATCCAAATGAAGGTGTTGTCTTAAAGGTAATTGATGATGGCGCCGGAGTGATTAATATAACAAATTCAATATCTTTTAAAGAAGGAGAAAAGATCCTTGAGCATGGTGCTACCGTATCCATAAATATGAGTATGGATACAGTTGATGGTAAAGAAGGCGGTACTCTCACATTATGTGTAGAGGATCAATCGAATGATACTAATATGTTTGCTCCTCAGGTAGAGCGTGATTACTGGACAGTGGATATTGCCACAATTGATGCTGCTGCTGGTACAAAGCTGAGTATTAACGGCGTACCAATAGATGGCTATCAGTATGATGGTTATAACCTTTATGAGTTGGTCATTGGGAAAGAAAATGACACAACAGCGTCTCTCTATATTAACGGCGAGTTCGCAGTTCATGTAGAACGTGAGACAGGAATAGATGGTAATCTCACTAATATGCGGAGTAACGCAATTGAGTGGTCAAGTGGCTCCAACAAAGGAGGTGGTCGTACTGTCTATATTAAAGACATGGGTTTTAGTGTGTTGACAGGCGAAGCAACCGCAACCGTTAATGACAATGGCGACTGGACAGCCAAAATACCAACTAATTTACTTTCAGTAAATAACTATCTCACCTTAACGGCTAGTGCTAAAGATCTTGCAGGCAATAGTCATGATGTCGACACAAGTGTCACTTCAAATCAAGATAAAATCTTTATTGAAGAAGTACTTGCCCCGCTCGTTACTGGATTTAGTTCCACTACAGATTCTGGTAGTTTTACAGTAGGTCAAACGATTAACATTACTGCCATAATGAGTGAGCAAGTAGTTAAGGACAGCAGAATTAAGGTAACACTAGATACATTTGCATTAGATTCATTAGGTACTCCTATATTTGATACTGTTATTCTAGAGGCATCTAATAATGGCTACGAATTAACTGGCACCTACATGGTAAGTGATACAGATCAAAGTGATGCACTAACCATTACAAAAATTGAAGTTGATCTTAGCAACAACCCTCCCACCACTGCTGTTGGTAGTAAGCCGATGACAGACACAGGACTGCCAACTGGCAACAACCTAGACGACAACTATGAAATTGTCATTAACCAAGGCAGTTCAGACTCCCCAGTCGTTGCTTCAGTGAGTACTGTATTAACAGAGAGGGTAACAGATTGGACTGATGTTGTGAATATTAAGCAATTTTTCGAGGATGTCTCATCTGATGGTGATAACGCCAGGGTGATCACTAATGTGGATATGACTAATGCTCAGGAGGGCGATTCGAATCTGCTATACAAGAGTAGCCATTGGATTGTAAATGATTGGATTGCTGGCGCAATATCACAAGACATCTTCAGTGGAAATTTTTCTGTCTCTAGAACGGTGACAAGAGATAATACCTTTAACGCTCAGGAGAGCATGTTAGGTATATCAAAGGATGATAATTTGGGTGAGCATCAACAGGATATAGAATATCGTTTGTATGTTCGCTTAGAGAGAGGGGGGCAGGACACTGCTAATTCTGACTCAGGAAAGGGTACTAATTACTATGTTTCAGCATATACTCTTGTTGCTGATGATGATAAGAGATATGATAAAGGGAAGAAAGAGGTGAATATCGGTGATGTGGTTACGATTGAAAAAAAAGGTAGGGATCTCATCTATCTGATAAACGGTGAACCATTTTGGACAGAAGAAAATTTTATTAACGCTGACGATGAGTTTTATATAGACACTTCAATAAAATCTGATCAGACTTCAATTTCAAATATAGTGGTAGAATATAATCATGATGGTGTAACAGCAACACCTGTTGTTACTTCGTCAATTGATTCTATCACCCAAACTTACACTTTCTCTGAGAAAGTTAAGGGTCTTGACCAGAATGATTTCGATATTGAGAATGGCACGATTACTGACGTTTACGCTGTTAATCTTGATCATTTTGGATTTTCCGAAATTTGGAAAGTTAAAATAACACCTAATGCAGGCATAGCAACTGGTGAGATAAAACTAACTTTGAAAGCCCATAGCGTAGAAGATCGAGCAGGCAAGGAAAATGAAGATAACTATGTCCCCCCAACCATTGAGATGGACACAATAGCCCCGACTGTTACGAGTATCAGTGGCACAACTACAGCTGCTGACTCTACCAAGTTAGTCGCAGGTGATGAGATTACGCTATCTGTTGTGGTTGATGATGACATGACTGCAGATTCTCAAATTCTAGTTACCTTAGAAACTGGCTTAATTGACCAAACTGTTGTCTTAACTAGGACTGCTGATTCAAGGACTTACACAGGCATTTACACGGTACAAGCAGACGATTATGCTACTGATTTGAGCGTGAAGAGTATTGACACATTGAGGGGGAAAGGCTTAATTGCCCCAACAGACGCAAATGGTAATCTTTTAGACACAAACATATCAGTTAGCCTAGTAGAAAATAATAATAATAATAATAATAATAATAATAATTTTGCCACTGCCCTAACAACGGAACCCGTACCTAATGTGAAAAATATTATTATTCCAGTAAGCAGCAATAATATAGAACTCATATATGCTGAACAAATAACAGGAAACACAATTGTAAAGAATGATTTTAAGGTTTATTTAGCTAGTGATCCTAATACTCTAATAATTCCTTGGAACGTCATACTAGGGACAGATAACAAGATTGTACTACAAATAAAAGGAGTAAACGGCGACGAACTGGATTTAACAAATGAGACTGTTATGATTGAATACACCCCTAGCACCCATTCTATAACAATGGAATGGGCAGAAGGGGTATCCACGCAAGTCAGTGCATTTAGTGCTATGGCTGGTGGTCATGGTAAGTACAGTACTGTACGGGTAACGGGTAATGATGATGACAACTTAATTTTTGCAGGGGCTGCTGATAACATTGTAGATGGTGGTGATGGTGATGACATCATAATAGGCGGTTCAGGTAATGACATCATAAGAGGCGGTCTAGGTCATGACACGCTAACAGGTGATAATGGTAAAGACACCGTAGATGGTGGTGATGGTGATGACATCATAAGAGGCGGTCTAGGTAATGACACGCTAACAGGTGGTAATGGTGATGACCTCATAAGAGGCGGTCTAGGTAATGACACGCTAACAGGTGGTAATGGTAAAGATACTTTTATTTATTATGATGGTGATATTAATCTTAATAATAAGGAAGATACGATTACTGATTTTCAAATAGGTCCTGGTGGTGATGTCATAAATTTAGCAGATTTGTTGGATTATCATCAAGGTGATAACATAAATGACTTTCTTGAGGTCAAGGTTAGAAATACCATTGACAAAAAGCAGACCAATATTCTAGTTGATGTGGATAGTGATGGTGCAACAGATCTATGGATTGTGCTATTGGGGAGAACAGATCCTCTTACATTAGGGGACATGATTGCTGATGACAACATCGTGTATCAATAATCACCACTGTTTTTTGCGCGCTTTAGGGATAAAACACCATTAGGCACATGCCCTGTTGGGACGTATTGAGCGGCTGATTGACAATGTTGATGCTGGTCATCAAAAAAGATATCAGCGCCGAATTCTTTTAAAAATAGACCTTTGTCTAGTCCGCCTAGAAAAAAGGATTCATCAATACGAATGCCCCATTGACGCATGGTATGAATAACGCGCTTGTGTGAGGGTGCTGAACGTGCGGTTACTAGCGCGGTTCTGATTGGGTTGTTTGTTGCTGGGAAAGCAGATTGTATTTTTTGTAAGGATCTTAAAAAGCATTTGAATGGTCCAGCTTTGAGTGCAATATTGGCTGAGTTTTTTTCATTTTCTGCAAAGGCTGCCAAGCCTTTTTCTTGAAAAATTCGCTCTGATTCGTCTGAGAAAATAACCGCATCACCATCAAAAGCGATACGCAGTTGGGTTTTGTGTGATTTTTGCGAGCCTGAACCAACGATTGATGCTGCTGCAAAGCCTGATTCTAGGGCTTTTTGCACATCTCGATGATTACTTGATAAAAACAAATCCGCTTCAAATGCACCCACAAGATTATGCGTACTTTCGCCACGGGTAAAGGCCGCTTTTGAAATATTTAAGCCATAATGTTCAATCGTGTTAAAAATACGCAAGCCTGTGTCGGCACTATTGCGTGAAAGCAAAATAACGTCAATGGGGTTTTTTGTGGTGTTGAGCGCTAGTAATTTTTTAACCAGTGAAAACCCAACCCCGGGTTGTAAAATAACCGCTTCATTTTGATCTTGATGCTTGGCGTAAGCCTCAACCCCTTGTTCTTTAAAAATTTTATGAGACTCATCAAGATTAAACAAGGCCCTTGATGAAATGGCAATCACCAATTTATTTTTTGTTTGCTTCTTTTTTATAGTATTTGCCATGAGTTTCCTTAAAATAATCCAACCATTTTTCGTTAAAAGTATTTAACAAGATTTTAAAAAGTGTTGCTCTCTATCCATTGTGTGTCAAGTGTTAGTTGTCCATTAGCGTGCAGTGTGTACTGGTTAAAGCCAATCCTAGTTTCATTGTTAAATTGTAAGGCCGTTGATGGGCATGAGATAATTTTTACCCCAAATCTGCTAAATTTGGCCGCTTGATGGGCATGACCAAACGCTATAGCTTGTATTTTAGGGTATTTATCAAGTACGTTAAAGAGTGCTTTTGGATTTTCTAAAGACAATGAATCGTCCCAAGTGCTTCTCATTGGTACGATGGGGTGATGTAGGACAATGAGTATATATTTGGCGTTTGATTGTGCTAAATTAAGGTCTAGTTTTGTGAGTTCATGTTGTGTTAAAAAGCCACTGGTTTTTGATTTTTGTACTGAATTTGTGCTGATAATTGCCCACGCTCCAAGTGCAAATTGGCTGAATAAATTGTTAGAAAAAACAGCATCTAAATTATTTTGGATGTCATGATTGCCAGACATAACCAACAGTTTTGTTTGTATGGGAGAGAGTATTTGTTGTAGGGTTTTGTAAGCGGTGATTGTGCCATGGTGAGTAAGATCGCCACTGATTAATAAGGCATCGGTGTTAATATTGATGATTTTACGGATGATTTTTTTTAGATTGGCGTGGGTATTAACCCCCATACAACATTCAACATCATCAATATGGCAATCACTCATTTGAATAAAACTATGGCTCATAGTGCGCTGATAAAGTTCACTCGTGAGCCAACATTTGTGAGTAATTGATAAGCAATGGTGTTGCTGTGTTTTGCAATGGTTTCAATGCGTAATTGTTGAGCGCCCCAAAGAATTGCTCTGTCGCCAATATTGGCTTGAGTGTTGCTGATATCAACACAAATTAAATCCATTGAGACGCGACCAACCAGTGGGCATAAGGTGTTATTAATGAGTACTGGTGTGCCATCTTTGGCATGGCGTGGGTAGCCATCGCCATAGCCAATGCCGATGGTTGCTATGGTGGTTGGTTGCTTGGCTGTCCAAGTAGCCCCATAGCCAACTGAATCGCCCACTTTGACGGTTTTAATTGAGATAATGAGTGCTGATAATTGCATCACTGGTCTAAGATGATGATCAGTCATGCCAAAAGCAGAAACGCCATACAAGATAATACCGGGGCGAATATAATCAAAGTGTGAGGCTGGGTTTGACAAAATCGCAGCAGAATTTGCCATTGAGCGTTTGCGGGCATTGTGGGTTAGTTTTTTAAAGTGATTAAGTTGGGATTGATTGATTGGGTGGTTAATGTCATCAGCACAAGCGAAATGGCTCATCACACATTGGATGCTAATCAGTGGGTTGTTTTCCAGTAATTTTATACAGGTGTTGTATTCATGGGCAGACAAGCCCAGTCGATTCATGCCTGTGTTAATTTTTATCCAAATATTGATGGGTTGTTTGGTGTTGCTAATAATGGGCAGTTGGGTTTTGTCATGGATAACAATTTGGCAATTGAGTTGAATGGCTTGTTGCAGTTCTTGGTCTTCAATAACGCCTGATAGAAGTAAAATCGGCTTATTTGTTATTTTGCGTAATTTTTCTGCCTCCAAGATTTCGCTAACACCTAACAAATCAGACTGCTCAATAATGGGGCTCATTAAATCAATGTGATGACCATAGGCATTGGCTTTGAGCATAGAAACTACCTTGGTATTAGGCGATTTTTTTTTGACAACTGAGAGGTTGTGTTTTAATGCTGATTGCGAAATTGAGGCAATGGCGCGCATGGATAAACTCTTTATTAAAAAGGCTCTTGGTCAAAATTATTGATATTATGTGCATAAGCGGTGTCTATTTGCTCATTGTCCATGCCTTGGAATTGACCCTCATTGCCCAAGCTTTCAAATCGTGCATATTCGCCAATAAAGGCGAGTTTGATTAGCCCAGTAGCGCCATTTCTATGTTTGGCAATTTTTAAATCTGCCTTGCCAACTTCTTCTGGGTTTGAGTAGGTATCGTCATGATATTGTTGGTCACGGTAGATAAAGCCGATAATATCGGCATCTTGCTCAATTGAGCCTGATTCGCGTAAATCAGCCATTTGTGGCATACGGCCTTTGTTGGCTTTGGGGCGTGATTCAACGCCGCGATTAAGTTGTGATAAGGCAAGTACAGGCACGTTAATTTCTTTGGCTAAGGCCTTGAGTGAGCGGGAAATTTCGGAGATTTCTTGCACCCTGTTTTCACTTTTTCCGTGTACGGTCATGAGTTGTAAATAATCCACCATAATCAGTGCTAAATCAGGATATTGGCGTTTTAATCGCCGACATTTTGCACGAATTTCTGTTGGTGTAATAGACGGGGTTTCGTCAATAAGAACCGTGGATTTTTCTAAGGCTAATACGGCGTGGTTAAAACTGTTCCAGTCAATTTCAGTCATGGTGTTGCGTAATTTTGAGCCTTCAATGTGGCCAAATGATGAAATCATACGCATGACTAATTGCTCGGTGGGCATCTCCAAACTAAAGACTGCGACTGGCTTGGGTTTTTTGGCGGTAATGGCAACGTGTTCAATAATGTTCATTGAAAGCGCAGTTTTGCCCATGGAAGGGCGGCCAGCAATGATGATTAAATCGCCATTTTGCAAGCCAGAAGTTAGTTTGTCTAATTCGCTAAAGCCAGTTTCTAAGCCACTAATGCCGCTAGATTCTTGCATTTCGTGTACACGGTTAACCACATCTTTAATAATGTCTTTTACGTTGGTAACGTCTTGTTTACCACGAGTTACTTGCTCGGCAATTTCAAATATTTTTTTTTCAGAAAGGTCAATAAGATCCTGAACTTCCATCTCTTTTGGATGATAAGCGGTGTCAGCAATTTCATGGCTAACGGTAATTAGTTGGCGATAAACGGATAATTCACGCACGTGTTTAGCGTAGGCTTCAATGTTAGAAATACTAGGTGTATTTTCAGCAATTTGTGCCAAATAGGCAAAACCGCCAATGGTTTCTTCAGAGCCTATTTTTTTAACCTGCTCTTTGACAGTGAGAATATCCGCAGGTTGGTCGTGTTGCAATAAGGTGGTCAGAGCATTAAAAATAATTCTATGCGAGGCGTTGTAAAAATCTGACTCGGTTAAAATATCTGCAACACGATCCCAAGCTTCATTGTGCAACAGTAAACCACCCAAAACAGACTGTTCTGATTCAATTGAATTGGGTGGTATTTTGGCGTTTTCGATGTTCATTGGCTTTAGGGTAACGTTCAAAAATTAAAAACCCTCGCTAGTTGCTAGCGGGTGTTTAATTTTAACGCACAATGAACAATGAGTTGGCTTTTATGCTTTTTTAGAAGCTTCAACAATGACTTTAATACTCACTGCGATATCTGTATATAAATCAACACTAATGTCATACTCACCTATATGACGAATTGCCTCAGGCATATTAATATCACGCTTTTCAACTTCAAAACCACTTGCTGCAAGGCTGGTTTGAATATCAGTGGCATTGATAGAGCCAAACAATTTGCCTTCTTCGCCTGCATTGGCTTGAATGTTGCAAACAATGTCTGTCATCTTGAGTTCAAGCGCTTGTGCGGCTTTAAGTGTTTTAGCTTCGTTGGCTTGTAGTTCGGCTTTAATCAGTTCAAATTCAGCCAAGTTTGCTTTAGTTGCAGGTTTGACTTTGCCTTGAGGGATTAAAAAATTACGAGCATAACCTGCTTTAACATTGGCTAGGTCGCCTAAGTTGCCCATTTTTTGGATTTTTTCTAATAAAATTACTTGCATGATAAATTCCTATTTCTTGTGTTTATCAGTATAAGGAATAAGGGCTAAAAATCTAGCTCTCTTAATGGCCGTTGTTAGTTGACGTTGGAATTTAGCACTGGTACCTGTTATTCTTGATGAGGTGATTTTGCCGTTTTCATCAATATTTTTGAGCAGTGTGTCAACATCTTTGTAATCAATTCTGCTAACGCCTGCCACTGTAAAACGACAAAAGGTGTTAATTTTGATTTGAGGTCTGCGTTTTCTTTTGACTTGTTTTGCCATTATGATATCCTCTTATTTTTATTAACCATCATGATTGAAGGTGTGGTGATTGCTTGATTTTCAGAAATGATTAAATTTCTAAGAATGGCATCATTAAAACGGAAATTATAATTAAGTTTATCAAGCACTTCTTGGTTGCATTCAATGTTCATCATTAAGTAATGGGCTTTATAAATTTTCTTGATTGGATAGGCTAGGTGTTTACGCCCCCAGTCTTCTTCTCTGTGAATTGCACCGCCACCAGTGGTGATGAGTTCTTTGTACTTGTCCATCATTGTGCCTACCTGAGCCGATTGGTCGGGGTGGACAATTAGTGTAATCTCATAATGTCTCATGAGTTGTGCCTCCTTATGGTTATTATCATAGCTTGGAACGCCACGCTCTCAAGCAAGGAAAGGGATATTTTATACTAGTTATTTGTTTTTAACAATCGTTTTGGGTTTTGGTTTATTTTGCAATGGTATCCTATCATAAGTTTGATAAAATTGTAAAATAACAAAATAATGAATTTATTAGCAATTGATACCTGTACTGATACGTGCTCAGTGAGTCTTTATACCCAAGGTGAAATGTTGTCTCGTTTTGTTCAAGGGGTAGAGAAAAGTTCAGGTTTGATATTGTCACTTTGTGATGAGGTTTTTAAGGTTGGTCAATTATCACCATCTGTCCTAGATGGCATTATTTACACCAAAGGTCCCGGTGCTTTTACAGGGGTTAGGATGTGTGTTAGTGTGGTTCAGGGCATATCCTTGGCACATGATATTCCGACAATGGGCTTTTCAACGCTTGAATTGCTTGGATTTGGCGCCTTTAAAAAATACAATACCAACAAAATTGCCATGGCACTTGATGCGCGTATGAATGAGGTGTATTGGGGTATTTACCAAAACCAAGCCTTATCTAAGGAAAGTTTACAAAAGCCTAATCAGGTCGGCGCACTTGGAAAAGATTTTATTGGCGTGGGCAGTGGATGGGGTGCTTATGAAAATGAGCTGACTCAACAAACAGGCATTGGCACTTATATTGCCGATTTTTACCCGAAGGCTGAAAACCTGATAGCACTTTACTTAACCTATGTTAATAAAAACATCAATTTTAGCAATAAGTTAGCATTGCCAACTTATTTACGTAATAATGTTGCGCACAAGTCGCTAAAATAAGGCTTTAAATAACTAACAGAATTGCTTTATGTGGAAATGGATTCAAGCGTTTGCTTCGCCTAAAAACTTCTATCAAATTAGTCAAAAAATCATCCCTTGGTTTTTAGTGCCTTTTATTGTTCTAGCATTGGTTGGTTTGTATTGGGGATTGATTGTTGCCCCCGTTGATTACCAACAAGGTGAGAGTTATCGCATTATGTTTATTCATGTGCCTGCCGCATGGATGAGTATGTTTGTTTATTTGGTCTTGGCGATTTCGGGCGGTATTGGACTGATTTGGCAAATTAAATTAGCATACGTGGTTGCCAAGGTGTCAGCGCCCATTGGGGCGGCGTTTACTTTTTTAGCTTTGGTCACTGGTGCGGTTTGGGGCAAGCCGATGTGGGGTACTTGGTGGGTGTGGGATGCACGTTTAACCTCAGAGTTAATTTTGCTGTTTTTGTATTTGGCTTATATGTCACTTAATAATGCATTTGATAATCCTAAAACCGCATCTAAGGCCTCTTCAGTGTTGGCGATTGTGGGTTTGGTTAATTTGCCTATTATTCATTATTCAGTTAACTGGTGGAATACATTACACCAAGGTGCGTCAGTCAGTGTTAATAAAGTGGCGATTCAAGATTCTGACATGTTGATTGCGCTACTATTAATGGGCATGGCATTTAAATTTTTATATGGCGCACTTATGTTAATGAGGGCTAGAGATGAGGTATTGGTGACAGAGCAAAACTCCAGTTGGGTTAAAAAAGTAATTATGGAGCATAAATAGTGACTTTAGCAGAATATTTTTCTTTTCTCCCGTATGGAAAATACGCCTTTTATATTTGGTTTTCTTATTTAACGACCTTGATTGTGATTGCAATTTTATTTATACGCACGTATTCTATCCACAAAAATGCAATCAAACAGTTGCGTGCTAAATATTTGCGAGAAAAATAACATGACAAAACGACAAAATAGAATGATACTGGTTGCTTTATTAGTAATGGGTGTGAGTTTGGCAGGCTATTTGGGCTTAAAAGCCTTTAACGAGAATTTACTGTACTTTTTTTCTCCTACTGATGTTACCGAAGGCAAAGCCCCAAAAGGCAAGAGCTTTCGCTTAGGTGGTATGGTTGCTAAGAACAGTGTTAAGCGTGATGGCATTAAAGTTATGTTTGATGTGACTGATTATGCCAACACCTTTCGTGTTAATTATTCAGGAATTTTGCCTGATTTATTTAAAGAAGGTCAGGGCATTATTACAACTGGCTCTTTAATTGATGGTATTTTTATGGCAACTGAAGTGCTCGCCAAGCATGATGAGAACTACATGCCGCCAGAAGTGGCTGATGCACTAGAAAAAGCCAAAAACAAACAATGAAAAAATTTCTACCTCTAATTTTATTTGTCGTATTGGCTGGATTTTTATATACAGGTCTTGGGCTTGATCCTAAAAAATTGCCTTCGCCTTTGATTGGTAAAGCGTTTCCAAATTTACAAGTTGAGGATTTCAACACGGCTGAAATTTATGCTGTTGAAGATAAATTACAAGGAAAAATATCCCTGGTTAATGTTTGGGCCTCTTGGTGCGTTACTTGTAGAGCGGAGCATGAAATGTTAATGCACATAGCCAAAACTAATTCATTACAAATATTAGGCATCAATTATAAAGACACCAAAAAGGATGGCAATATCTTTTTAGCCAGACTTGGCAACCCGTATGATTTGATTGTATTTGACCAATTAGGCAAACTTGGTCTTGAATTAGGCGTGTATGCCACACCTGAAACTTTTATCATTGACCAGCAAGGTATTATTCGTTTTAAGCGCATCGGTGAATTAACGTTGCGAATTTGGGAAGGGCAAATTTTGCCACTCATCAGCCAGCTAAAAAATAACGCAAGATGAAATTTAATATTTTTTTATTGAAGTCCATTGACAGTTCTGATATTTAATGGATAATTCAATTTGAAACTTGGTATTTTTTTAATCAAAATAAGATTTACACACAGGAGAATAGGGTCACAATGAATAAATCAGATTTAGTTGCAGTAATTGCACAAACTTCCAACTTAACAAAAGCAGACGCAACTCGTGCATTGGATGCAATAACAAGCGCAATTACCTCGGCATTAGTCGCTGGTGACAATGTAGCCATTACAGGCTTTGGTAGTTTTGTTGTTCGTGATCGTGCAGCACGCACTGGTCGCAATCCTCAAACAGGCGAAGCGATTCAAATTAAAGCCTCTAAAGTACCTGCATTTAAAGCGGGTAAATTACTTAAAGAGTCGGTTAATTCTTAGAATTTTTTAAGTATAATTTGCTCGGCGCTTAACAGTGCTGGGCATATTTTTTGGGCGCTTAGCTCAGTTGGTAGAGCATCGCCCTTACAAGGCGAGGGTCACAAGTTCAAGTCTTGTAGCGCCCACCAAAAAATTTCGGAGCGGTAGCTCAGTTGGTTAGAGTGCCTGCCTGTCACGCAGGACGTCGCGGGTTCGAGTCCCGTCCGCTCCGCCATAACTTTTCTTTGTTATGGCTTCTAATTTGTCCGACATTCAAATTTTTAAGACATAACAAAATCCATGTAAAAATACAAAGGTTTTGGTTTATAATGCCATTCATTTTGTTAAATAAATGGTTTGAGATTACTGCATCAGCCCATCACAACTTATGAAACACATAAAACAGCACCTTTTCCACCCAAAAACTCATCAAGCGATGCGCAACAGTCCTCTAGGAAGGCGAATAGTTAGATATTTTCCTTATTTTTGGATGAAAAATGCACTATTTTCTGTATGTTCTAAGCCGCACTGGGTTAATGCAAGGATTTCTTTTAGATTAGCCATTAATACACAATTATGTTAGGTTCAATTAGAAACAAAACCAAGGGCTGGGTTGCCTATTTAATCGTCGGTTTGATTACCATTCCTTTTGCTTTATTCGGCATTAACGAGTACTTTACTGGCATTTCAAATATTATTGTTGCTTCTGTTGATGGCACTGACATCTCAAAAGAAGAATTTCTTGCAGAATTTAACCCACAAAAAAGACGCTTGCAACAAGAACTGGACAAAAGATATGACACAGAATTTGATGTTATGTTAAAGCAATCCATTCTTAATCAAATGATTGATAAACACTTGCTTGAGCAATTGTCCAACGAATTATCGTACGAAACAACTGCTGGTGAACTTAACGCCATTATTCAAACTAATAATTTGTTTAAAGAAGAGGGGCGATTTTCATTAGAAAAATACAAGCAATTATTAAGACTCAATGGCTATACAGCGGCAAAATATGAGAAGGTAAAATTAAAAGAATTGACCCAAACTCAAATCAAATATAATTTATTAGATTCTGCTTTTGTAACCCCGTCACAACTTGCAAGATTACAAAAATTAAACGACCAACAGCGGCAATTTAGTTATATGACCATTCAGACTGATGATTACGTTAAAGAAGTTAAGGTTGATGCACAAAG
The DNA here is from genome assembly GCA_030599095.1 of Candidatus Ruthturnera sp. Taxonomy (GTDB): domain Bacteria; phylum Pseudomonadota; class Gammaproteobacteria; order PS1; family Pseudothioglobaceae; genus Ruthia. The sequence goes on from JAUVOQ010000004.1 coordinate 14,314, forward strand.
TATTAAAGATTTTTATAATAATAAAAATGCGTTGTTTTTAGCACCAGAGCAAGTAAAAATAGAGTTTGTTGAGTTGTCATTAAATGAAATTTCAAAAAATATTAGAGTAAGTGACAATGAATTATTTAATTTTTATGAATATGAGCAAGAGCGCTTTATCACAGAAGAAGAACGACAAGCGCAGCATATTTTGCTTAAAGATGAAGCAACTGCACACACAGTTATTGTGCTATTAAACAGCGGCGGTGATTTTGCCAAACTTGCCAAGCAATATTCTCAAGACACAGACTCTAAAGTTAATGCAGGAGATTTGGGCTTTTTTACTCGTGGCGTTATGGTGCCAGAATTTGAGAAAAAAGTATTTGCAATGAAGCTGGGTGAAGTGAGCGATTTGGTTAAATCTGAGTTTGGCTATCACATTATTAAACTCAACAATATTAAAGCCAAAACGCTTAAACCATTTGATACAGTTAAATCAGAATTGCTTGATTTATACACTCAAACACAAGCACAAAAAGTGTTTTACAACTTAACTGAACAATTAGCCAACTTGGCTTACGAGGCAAGTTTAGAGGAAATTGTTGATCAAATGGATTTGAAACTTCAGGTGAGTGATTTTTTTGACAGAAACAATACCCAATTAAACTCAAAAATTGTGATCACTGCATTTAGTGATGTGGTTCTTAACAAGGGTGAAAATTCAGAAATTTTAGAATTATCAAAAGATAAATTAATGGTTATTCGTACACGAGAAAAATTAGCACAAAGGCAGAAAACCTTTGTTGAGGTTGAAGGTGAGATTAAGGCATATTTAATGGCGTTACTGGCTAAAACTTTTGTTGGTAATCTTGCCAAGAATATTGTTAATTTATTGACTGATAACAATAAAGAGACACTTAAAAAAATAATGAATAAGCATAAACTTAAATGGCATCATGTTGATTGGCTGAAGCGAGATTCTAATAAAGTTGAAATGGCTATTATCAATAAAGTGTTTGCATTGGACAAGCCAGCTAATGGCAATCCTAGTTATAGTGCTCAAGACTTGGGCGAGAGCGATGCGGTTGTCATTAGATTATCAGGTGTTAAAACGACAGATGAAAAGACAGCTAATATCGCCCTTGAAAGGTCTTTGTTAGGTTTTGAATCAAATGAAATATTTGTAAATATCCTTGAAACGCTTAAATCTCAAGCGAAAATTAAAATTTTTAGTAGAAATTTATAAGCAGTTTTATTTTTAACTTTTAGAATATAATTGTATTATAATATTCTTATTATTAATATAATTTAAAGTACAATCTATGAAAATAAAATTGATATTGATATTGGCGTTATTGCCTTTATTGAGTTTGGCAGGGGGCAGGGAAATTTATAGTGAATTTTGTGAGAATTGCCACGGTTTTTCTCGTCAAGGCTCTCTAGGTTTGCCATTATACAGTTCAACTATTGCCAACCATTCTGATAGATATTTACAACGAACCATTAAAAGCGGCAGGCCAGGTCGAATTATGCCTGGATTTAACCTGTCTGATGCCCAAGTGGCTAAATTAATTAGATTTTTGCGTGCTGGAATCAAAGCGCCAAAATACGACACAACACCCATTAAGGGCAATATTGAAGCTGGACAGCATACTTATGAAAAATATTGTCAAAGATGCCACGGGGTTAATTTAGAGGGTGGACAAGGCACTGGTAAAAACTTTTCTTGGCAAAAGGACGCAGAAGTTTCGCCACCAGCACTTGCCAATCAGGGTTTTTTATATTCGGCAGAAGATCAAATGATTAAACATGTTATTGTTAATGGTGTTAAAGACACGGAGATGGTGTCTTTTGTTAAAGTGTTTAACTTTAATGAGCAAGCGGTGGATGATTTGGTTGGTTTTATTCGTTCTCATGAGAAGCCGTTTGACCATGAGCATGTCATTAAAAAAATAGACGAACCGATGTCATTTATTTATACAAGCCCATATAAATTAGAACAAACAGTGAATAAATTACGAGAGTCGGCTGCGGCTTATAATTTTAGAGTTTATCCAAATAGGGCGTTGCTTCAAGGTTTGGGAGAGTTTCAGGTTGGCGATGAAAAGCAAGTTGTGGTTCGCTTTTGTAATTTTAGAAATATGCAGGAGTTTTTAAAACTAGACCCTAGGTTGGGCGTTATACTGCCATGTAGAGCAACGGTTATAGAGGATGAGCAAGGCAAAGTAAGTGTCGTACTTGAAAACTATAAGCATGCAGTGGCACGTTTTAATAATGAACAAATGAGCCAGTCGTCGTCGGTTGGCGATCTAATAGAAAAAATGCAAGAAATGGTTGAGGAGGCATTGTGGTAATAAGAATTTTAATATTGCAGATGTTATTGTTAGCTGGTTCAGTATTTGCAGGGCATGATGATCTTTTAATTGAGCGTGTTAATGCAAAATTTTCATACGCTTGGTCAGCACTTGATAAAACCATTAGAGCATATCATTACAAGCCAGCTTATTTACAACGTTGTGATTTTGCGCTTAATGAGCGTCATTATAAGTCGGATAAATATCGTATTTTATTTTTTGGCAAGTATGATGAAATGAAAAAAATGAGCAAAAAATATCCTGAAATTGTGCCGTTTTTTCCATTAAGAATGACAGTAATGGAAGAGGGCACACATACTTTAGTGATTGCCACACCACCAATGACACTCCTACCATTGGTTAAAACCAATGAAGATCGTATGACTATTTTTCGTTGGCAAGAAGATATAAAAAGTATCTTAAAGCAAGTTAAAAGCCAGTACCAACAATAGCACACCTTTAAAAAACTTGCGACAGGCCCCAAAACTCCTTTGTTAATCGTATAGGTTTTCAGGAAATCTTAATAAACAATAAACCCCCGTTCTTTTTTAAAGGTGGGTTTGATTGGTAATTGTCTTTATGTATTAGTTTGGACCTTTGTCATAAAAATTATAACCAGAATCAATATAAGTCACTTCGCCAGTGATTCCTGATGCTAAATCAGAACATAAAAATGCGGCGACATTGCCCACTTCTTCAGTAGTTACGTTGCGTTTAAGTGCAGAGCTGTCTGCGGCATAATCAAGCAGTTTGCCAAAATTCTTAATGCCAGAGGCTGCTAAAGTTTTAATTGGCCCTGCTGAAACTGCATTAACACGAATGCCTTTTTCAGGCCCCAAGGCTGCCGCCATATAACGAACATTCGCTTCAAGTGAAGCCTTAGCCACACCCATTACATTGTAATTTGGAATGGTGCGAATACTGCCTAAATAACTGACAGTTAATAAAGCGCCATTGTCATTAAGCATGGAATAAGCGGCTTTTGCCAGTGCAGTAAAACTGTATGAACTAATATCATGCGCTGTGGCAAAATTTTCACGCGTGGTTGCTTGGATATAGTTACCATCTAGTGCCTCACGTGGCGCAAAGGCAACTGAATGAATGATGATATCAAAATCATCCCAATGAGTTTTTAATTCTTTAAAAGTTTTTTCAATACCCTCGTCACTAGCAACGTCACATTCAATAACAATATTTGAGTGACAAACTATGGCGCATTTATCAACCCGTTTTTTAAGCTTTTCGTTTTGATAAGTGAGTGCAATTTCACAGCCTTGCTTGGCCATAGCCTGTGCAATACCCCAAGCAATAGAGCGATTTGATGCCACGCCAATAATGAGTGCTTTTTTTCCAGTTAAGAAACCCATGAATCTCCAATTTTGTTATTAGTAAAAAATAAATTATAACCTACACAACACCTATAATGATGAACTGTTTCTTGCTATTATTATTTTTAAAATGTTAGATATTTTCTTAACCCCCATTCGAGCGCTTAGAATGCGCTATATTCCCCTGTTGCTGATTTATTTTTCTTATGGTAGTAGTGTTTTTACTGCCATTGCTGAGAATTTTTGGGTGAAAGAGGCGTTAGACATGTCAGCCGCTGACTTGGCTGAGCTTGCCGTATGGTTAACTGCTCCTTGGACTGTTAAGATGATTTTTGGGCAAATGGTTGATAGCGTTCAAATTTTTGGCTCTAATCGTAAGTCTTATGTTTATATTGGTGCTGTTTTAATTATATTAAGTTCTGTATTAATGATTGCTGTTGTTGGTGATTACGCCATTGTGCAGGATTTTTCTAAAAAGTTTGTTTATATTGTTGCCAGTGTCATTGCTGTGGTGGGGTTTGTGATACAAGATGTGGTTGCTGATACTATGACCACAGAGGTTGTTGATAAATCCCAAAGTGCGGATAAAATTAATCAAGAACTTGCCACCATTCAGGTTTTGTCAAGGCTTTCATTGGGTTTGGCTATCTTTTTAACAGGTTGGATTGGCGGCGAACTGGCTAGTATTTTTAAAGATAATCGTGAAGTGGTGTTTATGATTGCGTTATTTGTGCCTTTATTATCAATCTTGGGTGTGAGTTTGGTTAAGTTAAATGTGGTAGCTGTGTCAGCTATGAATAAGCAAGTATTATTTGGCGGTTTGGCATTTGCTGTTTTTATTGTACTAATGGGATATAACGACGTGCCTTATTCGCAAGAAATTATTTTTATTGTTTCTCTTAGCGTGGTGTTGTATTTTCTTCAAGGGTTAATTAACGATTTGGATGCGCGTACCATTAGGCACATTAAAATGGCAATGATTGTTATTTTTGTTTATCGAGCAATGCCATCAGTGGGTGCAGGCCTTACTTGGTGGCAAATTGATGTGCTTGGTTTTGATGAGGCTTTTTTTGCTAAATTATCTGCTATTGCTGGTGCTATTGCACTTGCTGGCATGTGGTTTTCTGCTAAATTTATCGTTAAAAGGAACATTGCTGAAGTATTAATCTTTTTAACCATTGTTGGCACTTTGTTGTCAATGCCTATTGTGGCGATGTATTATGATGTGCATATTTGGCTGGGTATTGATGCACGAACAGTGGCATTGGTTGACACGGCTATTTCTTCGCCTTTTGATTATATCTCTCAAGTATTAATGCTAACATTGGTGGCTATTCACGCTCCAGAAGGCAAGAAAGGCACTTGGTTCGCCTTGATGGCAAGTTTGATGAATATTGCATTGACTGCTGGCGGATTGTTGACCAAATATTTAAACAAAATTTTTGTTGTGAGTCGAGAGGTTATAACAGACGGCGTTGTGACTAGTGCGCAGAATTACACAGAGCTTGGTGGTTTGCTTTGGATTGTTATTGGTGTAGGGTTTGTAATACCCATCGTTGTTATATTGAAATTTAATCCAAATAAAGCATGAAAATAAGGCACTATTTTTTATTAGTCGTTCTATTGGTTGCCCTTGACCAGTTGGCAAAATTTTTGGCTTATGAGTATTTAGGCATTGGTAATTCGGTTGATATTAATGAATTTTTTTCATTAACTTTTGCTCACAACTACGGTGCAGCATTTGGTTTTTTAGCTGACAGTGGCGGTTGGCAACGTTATTTTTTATCGATTGTTTCCGCTGTTGCTAGTATTGTTATTAGTGTTTGGATGCTAACAACGCCATTAAAGTATAAGTTTAAACTGATTAGTTTGGCGCTTATTTTATCAGGCGCACTTGGCAATATGATTGACCGAATTGCTAATGGCTTTGTGGTTGATTTTATTGATTTTCATTATGCCGAATTTAACTATCCAATTTTTAATTTTGCTGATATTTTTATTAGTATTGGCGTGATATTATTGATAATAGTGGATTGGAAAAAATGAGTGATTGTTTAATCATCGGTGGTGGTATTATCGGCATGATGAGTGCAAGAATGCTGGCAATGGCAGGTGCTAGCGTTACTTTGCTAGATCAGCGTGAATGTGGCAAAGAGTCATCTTGGGCGGGTGGCGGTATTATTAGCCCATTATATCCTTGGCATTATGATGATTTGACCAATGAGTTAAGTTTTGCTTCGCAAGCAATTTATGCGCACTTATGTTTGCAAATTTTCAAAGACACAGGCATTGACCCACAATATATCCAATCTGGTTTATTAATGATGGATGAATACGACTCGCCATTGGCAGTACAATGGATGGATAAATACCACGTTAGTTATCAACCTCATGCTGATGGTGCATTGTTTACCAATATTGCTCAGGTTCGAAACCCAAGGTTATTGCAAGCCTTAAAGGTTGATATTTTAAACAAAGGAGTGAGCATTATTGAACATGCCAAGGTGAGTGATTTACTCATAAAGAACAATCAAGCCATTGGCGTAAAAACCAAAGATAAAGATTATTTTGCACAAGATATTGTTGCTTGTTCTGGCGCATGGAGTTCAAAATGGCTAAATCTTACTGATAAAATTTTCCCAATAAAAGGACAAATGATTGTTTTAAAATCAACCAAGGGCGTGGTTAAAAATATTGTACTGGATCAAGGTAGGTATATTATTCCAAGAGTAGATGGGCGAATATTGGTAGGCTCAAGCATGGAAAATGTTGGTTTTGATGGTAGTATTGATATTGGTGTGCAAAAATCACTACATGAATTTGCCTATCAAAGATTCCCAGTTTTATTGAGTGCAAATATTGAACATCACTGGTCTGGTTTCAGACCAGCAAGTGTTTCTGGTAAGGTTATACTAGGTAGGCATGAGCAATTTGAACATTTATTCATAAATACTGGTCACTTTCGTAATGGTTTGAGTATGGCGCCTGCTAGTGCAGAGCGAATTAAACAGTTGATTATCAATGCATAAAATAATTATTTTTTTATCTTTTTTTATTTATATTTTGGCTGCCAATGCGCAACTAATTAAGGTCTCAGCGCAGGGTAATATTCTTGATCGTCAGGCTAAAAATCATCAATGTGTGCTTGATACTCAATCTAAATTAACGTGGGAAGTTAAGCTAAACAACAAAGGATTACAAGATGCGAACAACACCTATACTTGGTTTGATGGTAAATCAGGGGTTAATAATGGTGATTACAGCCATCATTGTCACTGGGGTAAAAATTGCAACACACAGACTTTTATTGATGCCTTAAATCAAACTAAACTGTGTAAACAAAGTGTTTGGCGTCTACCTAGCGAGTCAGAATTGCGGACTTTATTGGTTTATGGTGATAATGACTTGCTTGTTAATCTAGAATTTTTTCCAAACACCAAGCGTAAATCCTACTGGAGTACGGATGAACAAGATATTGATATCGCAATTGATGTGCCATTTTTCTATGGCGGTAGTAAAAGTTCTGACAAATCCTTTGATGCTCATATTCGAGCAGTGAGCGATGCTTACTAGAACAATAGAGCAAGGTTTATTTGATTCATATTCAGATGATATTCCCACTTTTTTAAAGAAAATTTATGCCGCTCGTGGTGTGGCAGAATCGCACTTATCCTTAAATCTTGCCCATCTTTTAACGCCTAATTTTCTCCAACTGAACACCGCACTTATTTTACTTGAACAAGCCTTGCTTAATCAAAAACGTATCTTGATTGTTGGCGATTTTGATTGTGATGGCGCAACTGCATCTGTTGTAGCGCTCAAGTCATTGCGCATGATGGGGGCAAAATTTGTTGATTTTTTAGTCCCTAATCGCTTTGAACATGGCTATGGTTTGAGTGAGGACATTGTAAAACTAGCCATTCAAGAAAAACAACCTAATTTGATTATCACGGTTGACAACGGCATTTCAAGTTTTGATGGGGTAAAACTGGCAAAATCATCAAATATTCAGGTAATCATCACCGATCATCACTTGCCCAGTAAAACCCTACCTGAAGCAGATGCCATCATCAACCCCAATCTTAAAGGTTGTGAATTTTTAAGCAAAAATTTAGCAGGTGTTGGTGTGTGTTTTTACTTGTTTTCAGCTTTTAAAACTCATTTAATTAAGTCAGACTATTTCACCCATCATAACATCACCCCACCAGATTTGCGAAATGTGCTGGATTTGGTTGCACTTGGCACAGTGGCTGATGTGGTAAAACTTGACCAAAATAATAGAATTTTAATTGACCAAGGCATTAAACGCATTCAACAAAAAAAATGTGCCCCTGGTATTTTGGCACTACTGGAAATCGCAAATCGACCAAGTGCAACCTTACGTGCTAGTGATTTAGGCTTTTCAGTCGCACCACGCCTAAATGCAGCAGGTCGTTTGAGCGATATTTCTCGTGGTATTAAATGCTTGTTAACCGATGATATGAATGATGCTCGGCGCTACGCCCAAGAGTTAGAAGTCTTTAATCAAAAGCGCAAACAAGCGCAAACCCTTATGCAAGAACAAGCACAAGCCATTGTGGACACACAAAAAGTGACAAAAGGTAAATTTGCCATCAGTTTGTTTGATGTGTCTTGGCATGAGGGTATTGTCGGCATTGTGGCTGGTAAACTCAAAGAAGACTACCATTGTCCCGTAGCCGTATTTGCCCAATCGGGCAGTGACTTAAAAGGCTCTATTCGTTCCATTCCTAGCGTGCATATCAAAGATTTATTAGATTTATTAGATCGGCAAAATCCTGATTTAATTTTAAAATTTGGTGGTCATGCCATGGCAGCAGGATTAAGCATTAAGCCTGAAAATTTTGTTAATTTTGAACAAGTGTTTGCGAATGCGATTCAAACCCATTTAGACAACCAAATACCCAAAGTTGAACTGCTAACTGATGGCGAATTAGAAGCATTTGAATTGTCTTTAGACAACGCACAATTATTAGTCGATGCTGGGCCTTGGGGTCAAGGGTTTGATGAGCCAATTTTTTATGCTGAGTTTGACATTATTGAACAAAAAGTAGTCGGCGAAAAACATCTAAAATGCCGCCTAAAACTCAAGGACAACATCCAAGTATTTGACGCCATTGCATTTTTCCAACCACCGCTTAAGAACACGAAAGTGCAAATTGCCTACAAACTATCTATCAATCAGTGGCGAGGCAGCACTTCATTACAACTCATGATTGAGCAAATTCACAAGGCAATCTAACCATGAAACAGAAGCCAAAATCAATCGAAGAAACCCTTTGGCAATCATGCGATAAATTACGTGGTTCGGTTGAGTCTTCAGAGTATAAACATGTCGTTTTAGGGTTGATATTTTTAAAATTTGCCAGCGATAAGTTCATCCGTTGCAGAGATGAGTTAATCAAACAAGGCAAAAAAAAATACATAGAGAGGAAAGAATTTTACAACATGAGTAATGTTTTCTTTTTAGAAGAGCGTTCTCGTTGGGACTTTATCATCAAAAACGCCAAACAAAATGACATTGCTTTAAAAATTGATACCGCACTCAGCACGATTGAAAAAAACAACCCCGCCTTAAAAGGCGCATTGCCTGATAATTATTTTTCTCGTCTAGGGTTGGACACTGAAAAACTAGCCGCACTGATTGACAAAATCAATGATATTGACACCTTGAGCGATGCACAAAATGACATTGTTGGCAGGGTTTATGAGTATTTTTTATCACATTTTGCCTCTAAAGAGGGCAAAGGGGGTGGTGAGTTTTATACGCCAAAATGTGTGGTGCAATTGTTAAGCCAAATGCTAGAGCCTTATCAAGGTATTATTTATGACCCTGCCTGTGGTTCAGGCGGTATGTTTGTGCAAAGTGTTGAGTTTATCACCCAACATCATGGCAACAAAAAGGAGGTCTCAATTTATGGGCAAGAATACACACAAACCACCTATAAATTGGCAAAAATGAACCTTGCTATTCGCTCAATCAGCGCCAATTTAGGGGTTGTGCCAGCTGATACGTTTTTTAATGACCAACACCCTGATTTAAAGGCTGATTTTATCTTAGCCAATCCGCCGTTTAACCAAAAAGCATGGCGAAATAAAAACGAATTAACAAATGATGCCCGTTGGGCAGTCTATCCCACACCCCCTGCTGGCAATGCTAACTACGCTTGGATATTGCACATGTTAAGCAAACTTTCAGTCAGTGGCACGGCAGGGTTTGTGTTGGCAAATGGCTCAATGAGTTCTAACACCTCAGGCGAAGGCGATATTAGACAGCAAATCATCAATAATGATTTGGTTGATTGTATGATTGCCTTGCCGGGCCAGCTTTTCTACACCACGCAAATCCCCGTATGTTTATGGTTTTTGACCCGTAATAAAACCAAACAAACCTTTACCGATCAGCGAGGCAGTCACCGAAACCGCACGGGTGAAACCTTATTTATTGATGCTAGAAACCTAGGTTCAATGATTGACAGAGTGCACAAACAACTGACCACAGAGGATATTGAAAAAATCACCCGCACTTATCACGCTTGGCGAGGTGAGGCAAAAGATGGTGATTATCAAGACAGTTTAGGTTTTTGCAAATCTGCCACCATTGATGAGATTAAAGCCAATGATGATGTCCTTACCCCTGGGCGATATGTCGGTATAGAAGAAGAGGAGGACGATTCAGAGACCTTTGAAATCCTAATGCAAGATTTGACCCAAACCTTATTTAAACAAATGAGCGATGCCAAAAAACTAGACCAAGATATTAAGCAAAATCTAAAAGGCTTGGGTTATGAATAAAAAATTAGCAGTTTATCAAGCGGATAATGGCTCAATTGAGCTAAATTTAGATGTCAATAATGAAACAATTTGGGCAAGTTTAAAAGACATCTCCCAATTGTTCGGAGCTGATAAATCAGGCATATCAAGACATATAAAAAATATTTTTTCCGAAAAGGAATTGGATGAAAAATCAACTGTTGCATTTTTTGCAACAGTTCAAATAGAAGGCAGTAGAACCTTAAAAAGGACAATTGTTAATGATAAACAGTGAATAATTTAAATACGACAATGAAAAAAAATGACTTGCCGAGTGGGTGGCGAGTGGTTGAGTTAGGGGATGTATTAAACATCCAGTCAAGTAAAAGAATTTTTGCAAAAGAATATGTGAATAGTGGAGTGGCATTTTTTAGGTCAAAAGAAATAATAGAAAAACACAAAGGAAATATAATTTCCACACCGTTATACATATCTGAAAAGCGATTTAAAGAAATTGAAAATAAATTTGGCGTACCAAAACACAATGATATTTTATTAACTTCGGTAGGGACTTTAGGAGTTCCCTACAAAGTTCAAAAAGATGAAATATTTTATTTTAAAGATGGTAATTTAACTTGGTTTAAAGAGTATAAAGATTGTATTAGTCCAGATTTTTTGTATATTTGGTTTACATCGTTATTAGCCAAACAAGCCATAGACAATATTACGATTGGTAGTACACAACAAGCAATCACAATATCAGCATTAAAAACAATAAAAATAAATCTACCGTCACTATCAGAACAGAAAGCCATTGCCCATATTTTGGGAAAATTAGACGACAAAATAGCCTTAAATCGCCAAATCAACCAAACTTTAGAAACCATGGCACAAACGCTATTTAAAAGTTGGTTTGTTAATTTTGACCCCGTCATTGACAATGCCCTAAAAGCAGGCAACCCAATCCCCGACCCTCTAAAAACCCAAGCAGAAAAACGCAAAACCACAAAATCCACCCTCCCCAAAACCACACAAAACCTATTCCCCAATCGTTTTGTTTTTAACAACAAGCTCAAAAAATGGATTCCCGAGGGTTGGGAAGTGAAAAACTTAGGTAAAGTGGTAGAGATTAAAAGAGGTAAAAACATTACTAAGAGCAATTTTATTTTAGGCACTATTCCTGTAATTGCTGGAGGTATGAAACCAGCAGGATTTCATAACAAATCTAATGCAACACAACCTGTAATTACAGTTAGCTCTTCTGGAGCAAATGCTGGTTTTATAAAATTAAATTTGACCAATATTTGGGCTTCTGATTGTTCATTTATAAGTAAAGATTTTGAAGACAATGTTTATTACTTTTATCATTGGCTGAGTTTAAGACAAAAACAAATTTTTGATATGCAAACTGGCAGTGCACAACCTCATATTTATCCAAAAGATTTAAACAGATTGCAGATAATTATTCCAAGTGAAAATATTGTAAATTTTTTTGAAAGCATAAGTAAAACTTACTACAAAAGAAATTCTTTAATGAACAATGAAACACAAACCCTAACAAAACTGCGTGATACTCTACTACCCAAACTAATATCAGGCAAAATACAAGTATGAAAAATATAATATTTATTGGCGGTATTCATGGGGTAGGGAAAACAACATTCTGTAAAAAGGTTTTTAAGAATATTGATGTGAATCACTATTCTGCCAGCCATCTGATTAAATCCTTAAATAAAGAACCGATTAATGATAAAAATAAAAAAGTCGTTAATATAAATAAAAATCAGGATAAGTTAATAGCCGCCATCGATAAATATGTGGAAAAGGTAAAACTTACTCTATTAGACGGGCATTTTTGCTTATTAAACAAGACTTATGAAATAAAGGACATACCATTAAATACTTTTCTTAAAATTCCTATCAAGGCTATTATTATTTTGCATGACTCCATCGATAACATACAAAATAAAAACTCTAAGCGAGATGGAATTTTATATAACAACGAGTTGCTTTCGTCTTTTCAAAATAGAGAATTAGAGCATTCAAAATATATTGCAAAAGAATTAGGCGTTCCTTATAAAAAGTTTGATGTGAATAATGACCTTAAGAATGTTTTAAAATTTATTAAAGAATTTTTATGAAAATATTACTAGATACTAATATATTACTACATAGAGAGGCTAATAGAGTCATAAATAAAGATATTGGTGTTTTATTTAATTGGCTAGATAAACTACATTATGAAAAATGTATTTCTCCATTATCTATACAAGAAATCAGAAAATATAAAGACGCACAAGTTGTGGCAACGATAGAAACAAAAATTAAAAATTATAACTTACTTAAAACACAAGCACCCGAATCAGATGAAATTCAAGCGATAAGAGATAAATTTGATACAACTGACAATGACAAAATAGATACCTCGCTATTAAAAGAAGTCTTTGCGAAGCGAATTGACTATTTAATTACTGAAGATAGAGGGATACATAAAAAAGCAACGTTACTAAATATTGAACATTTAGTCTTTTCGATTAATGATTTTTTAGAAAAAGTAACGACTGAAAATCCAGAATTATCTGATTATAAAACCTTGTCAGTTAAACGATCTTATTTTGGAAAATTGGATATACGGGATTCGTTTTTTGATTCTTTTCGTGATGATTATCAAGGCTTTGACGGATGGTTTAATTCAAAAGCAGAAGAGGTCTCTTATGTGTGCAAATCTCAAGACCAAAAAATAGTGGCTTTTTTATATGTAAAAGTTGAAACGGAACAAGAAAATTATACGGATATACAGCCAAAATTACCCCCAAAGAAAAGATTAAAAATTGGAACTTTTAAGGTTATATCTACTGGATATAAATTAGGAGAAAGATTTTTAAAAATTATTTTTGATAATGCATTAAGACATAATGTTGATGAAATCTATGTAACCATTTTTAAAAAAACTGATAATCAAGAATTTCTTATTTCATTATTAAAAGATTGGGGTTTTACACATCATGGGATTAAATCTACACCTACTGGTGACGAGCAAGTGTATATAAAAGATTTTCATCCAATTCCAAATAAAAACGACCCAAAATTTACCTATCCTTTTATAGATAGAAACAGACAGATTCTTGTTGTCCCAATCTATCCACAGTATCATACCGAATTATTGCCTGATTCTATTTTAGATAATGAAAAACCTGAAAATTTTATTGATAATAAGCCCCATAGAAATGCGATACAAAAAGTTTATATTAGTCGATCTATCAATAAGAATTTGAATGAGGGGGATATTATTTTATTTTACAGAACAGGCGGATTTCATAAAAGTGTTATAACCACGATTGGCATAGTAGATAGTGTTTACAAAAATATACCAAATCAAGAAATGTTTATAAGCCTATGTAAAAAAGGCAGTGTTTTTTCTGATGAGGAATTATTAAAACATTGGAATCATATTCCTAACAATAGACCGTTTATTGTTAAATTTTTATATCTGTATTCTTTTCCTAAGCGATTAAATATGAATAAGCTAATTGAATTGAATATCATAAAAAATGTAGATAGTGCCCCAAGAGGATTTGAGCCAATTACCAAAGAACAATTTGAACTAATATTAAAGGAGTCGGCAACAAATGAGCGTTTTATTATCGATTAAACCAAAATATGCCAATTTAATTTTTTCAGGTGAAAAACATTATGAATTTAGAAGGTCAATTTTCAAAAATCGCCCTGTTAAAAAGGTTATTGTTTACGCATCAAGCCCGATAAGTAAAATTATTGGCGAATTTGAAATAGATAATATTTTGTCGTTAAATCTTGTTGATTTGTGGAATGAAACGATGAAATATGCTGGAATTGATAAGAGTTTTTATGATAATTATTTTGATGGAAAAGAAAGTGGCTACGCCATCAAGGTAAAGAGCTACAAAAAATATAAAAAACACAAAGAACTGCGAGATTTTAATATAAAACAAGCCCCTCAATCTTTTGCTTACATTCGTTAATGCACAAAAACAATTGTCTACCGAAGCAAAGACGATAAGACCGAAATAGAAACTTATTGTCAACTAAAGTATTTTTAAAATAATGAAACCAACCCCAACAAATTTCCTACTCTACACCACAGACAATCAACAAATTAAAGTAGATGTTTTGATTGAGAATGAAACCGTTTGGCTTAATCAGGCTCAGATGGGCGGGCTTTTTCAAAAGTCAAAAGCGACCATTAGTGCGCATATTAAACATATTTTTCAAGAAGGAGAATTGCAGGAAAAACTGGTTGTTCGGGATTTCCGAACAACCACTCAACACGGTGCTATAAAAGGGCTAACCCAATCTTAAAACTTGAAAAAATGAAATTTACAGAAGCAAAATTAGAGCAGGCTTTTATAGCGTTATTAAGTAATGAGCGTTATCCCCATCATGTGGGTGGTTCTATGGTTAGGGCGGATGATGAGGTTTTGATTGAGGCGGATTTGAGGCGTTATTTAGCCAAGCATTATCAGCAAGAGGGCATTACCGATGTGGAAATTCAGGCGGTCATTGCCCAGCTTAAACATTTGCCAGCAAGTGATTTATATCGAAGTAATAAAAAAATCATGCGTTGGCTTGCCGATGGTTTTACACTCAAGCGAGAAGATCGCTCAAAAAAAGATATTTGGCTATATTTAATTGATTATTCAAAGCATAATGACAATCTATATAAATTTGTCAATCAGTTAGAAATACTCGGGGCAGAAAGGCGAATACCTGACGGCATACTTTATATTAACGGCATACCTGTGGTGGTGTTTGAGTTTAAATCTGCCATTAGGGAAGAAGCCACTATTTACGATGCTTATACACAATTAACCGTGCGTTATCAGCGAGACATTCCAACGCTGTTTAAATACAATGCTTTTTGTGTGATTAGTGATGGTGTGAATAACAAAGCAGGTTCATTTTTTGCGCCTTACGAGTTTTATTACGCTTGGCGACGTGTGGCAGGTTTGGCGAGTGAGGTTGATGGGATTAATAGCCTGTTTACACTTGTTCAAGGCATGCTAAACCAAGACAGATTAAGGGATATTATTCAAAATTTTATCTATCTGCCTGATACGTCCAATCAATGTGAGAAAATAGTGTGCCGTTATCCTCAATATTATGCGGCACGTGCGTTGTATGATCATATTAAAAAAGCACAAAAGCCTGATGGAGATGGCAAGGGCGGTACTTATTTTGGGGCAACGGGTAGTGGCAAGAGTTTTGCCATGCTTTATCTCACTCGTTTGTTGATGAAAAGTGTTTATTTTCAAAGCCCAACCATTGTACTCATCACAGATAGATCAGATTTAGACGATCAACTTTCAGGGCAATTTACCAATGCTAAAAGTTTTATTGGTGATAATAATGTTAAAAGTGTTGAAAGTAGAGCTAAATTAAGGGGGCTACTTCAAGGGCGACAAAGTGGTGGTGTGTTCTTAACCACGATTCATAAATTTACACAAGACACAGAATTATTAACCAAAAGAGGCAATGTGATTTGCATCTCAGATGAAGCCCACAGAAGCCAAACCAATTTAGACCAAAAAATTATTACCACGCTCAGGGCGGTAAAAAAGACTTATGGCTTTGCTAAATACTTACATGATTCACTACCCAATGCAACTTTTGTGGGATTTACAGGCACACCAATAGATGCAACTTTAAAAGTATTTGGTAAGGTTGTAGATGCCTACACTATGACGCAGTCGGTAAAGGATGAAATCACAGTGCGGATTGTTTATGAAGGGCGAGCAGCCAAGGTTGCCTTGCACAATAGCGAATTAGAAAAAATAGAAGCCTACTATGCAGCAGCGACAAAAGAAGGGGCGAATGATTATCAAATAGAGGCCAGCAAAAAAGCAACCACCACCATGAATGTTATTCTTGGTGACCCAGACCGTCTGCAAGCGTTGGCGCAAGATTTTGTAACGCATTATGAGAAAAGAGTATCAGAGGGTGCAACCGTTAAAGCAAAGGCGATGTTTGTTTGTAGTAGCCGTGACATTGGCTATAATTTTTATAAAAATGTAATTGAACTAAAACCTGAATGGGCAGAAGTAAAAATTGCAGAACAGGGCGCTGAACTTACCTATAAAGAAAAAAGGGAAATCAAACCAATGGAACGCATCAAAATGATCATGACCAGAGGAAAAGACGACCCAAAAGAGATGTATGATTTATTGGGTACAAAGGATTATCGCAAAGAACTGGGCAAGCAATTTAAAAACGAAAAATCTAATTTCAAAATTGCCATTGTGGTTGATATGTGGCTAACAGGTTTTGATGTGCCTTTTTTGGATTCAATTTATATTGACAAACCCATCAGACAGCACAATCTCATCCAAACCATCTCACGAGTAAATCGAAAATTTAAACGCAAAAACAAAGGCTTGGTGATTGATTATATTGGCATTAAAAAGCAAATGAATCTTGCTTTAGCCAAATACAATCAAGGTGAAAGAGAAAACTTTGAGGACTTGCAAGAATCTTTAATCATCGTTAGAAATCATTTGGATTTATTGGTCAAAGTTTTCCATCAATTTGATGGCTCAAACTATTTTAATGGCACTGCATTAGAACAGTTAGATGCTTTGAATAGGGGGGCTGAATACGTGCAACTAACCAAAGTGCTTGAAATTCGTTTTATGGGGCTGGTAAAACGCCTAAAAGCCGCTTATGATATTTGTGCAGGTAGTGAGCAATTAACGCAAGTAGAAAGGGATTTTGTGCATTTTTATTTGGCCATTCGCTCAATCGTTTTTAAACTAACAAAAGGCAATGCACCTGACACTGCTCAAATGAATGCTAAAGTTCGTAAAATGATAAGGGATGCTTTAAAAAGTGATGGCATTGAAGAAATTTTTAAATTGGGCAATGAGGCAGAAACTGAGCAAGATATTTTTGATGAAGATTATTTAGCGAAAATTGATAAGATAAAACTGCCCAATACAAAAATAAAGTTATTACAACAACTCTTAGCACAAGCCATTGCAAAAATTAAAAAAGTTAATAAAGTTAAAGGCGTTGATTTTTCCAAGAAAATGCAATCCTTAGTTGAGAAATACAATGAACGAAAAGAAGATGATGTTTTGCGTAGTGAGGTTTATGAAGAGATGGCAGAACACTTAGCCAATTTGATTTGGGACGTGCAAAAAGAATTTTCAGCAGGAGATAAATTGGGCATTGATTTTGAGCAAAAAGCTTTTTATGACATTCTGAAAGAATTGTGTGTTAAATATGACTTCAAATATCCAGAGAACAAACTTATTGATTTAGCAAAAGCAATAAAAGACTTAGTAGATACTCAGGCAAGATTTCCTGACTGGAATAAACGAGATGATATTAAATCTGCTTTGAAGGTCGGATTGATATTATTGCTAGATGAATATGGCTATCCACCTATAGAACGAGATGAAGTTTACAGGGATATTTTTGAACAGGCTGAAAATTTTAAAGAACATCATTTAAGCGATTCAATAAAGTAAAATACCTACCTTTTATTTTTATATTCTTTAATGCCAATAATCACCTTACCAAACGGAACCCAAAAAACATTTGAGCAAGCCGTTAGCGTTGTGCAAGTGGCAAAGTCTATTGGTTCGGGTTTGGCTAAAGCGGCATTGGCTGGTGAGGTTGATGGTCAGTTGGTTGATACGTCATTTTTAATCAAGGCAGATGCCAGTCTTGCAATTATCACAGCGAGTGATGATAAAGGGCTTGAAGTTATTCGCCATTCTACAGCGCATTTGTTGGCGCAAGCCACGCAGATGCTTTATCCAGATGCACAGGTGACAATTGGTCCTGTGATTGAGAATGGTTTTTATTATGATTTTGCGTATAAAGATGGCTTTTCAGAGGGTGATTTAGCCAAAATTGAAAAAAACATGCACAAGTTGGTTAAGCAAAATCTTAAGATTGAAAGATTTGAGATGGGTCGTGATGAGGCGTTAGAATTTTTTAAAGATAAGGGTGAGTATTACAAGGCTGAAATTATTGAGTCAATTCCTGTTGATCAAACACTATCTTTGTATAAGCAAGGGGATTTTATTGACCTTTGTCGTGGGCCACATGTGTCTTCAACCGCCAAGTTAAAAGCCTTTAAATTAATGAAATTGGCAGGTGCTTACTGGCGTGGTGATTCTAATAATGAAATGTTACAGCGTGTGTACGGCACAGCTTGGGCGAGTAAGCAAGATTTAGAAACACATTTGCACAGATTGGAAGAGGCTTCAAAGCGTGACCATCGTAAAATTGGCAAAATCCAAGATTTATTCCACATGCAAGAAGAAGCGCCAGGCATGGTGTTTTGGCACGCTAAAGGTTGGACATTGTACCAATTGGTTGAACAATATATGCGCGGTATTTTTAAAGACAACGCTTATCAAGAGGTGCATACGCCACAATTAATTGATAAAAGTCTTTGGGAAAAATCAGGTCATTGGGATAAATTTGGCGATGTCATGTTTACCACCAGTAGTGAAAATCGTGATTATGCTGTAAAACCCATGAATTGCCCTGCACATATCCAAATTTATAATCAAGGCTTAAAATCTTATCGGGATTTGCCACTGCGCTTGGCAGAGTTTGGTTCGTGCCATCGTAATGAGCCTTCAGGGACATTGCACGGTATTATGCGTGTGCGTAATTTTGTACAAGATGATGGTCATATTTTTTGTACGCCTAGGCAAATTCAAAATGAGGTCTCAAGCTTTATTGACTTGACTTTTGCTGTGTATAAGCATTTTGGCTTTGATAAAGTTGATATCAAGCTTTCAACTCGTCCAGAAAATCGTGTGGGTTCAGACGAGGTATGGGACAAGGCCGAAGCGGCATTAGCAGAAGCACTTGATGCCAAAGACATTACATGGGAATTGCAAGAAGGCGAGGGTGCATTTTATGGACCTAAAATTGAATTTGTGCTTAAAGATTGCCTAGATAGGCAGTGGCAGTGTGGCACTTTGCAAGTGGATTTTTCTATGCCAGGGCGCTTGGGTGCACAATTTATTGACGAGGACAGCGTCAAGCAAACCCCTGTCATGTTGCACCGTGCAATTTTGGGTTCACTAGAACGATTTGTGGGTATTTTGATTGAACATTACGGGGGTGCGTACCCTTGTTGGCTAGCGCCTATTCAAGCGGTTATTATTAATATTTCTGAAAAACAGGCAGAGTTTGTTGTTGATATGACTAAAAAGTTAAAAAAACAAGGACTTAGAGTCATTTCAGACTTGCGAAATGAGAAGATAGGCTTTAAAATACGCAAGCACTCGTTACAACGTTACCCTTATATTTTAGTGGCGGGTGATCGTGAGATGGAGAAAGGTCAAATTTCAGTGCGACAACGTGGTGGTGAAAATTTAGGCGCAATGAGTATTGAAGCGTTTTTAGAAAAAGTGAATCAGGAGACATTATTAAAAAAACAAATAAAGTAAAAACTCGAATTAATGACGCTATTAGAGTAGCAGAGGTTCGATTGATTGACGCCAAAGGCGAGCAACTTGGTATTGTTAATATAGATATAGCGAAGCAAAAAGCAACGGATGCTGAATTAGATTTAGTTGAGGTTTCTCCCAATGCTCAGCCACCTGTTTGTAAAATTATGGATTTTGGTAAGTTTCTTTATGAATTAAAGCAACAAAAGAAAGAAACCAAAAAGAAACAAAAAAGAAACATGGTTAAAACCATTAAATATCGTCCAGGCACTGAAGAAGGGGATTATCAAATTAAATTTAGAAATTTGGTAAAATTTTTAGATAATGGTGACAAGGTTAAAGTCAGTATTTGGTTCCGTGGTCGCGAAATGCAACACAAGGAATTGGGTATGGAAATGTTAGATAGAATTGAAAAGGATACGCAAGAATTTGCCAATGTAGAACAAAAGGCAAAACTAGAGGGTCGTCAGCTTGGCATGATGCTGGCACCCAAATCGAAGAAAAAGTAAGGCTTAAAAACCTGAAAATATAAAAGCCTGATAGGGCTAAAAGAGGAGTAAATGATGCCGAAGTTAAAAACCAATAGAGGCGCTGCAAAGCGCTTCAAAAAAACTGCCAGTGGTGGTTATAAATGTAAACACTCTCACTTACGTCATATCTTGACTAAAAAGAGCACTTCTAGAAAACGTAGTTTGCGTGCACCAGATTCTATTGAAAAAGTAGATGTCCCAATGGTTCGTAAAATGTTACCGTATAGTTAAGGAGTGTAAAAAAATGGCAAGAATATCAAGAGGTGTGCAAGCGCACGCTAAACATAAGAAAATTTTAAAGAAAGCCAAGGGTTATTATGGTGCACGTTCAAAAGTGTATCGTGTTGCTAAACAGGCTGTTATCAAAGCAGGGCAGTATGCGTATCGTGACCGTAGGCAAAAACGCCGTCAGTTTCGCAGGCTTTGGATTGTGCGTATTAATGCTGAGGCACGTAATAATGGTTTAAGTTATTCAAAAATGATTGATGGCATGAGCAAAGCAGGCATTGAAATTGATCGCAAAGTTTTATCGGATATCGCTATTTTTGATAAAGCGGCATTTGCAAAAATTGCAGATCAGGCAAAACAGGCTTTAGTTGCATAATATTTTGTAAAAATAATGATAGGAGTTAGGCATGAACAGTAAAATTGTTTTATTAGCGTTGTTCGTTATATTTCTATCATCTTGTCAATCGTCAATGAATCGATTTACCCAAGATGAAAGAGGTGCAAATACTTATTCTTCTACGGAGACTGGCAAATTATCTAGCGTGTCAGAAGGGCGCATTATTTCTATTAAACCCATTAAATTATCTGGTTCTAAAGCTTTGGGTTCTGGTGTTGGTACGGTCTTAGGTGCCGCTATTGCAACCAGTGCAGTGGGTGGTGAAAGAGATAAAATACCTGCCGCCATTATAGGCGGTTTACTTGGCGCAATAGCAGGTCAAACTGTTGAAGAAAGCGCAACTGCTGAAACTGGGTTTGAATTTATGATTAAGTTAAACAATGGGAAAATCAAAGTTTTTGTGCAAAAATCTCAACAAGGGCTGAGAGTTGGCGATCAAGTCTACGTTATTCATAGTGGACAAACAGTGCGTTTAACACGCCAATAATTTGGCTGGTGATTGTGATAGATGCTATTCTTAATAGAGCCAACACTTCTATTGCAAAAACACAAAACTTACAAGAGCTTGAAGATTTAAGAGTCAGTTTTTTAGGTAAAAAAGGCGAACTAACCGCTTTATTAAAAGGTTTGGGCAAACTCTCAAAAGAGCAACGTCCTAAAATGGGCGAAGCCATTAATCGGGCTAAAGTTAATATACAAACATTGCTAACTGATAAAAAAAATCATTTAGAGCTTGTTGCATTAGAAAAGCGTTTATTGAGTGAAAAAATAGATGTCTCTCTACCAGGTCGTAATGCTGAAATGGGTGGGCTACATCCAATCACAATAACACTTAATCGCATTCAATCTCTATTTGCAAAAAATGGGTTTGAGGTGGCGATAGGTCCTGAAATAGAAGACGATTTTCATAATTTTACCGCACTTAATATCCCTCAACACCACCCAGCACGTGCCATGCATGATACGTTTTATTTTGATAAAAATACGGTACTAAGAACCCACACTTCTCCTGTGCAAATTCGCACATTGGAAAAACAAAAACCACCGTTACGTATTATTGCACCTGGGCGGGTTTATCGTTGTGATTCAGACATTACACACACCCCCATGTTTCACCAAGTTGAAGGTTTGATTGTTGATAAACACGCAAATTTTGCACAACTTAAGGGTTTGTTGATTGATTTTTTACGTGCTTATTTTGAACAAGAGGATTTAAAAGTGCGTTTTCGTCCTTCGTATTTTCCATTCACTGAACCCTCTGCAGAGGCTGATATTGAATGTGTTATTTGCCATGGCGTAGGCTGTCGAGTTTGCAAAAAAACAGGTTGGCTTGAGGTTTTGGGTTGTGGTGTTGTTCATCCTAATGTGTTGTCATCAGTTAATATTGATCCAGAGATTTATACTGGGTTGGCATTTGGCATAGGGATTGAGCGCTTGGCAATGTTGCGTTATGGTGTGAATGATTTGCGTCTTTTCTTTGAAAATGACAGTCGTTTTCTGAGGCAATTTAGATGAATATTTTATCAAATTGGTTGCGTGAATGGGTCAATCCAAACGTAACTGATGAAGCACTAGCAGAACAATTAACCATGGCAGGGCTTGAGGTTGATGGCATTGCACCTATTGCGCCAGCTTTTAAAGGTGTTGTGGTGGGCTATGTTATTTCTTGCGAAAAACATGCCGATGCTGATAAGTTAAATTTGTGCCAAGTGGATGTGGGCGAGGCTGAAAATTTACAAATCATTTGTGGTGCTAAAAATATTCGCTCAGGCTTGAAAGTGATTGTTGCCACGGTTGGTGCTGAGTTGCCTGATGGTTTGAAGATTAAAAAAGCCAAACTGCGAGGCGTTGAGTCGTTTGGTATGATTTGTTCAGAGTCTGAATTAGGCATCACCGATTCATCAGAAGGTATTGCCGAGCTTGAAAACGATGCACCCATTGGGCAAGATATCAGAGCATATTTAAATCTTGATGATCATATTATTGAATTAGACGTCACGCCTAATCGTGGTGATTGCTTTTCAGTTTTAGGCGTTGCTCGTGAGCTGAGTGCTCATTATAATCTGGCGTTTAATTTGCCAGAATTTGAGGCGCTTGCACAAGGCGATTGTGCCATTGGCGCTAGTGTTAGCGATACGCAAGCTTGTCCAAAGTATTTAACAAGAACCATTATAGGCATTGATAATACAGTTAAAACACCTAAATGGATGGCTGATAAGTTAGTACGCTCTGGTCAGCAACTGCATTCGCCTGTGGTTGATATTACCAATTTTGTTTTATTAGAATTAGGTCAGCCAATGCACGGGTTTGATTTGTCGAAGTTAGAGGGTGATATCAAAGTTAGAATGGCCAAATCTGGTGAACAGATTGAGTTATTAAATGAAATCATAGTAAAGCTAAAAGAGGATACTTTGGTCATTGCTGATGGTGGCTCAGTGCTTGCTATTGCAGGCATTATGGGTGGTATGTCAAGTGCTACTCAAAGCAACTCTAGCAATATATTATTAGAAAGTGCATTTTTTGAGCCAATCTCTATTGCAGGAAAAGCCAGAAGCTATGGCTTGCATACTGAGTCATCTTTACGTTTTGAGCGTGGTGTGGATTTTAATATGACTGAGTTGGCAATGGAGCGTGCCACACAACTTATTGTTGAAATTTGTGGCGGTCAAGCAAGCAAAATCAATGCTTGTATTGATAAAAATGCATTGCCAAAATTAAAGCCAATTAGCATTAATCAAGAAAAAATTCAAAAAATTCTAGGTTTTGCGTTGGATTCTGATTGGATTGAACAAAAGTTTATCAATCTTGGGTTTGAAATATCGCAAAAAACCAACAATTCATGGGTCATTATCCCGCCAAGTTTTAGGTTTGATATTCGAATCCCTGTTGATTTAATTGAAGAATTGGCAAGGCTGTATGGTTATGACAAATTACCCGTACAAAAACTATCTTTAGAATCCAGCATTAGCACCATTTCTGAGGCTGATATTAGCCAGTATGACATTATGCAAAGCTTGGTTAATCGTGGTTATCAAGAGGTTATTACCTATAGTTTTATCTCTGAAAAATACCAAAATTTGATCAGCCCAGAGGCAAAAAAAATCAGGCTTTCAAATCCAATTTCAGCCGATATGTCAATCATGCGCTCCTCGCTTATATCAGGCTTATTACAAACAGTAGAATCTAACCAAAGGCGTGGACATACGGATGCTAGGTTCTTTGAAATTGGCTTGTGCTTTGATGGCATTAAGGCAGATGAACAATCTAATAAATTAGCCGCTATTGTTACGGGGAATCGTTTTTCCCCGCAGTGGTCAGTTGATTTACAAGCCTTGGACTTTTTTGATATCAAGTCTGATTTAGAGTCATTGCTAAGTTTAACAGATGCTGAATTTTCTTTTGAAGCAGCGCAGCACGTAGCACTACAAAAAGGGCAAACAGCCAAAATTATATTAAAGGGTGAGCAGGTGGGTTGGATAGGCGCATTGTCACCGATACTACAAAAGCAGTTATCATTGCCTGAATGTTATTTGTTTGAAATTGATTTAGCCAATATAAAATCAGGCAGTATTGCCCAATATAAACCGCTTTCATCGTATCAACAATCTGGGCGTGATATTGCCTTGGTGCTTGATGAGAATATACCTGTAGCTGAGTTGATTCAAAGCATTAAAGCCATGCAACAGCAATGTTTTATTGAAGTTAATTTGTTTGATGTTTATACAGGTGAAGGTGTTGAGCTGGGTAAAAAAAGTGTTGCACTTAGTTTGACTTATCAATCACCAGAGGGAACATTAACAGAGACGCAACTTAATGTTAAAGTTGATGAAGTGTTAGCGCTAATGCAAACCCAATATTCAGCCATTCTTAGATAATGTCAATTACTAAAAAAGAGATTGTCAACGCTTTGGTAAAAAGCATGGACATCACCCATGTTCAAGCATTGTCAATCGCACATGATTTTTTTGACCAAATCAAACAAATGCTGGCTTCTGGAGAATCGGTAAAATTATCTGGCTTTGGTAATTTTGTCATTAGAGAGAAATCTGCCAGACCAGGCAGAAACCCTAAAACTGGTGAAATAGTTGAAATTTCAGCTAGAAAGGTGGTGGTATTTAGATCAGGACCAAAGCTTAAATTAGCCACTCAAAAAGGCAAATAGAGACCACTGTATTAACTCATCACAACTTGTGAAACGCATAAGACAGTACCTTTCCACCCAAAAATTCGTTAAATAGTTGACTATTATCCTTATTTTTAGATGAAAAATGAACGATACTCTGCACTTTCTAAGTCACACTGATGAGTTAATGCAGTGATCTCAAATAATTTTACTTTTTAAGTTGGCTGTTAATCTGTAATAGCTGACATAAAGCCTTTTAATACTGGCATTATTTTATCAATAATTTCTTGATTCTTAGTAGTATTGTTAATATGACCTTTGATAACTTTCTTTGTCTTTTTCAGGGTTGTCTTGTAATTGTTATCAAATTCAAAATTAATGAAATAAAAGCCTTTAGCCTTGTCTCTAACAGATCTAACTGATAAAAAATCAGTTTCCCAAGCAAGCTCTGCTTGATAGGCTGTATTTGAATTAGCAGTGTCTTTTTGTAACAAAATAAGGGTTGAGCCAAAATGAAAAATAAAATGACTTGCACCGCAATCTGAAGCAGGTTTTGCGTTTAATTCACCACGACTTAATGCATTGGCAATTTGTTTAAGCTGAGGGTTGTTAAGTTGAATATATTTTGCATCTAAATATTCTTTGATATTGGCATCGGAGTGGTTATTTTTTAAAAACTCAACAAGTCTTTTAAGCATGGTTATAATGTTTGATTAAAATTCGCTATTATATTCAAATATAATGTCAAATATAATGAATCACTTCCGACAAGTACGCTTATTCGGATTTTTATTGGCATTTTTAGGCACTACTTTTTTTTGCGCTTAAATCTATTTTTATTAAACTCGCCTATCTTGAAGGTCTTGATGCTGATAGTGTGCTAATGTTACGCATGCTTATCTCTTTGTCTATCTATGTTTTTATTATTGCCTATCTTTTGTAC
The DNA here is from genome assembly GCA_030599095.1 of Candidatus Ruthturnera sp. GTDB lineage: Bacteria > Pseudomonadota > Gammaproteobacteria > PS1 > Pseudothioglobaceae > Ruthia. Next base: position 40,419 of record JAUVOQ010000004.1, read on the forward strand.
CAAAACAACACACCAAAAATAGCCATAAAGCAGCACTTTTTGTTGATTACGTTTTTTAGGATTTATTGGTTATTTTCTAGCATCTTGGCTAGATTTGAAAGGGCTTGAGGATATTTCCGCTGGATTGGAGCGATTAGTGCTATTCACGTATCCTATTTTTGTGGCTATTTTAGGCGCACTTTTCTTTAACACGCCACTGAGTAAAAAAATCATTATTTCATTGTTCTTCACTTATTTAGGGCTGTGGATTATGCTCAATGAAGAAATTAAAATTAATACAGGTGATGTTATTGATGGAGTTTTACTGGTCACATTATCAGCACTGAGTTATGCCATTTATGTATTGTTAAGCAAGAAGGTTATTGACAGTATTGGTAGTGTTTGGTTTACAGCAATAGCCATGAGTGTTTCTAGTGTTATTATCTTGGTTTATTATGCTTTATTTTTTAGTTCTGAGCAGTTATCTATTAGTTATTACGCATGGGTTTGGGTGTTTTTATTGGCGTTGTTTAGTACAATTATCCCTAGTTTTGTGATTAGTGAGGCATTGTATAGAATAGGCACAACAAAAACAAGTATTGTTGGCACTTTAGGACCTGTCATTACAGTAATGTTAGCAGTCTTTACTCTGGATGAGGTGTTTGGTTTTTATCATTTTTTTGGTATGATTTTGGTTGTGTTCGGCGTGGCATCATTAACACTAAAAAAGTAGGTCTGGCGGGAAGGGCTTAGGGTTTTAGATAGTGCATTACTTTGATAAACTTACCATTGAAAAAATGTATTCAGGAAATTTGTGTTTACACTTAACTGAAAACATTTCTTGGGAATTGTTTGAAGAATATGCGAATACATTTATTAAGTTAGTTAATGGAAAATTATTAGAAAAAAATGATTCAATAGCAACTAGAGTTTGGGTTGTAAAAAATTAATAGTGAAGATTTTAACTTGGTATTTGATGATTTTCCCGTAATTATGGAACTAGAGTCATTAAATAAATCTGGAAATAAGATACTTAAAGATATTAAACGTTGTCTAATGGTTCAAAAGGGCAATGGCTTATGAAACAATCTGATATTGAAGGACTGACATCACAACAAATTGCAGACAAGTTCGCACTTGAATATATTCCAACAGGCGTTACATCAATCAAACCCCTAGCAGGTACTAAAATATGAGGATTTACACAATCTGGTTTACAGGGTCCAAATGACGGTAAAGTTTCTTTTCATTTTTAGACAATCATGATTTATAACTCAATCGTTGAGTTTTTTATTTTACAAAGTTCATCATCTATTGCTTGTTTTATGTTTTCTATTTTTTGATATTTTTCAGCAATTACTTTTTGTTTGTTTATATCAAAACTACCGCTATTATTAACTGGAATTTTGATTATAACTTTCTTAATAATATCTACAGTAACTCTTTTATTTTGCTCTCCTACTGCATAACTTTTTAGACTATCTTTTAAATAATTTAATACATACTCCAAATAAATACTTTCTAAATTATTGTCTAAAATAAGCGCCCCACAATGTGTAGTCATTGAAAACCTTTCATCTCTTAAAAAAACTGTCCCTGCATGTATGCCATCAGTCGTCCAAGTGATACATTTTGAATCAAAATCAAAACTATCAATATAGCCAATAATGCCATCATTAATTGTTTTGGATGAGTATAGAGGGAAACTTCCATTATGTTTTTGAACATAAGTATTTGTATATTCGCTTGATCCTTTCTTAATGCCATTCCTGCCAAACAATTCTAATATTGATATTTCTTTATAGTTATAATTATCTTTTATATCTTTTTTTTAAATGACTCTATTTCATTCTTAATACTTAGCAAAGAATCTGACACATCGTTTATTAAGAAAGCGAATTCATCAATACTAATTATTTCATCTTGCTTTAATACGCCCAAGTTTATTTTCTCTTCTTTACTCCAACAATTGTCTACAACCCAACTGTCTAAATCATAAAACCAATCAATATTTAAAACCTTACATCTGTCATCATCAGTTTGGTAAGATGCCTTTGCACCCTTAAATTGATTAAACTGATTAACGGCTTCGCTTAAATCATCTTGGTCTATATCAAAACGATAATTATCTCTACTTTCACCAATTTCACTGACTAGATAAGTAAAAACTGGTTCTATTTGGGCTTGTTCAGGGCGTTGTTTTTTAGTGATTGCTAAAATATAGGTTTTTTTGCTAGTGCTAAAAAATGTATTGAGGGGTAGAGAAATAATGGCATCTATAAAGCATTCATTTTTAATAAATTCTCGCAACCTTGCATCATTTTTACGATTAAATAAACCATCTGGCACAACCACAAAAGCTTTGCCATTCGGTTTTAAGGCTCTAATAATCCACTCCATAAACAAGCCTTCAACACCCATGCCGTTTATTTTGTAATAATTTTCTAACTCTTTATCTTTTGATATTTCTTCTTTGAGGTTACTACTGCCACTAGTGACATAAGGTGGATTGGTTAAGATTAAATCATATTCATTTTTAACTGGCTCACTAAGAGTGCCTAAAATAGAATTGGTTTTAAGGTTAAAAGTTTCGTTAAATAACTTGGAAAACTCTTTAGTCAAATGTGGGTTTTCTTTAATTAAATCAGAAAAATAAATCAGCATATTGGCTTTTGCCAAAATAATGGTTTTCTGTTCATCTTTATCAAAACCCTTGTCAAAACCCCTAATAGTAATTTTAGGAATAACTTTTGTATCGGTGATTTGATAAAGATCAGATAATTTACTTTTAACTGGTTCTAATAAAAATTTTCCCACACCACAAGCGGGGTCGCAAATTACAGCGCCTTCCTTGATTTCATTAGAAGCCATTTTTTTAATACTTTTAATAACCTTGAGTGGTGTAAAAAACTGCCCCCAGTTCTTCTTGCTAATACTTTCTTTTAAAAAACTTTCAAACAGTTGCGATTTAAAATCGTGATTGATGTTTTCTAATTTGCCATAGTTATTAAATTTTATTAATACTTTTTTAAAAACAGTACTATGTACCGTTGCTGATTTTTGATCTTTGCTAACAAAAATAGTGCCATTGATGATGGTGGTATTATCTTTTGGATTGTGGGGGAATAAATCTTTTATCTTGTTTCGGATTGTATCGGCATAATATTGTAAAACAAAATCTTCATCTCTTTTGTTGTATAAATCCATTAAATAATCAAAATTTTCAGGGTATTTTAAAACTTTTAAATCACTTAAATATTTGAAAATAAACAGTTCAACAAAAGTGTATAAACAATTTTCAGCTGTTGAACCTGATGCAATCCAAATATCTTGCCATATTTGTTTGGCTAAATCGGTAGGATTGACAAATTTTAAAGGGATAATTTGATTATTATTCTCATCAATTGAAGTAATAATTTTTTCAATTAATTTAACCAAATTACTGTCTGTTGTTACTTCTGTTGGATTCCAATTATCTGTAACTTCGCTTTTATCCTCATTTAGGATTCTCTGACCTGTTCTAACATTAACCCAAATGGTTTGCAAAGTATCGGTAGCAATAATAATTGGGCAACCTAATTTTTTAGCAACCGCCAATTCCTGTTTTATTGCTTTGTTTTGTTTGACTTTTGTATTAAATTCTTTGGGTGTTTTGTTTTCAATAATTGCAATGACTTCTTTTTGACGGACGATAATGCCATCTACTTTTTTATGCTCAATTACCTTGCCATAATCAATATTGCGAATAATAATATTTTCTTTTAATGCTCTAATTGTCGTTGAGCCAATGTTATAAAAATCCCACTGACCTATTTTTTCAGGTTTTTTATTTAATCCTCTTTGTAGTAATTCTTCACTCATATTATTAAGTCTTTAATCCCTTATAACTCATCTTGTCGTTATTAGTTCCTTTGAGCAATGATACCAATTTTAAACCGTGTACATACCACCATTCACATGTAATGTCTGTGCTGTGATATAGGTGCCACCATCACCTGCTAAAAATAATACGGCATTAGCAACTTCATCAACTGTGCCTAAACGATTCATTGGAATTTGCTGAGATAAGGCTACTCTTTGCGCTTCAGGCAGTGCATTGGTCATATCTGTTTCAATAAAACCAGGAGCAACTGCGTTCACTGTAATGCCACGAGAACCCACTTCACGAGCCAATGACTTGGTAAAACCCATGATGCCTGCCTTAGCAGCGGCATAGTTAGTTTGACCTGCATTGCCCATAGCGCCCACAACAGAAGCAATAGAAATAATGCGACCTGCTTTTTTCTTCATCATGCCACGCAATACGACTTTTGACATTTTATAAACAGAAGTCAAGTTGGTGTTCATAATATCATTCCATTCATCTTCTTTCATACGCATGAGTAGATTATCACGGGTAATACCTGCATTATTAACTAAGATATCAATAACGCCATAAGTATCAACAATAGACTTCATCACCTTGGTAATTTGATCATTATTAGTCACATTAAGTGTCATGCCTATACCTGCTATCCCATTGTCTTTTAATGTAGTGCTAATTGCATTTGCGCCTTTATCACTAGTTGCCGTGCCAATGACGGTTGCACCTGATGCACCTAAAATCAAAGCAATTGCTTGACCAATACCACGACTTGCGCCTGTTACTAATACGATTTTTCCTTTCAAATTATTCATGATAAGATTTCCTCTAAAGTTGTTTTTATGCTGGTTGAATCTAATATGGCATTAGCTGTTAATGCCTTTTCAATTCTTCTTGTTAAGCCTGTAAGTACCTTGCCTGGACCAGATTCAATTAATTTTTCAACGCCCATATTGTGCATCGCTTGAACGGTGCTTGTCCATAATACTGGCTTATGTAGTTGTGCAACTAATTTAGCTTTTATATCGTCAATACCAGTTGCTTTAAGCGTATCAAAATTATGCAATACATCAACATTACTTTGATTAAATTGAACCATATCTATAGTCTTCTTAAACTCAGCTGCCACATCATTCATTAATGAACAATGTGACGGCACACTAACTGGTAATATCACCGCGCGTTTAGCACCTTCGGTTTTCATCAATTCGCAAGCAGCCTCTACAGCCTCTTTATTGCCTGCAATAACCACTTGTCCTAATGAATTAAAGTTAACCGCTTCAACAACGCCACGACCTGAATAGTCTGCACATAATTTAACCACAACGCTATCCTCTAAGCCCAAAATAGCCGCCATTGCACCCACCCCTTCAGGCACTGCTGATTGCATCAATTCTGCGCGTTTTCTAACCAGTTTAATACCATCACTAAATCCTAAAGCACCCGATGCTACTAATGCTGTATATTCGCCCAAACTATGACCCGCCATACAAATAGGTGATAAATTATGTTGATGAGTAAGTGCCAAATAAGTGGCATAACCTGCAACCAACATGGCTGGCTGGGTATTTTGTGTTTGATTAAGGGCATCTTGATTTTGTTGTGTTAATGCCCAAAGGTCAAAACCCAACGTGTCACTCGCCTCAGCAAATGTTTCTTTTACAATGGGATAATGATCAGCAAGTTCTGACAACATACCCAAAGATTGCGATCCTTGACCTGGAAATATGATGGCGTATTTCATAAAATTTTAAACAAACGAAATAGCCATATTTTAATTAATAAAAAAGCGCTTAAAAAGCGCTTTTTAAAAATAATATTGGTGCGTGAAATTACGCAGTTTCAATCGAAACATATTGATGCATAAATTTACCTTTTTTAGCAAAAACAACTTTGCCATCCATTATGGCAAATAATGTGTCGTCTTTACCCTTGCGAACGTTAATGCCTGGATGAAATTTAGTGCCTCTTTGACGTACTAAAATATTGCCAGCTAATACAGTTTGACCACCAAATTTTTTAACACCTAGACGTTTTGATACGGAGTCTCTACCGTTACTAGTACTACCGCCTGCTTTTTTATGTGCCATAAATTACTCCTTTATGCCTTAATTTTAACAATTTCAATTTCAGTAAACAATTGGCGATGACCTTGTTGTTTCATTGAATGTTTACGACGACGGAATTTAAGAATGTGTACTTTTTTTCCTTTGCCTTGTGAAATAATTTTTGCCTCAACAGTTGCTTTAGGCAAAAAAGGCGTGCCCACTTGAACATTATCGCCATCAGCAACCATTAACACCTCTTCAAAAATAACTTTTTTACCAGATTCAATTTTCAATTTTTCAATTTTTAGAGTTGTGCCTTGTTCAACTCTAAATTGTTGACCACCTGTTTTAATAACTGCGTACATAACTAATCCTAAATGTGCTTTGCTAAAAAAAAAGCGTAATTATACTTGAATGTTTAGGTTTATGAAGTTTGTTTAATGAAATTCTAACGTATAATTACATTTTTTTTCTTTAAATGGATTCTAATATATGGTTATTTTTGAAACCAACATGGGTAATATTCACATTCACCTTGACAAGAAAAACGCACCAATCAGTAGTCAAAATTTTATTAATTATGTCAAAGATGGCTTTTATGACGGCACTATTTTTCATCGTGTGATTAAAAATTTTATGATTCAAGGTGGTGGTTTTAACAAGGATATGAGCCAAAAGCCAACCAAAACCGAGATTGAAAATGAAGCCAAAAATGGACTTAAAAATACCAAACATACGCTTGCCATGGCAAGAACAGTAGCACCACACTCTGCCAGTTCTCAATTTTTTATTAACACTCAAGATAATGCTTTTTTAGATTTTCCTGGACAAGATGGCTGGGGCTATTGTGTGTTTGCTAAAGTGGTTAATGGTAAAAGAGTGGTCAATAAAATCAACCAAGTTACGACAAGCAACAAGGGCACCCACGCTAATGTGCCTAATGATACAGTGATGATTATTAAAGCTTATATTCAGTAGAAATGTCGCACTCTCTTATCATAGCGGATTTGCATCTTACTCTTAACGAGGCAGATAAAACCCATCTTTTTATTCAGTTTTGTCAAGAACAGGCAACTATAGTTGATCGGCTTTTTATTCTTGGAGATTTGTTTAATGCTTGGCTAGGTGATGACTTGTCAATTGATTATTATCAAGAAATTGTCTTGACGTTAAAAACACTGAGCCTTAAGACGAAGATTTTTATCATGACTGGCAATCGTGATTTTTTGCTGGGTCATGACTTTGCCAAACAGGCCAATTGCACTTTGATTGATGCGCCTTATTTATTTGAAACCAACAACCAACAATACGTGCTCATGCATGGCGATGAATTGTGTACTGATGACAAAGGCTACCAACGCTTGAAAAGCGTATTACAACACCCAATTACAAGATTTATCCTTCTACATTTACCTAAAAAACTGCGCTTAGAAATCAAAACCCAATTACGCAAACAAAATAAATCACACAACATAGTGGATGTTAATAAAACAGCCGTTAGTCAATTAATGCAAAAATACCCTAATGCAAATCTTATTCACGGACACACACACCAATTAGACACTCACGTTAATAATGACTTTACCAGATACGTATTGGGAGATTGGTCAAATAACCAAGGCAATGCGATTGAGATTAGTCATCAACTAAATCGCCTTGAAATTAGTGCGGCAGTCAACTAAATCAACGCTTGTTACTTTTAGCACCATCTTTTCATCTAGCTTAGGCAAAATTTTAAACTTAATCTGAGTCATCATGCCCAGTTCAGGAATCATAAACAATGCTTTATCACCACGTGTATCCACCACAACACCTGCACCTTGCCATGATGGATTATCAAGCAAATAGACACATTTGTAATGCTCATTACTAGAACGCACCGTTTTACCGACACTAGACATGGTGGCATTATGAATGCCGATAATCTTTTTAACATCCTCCTTGCTCAGTGTGTCTTCACCTTTAATAAAACAGCTCAGTTGTTGATGTGCAAGCAAATCAAGATACCTTCTAAGTGGGCTGGTAATACGTAAATACGCCTTAAGTCCTAGTCCAAAATGTGGCAAAATCTTGCTGGATGTGGCTGAGCGTTTAAAAAATTTTGTGGCTTTAAATGACTCAGATAAAGATAATGCATCTTTATTATCCAGTGTTTCTTGTGGAAACTCGCCTTCATCTTGAATTGCATAAGGCATCGCAATCTCATTATCAATCGCAAATTTCGCAATAACACGACCCGCCATTATCATCATTTCAGCTACCAATTCACGACTTTGACTCGAGTTTTGTGGCGTAATTGACACTTGACCTTGTTTAAATCTAACATCAACATTAGGCAGGTTTAAACTGATTGCACCACTTTTGTCTCTATATTGCTTGTGCGCTTTTGTAATACTTTGTAATTTAGACAAATGCTCATTAGACACCAACATCCCATCTGCATCATCATAACTAATATTGGTCACTTTAATCAAACTATGAACCACTTCAATACTGTTAATCTCACCCGATTCTAAAGTAAATCCTATTGACAAAGCATTTGACGTTTCAGTCAGCCCCAATGCACACATCTTTGTTGCAGAAACGGGCAGCATGTGAATAATTTGCTCAGGCAAATATAAATTAGAAGCACGCTCTTGTGCATAAACATCCAATTCAGAACCAGCAGCAGCAATCAAAGACACATCAGCAATATGAACCCAAATCTTATCATCATCAACACTAATGGCATCATCGGCATCATTTGAATCAGCATTATCAATTGCATAACTGGATAAATGCGTTAAATCAACCCGTTCAACTGGCGCCATACTGACATCAATTTGTTCATCCTTAGGAAGGTCGTTGCGCGCTGGATAGGGATTAAAACTTGGCTTGAAATAATCAACTCTTAATAACAATTTATACGCAGATTCAGGCGTATTTTTTATACCAATATTGGTCAAAATCTTAGCGTGCTTAGATTGATTTAGCGCCACTTTCTCAATCTCTTTAATGTAGGGCAAATCTTGCTCATCAAAGGTATTGTTAGCAATATTATCCTCACAATGTTTAAGATTTTGAGCCTCAAGAATTTGAGTATCACGCTTAATTTGGATGCTTTTAACTTGAGAAGTTGGGCGTATAAAAACTTTGTCTTTTTGCCAATAAAAATACAAACCATCTTCAATTAAAACGCAACTACACCAAGCATTTTTAGCACTATATTCGTCAAACAACCATTGCGTTATTTCTTCTAATGTCAATATTTCCTCAGATAAATCTTCAAGAATAGCAATATCTGCATGTGCACAAACGTCATCTATTTGAGCAAATTCAGGGTGAATAAAACGGAAATCTTTTTCCCGCACCGAGCGTGAAGAGCCATCAGAAAACTCTAATGCAAATTTATGCGTTGTTTGGCTAACAATACGTGCAGGCTTGCCTTTATAGGCAACTAAAGCGTTAATCAATTTAAAATCTAGTCTAGTGTTTGCACATAAGTAGTGGCATTCATTAAGCCATCAACTGAATCAGACTTAAATTTAACCAACCAGCCATCATCATAACAACTAGAATTAACCAGTTCTGGTTCATCATCAAGCGCTTTATTGGCTTCAACAATTTGCAAATCAACAGGTGCACAAATGCCACTAGCCGCTTTGACAGATTCAAGCACACAAAACTCATTTTCAATAGAAACTTCATCATCAACACTGGGTAGTTCTACAAATACCATATCACCTAACAATGCTTGTGCATGGTCAGTAATGCCCATGGTGTAAGTGCCATCGCCATTGTCTAAAATCCATTCGTGGGTTTGTGTGTATTGTCTATCGTCTCTTATTTCGCTCATGTTGTTCTCCTAAATTTTCCCAAGTGACCCTTGCCTGCTTATTTAAACCAATACTTTGCCGTTGCGTACAAACGGCAGTTTAACTATTTTAGCGTAAACCTGCCTTTTTCGCATCTCAATTTCACACTGACCTGTGCTACCTTTAGGCACACTTGCTAGTGCAATGGCTTTACCCATAGTCGGTGAGAATGTGCCTGAAGTAACTTCGCCCTCACCCAAGTTGGTCATCACTTTTTGATGATCACGAATCACCCCCTTACCTTTCAAAATCAAGCCAACAATGGTCTTTTTAACACCTTTATTTTTTAGTACTTCTAATGCATCACGACCTACAAATCGGCGATTTTTATTGCTCAAATCAACCGTCCAAGTCAGCGCCGCTTCAAGTGGTGACACCTCATCACTCATCTCTGAGCCGTATAAACTCATGCCTGATTCTAAGCGTAACGTATCCCGCGCACCCAAACCACAAGGTTTAACCCCAGCCTCAAGTAACATTTTCCAAGTGAATTTCGCTGCATTTGAAGGCAACATAATCTCAAACCCATCTTCACCTGTATAACCTGTACGCGTAATAAATAATCCACCTAAACTAGCAGCATTAAATGGCTTTAACTCACCACAAACCTCTTCAAGACCTGGCATGGCTGCAAATACTTTTGCCCTTGCGTTTGGACCTTGTACAGCAATTATGGCTAAATCAGACATACGCTCAACTGATACATCAAAACCATTTACTCGGGTGTTAATCCAAGCCATGTCCTTTTCGGTAGTGGCTGCATTAATGACCATGCGATAATATTCGTCATTCTGATAATAAACAATCAAATCATCCACCACTCCGCCTAACTCATTGAGCATACAACTATACAATGCCTTGCCTTGTGTTTTTAACTTATCAACATCATTCGCAATTAAAATTTGCAAAAATGCTTTTGCTTTAGCACCTTTAAAATCCACCACACTCATGTGTGAGACATCAAACATACCTGCATCATGGCGCACTTGATGATGCTCCTTAATTTGTGAACCATAATTAAGCGGCATTTCCCAACCCCCAAAATCAACCATTTTTCCTTGCGACTCTATGTGCATTTGGTACAAAGGCGTTTGTTTCATTATTTTTCATCCTCTTTAATGTGGTTTTTAATAAAAATTATGGTGATAATAATCAGTAAAAATGTCAGCCCCATGGTGCCAAATAGTTTGAAATTAACCCAAGATTCTTCACTCTGTTGGGCAACAATACAAAGCTGTTCCATCGCTGTACTTGCGCAATCTAACGCTGTCAATTCAATTTTAGAATCAAGTTCAGTGGCAGTAAATAACGCCTCTCTAGCACCCAGAGCAAGATTAACATAATAAGCATTCACTATTGCAATGCCAGCAAAACCAAGCCCCCATAACCAACTAAGTTGACGCCACATATTGACTGATAATTCTAATTCTTTGCCCAACATCCTTTGCAATAACGTTTTTTTGCCAATCCACATACTCAACACCAACGCAAAAGCAAACACCACATACAACACACTAACTTTCCACATTAAAAATGCAGGGTCTCTAAGGGCAAGCGTTACCCCCCCTAAAACCACCAATAAACCAAATGTTACTAAATGTGCATTCTCAAACTTGCCCGTTCGGTAGCGTGCAACCATCATCTGCAAAAAAGTTGCACCAATCATGGCATAAATCGCCATATACAAACCCATGGTCTTATAAATAACAAAAAATAGGACAATAGGAAAAAAATCAAGCAAAAATTTCATCACTTACTCCAAATGCTCTTTTGAGCAATACACCTTATTATTTTGAATGATTGCCTCATTTTCAGGAATATGAACCTTACAGACACTACAAGCGAGCATTTTATTAACTGATGATTTTTGCTCAATACGATCAGCTGGTTTTCTAAACTTTTTTAAAAGCCAAAAGCCCGTCCAAACAAGCAAAACAACAATAATTAACTTGATAATCCCCATACAATCTACCCTTGACAAAAAATGAAATTTTACCAATGCTTAGTATATAATTGCCTCTTTTTATGTGAGACCTTTGCATCATTATGTGTCGATAAGTCACAAACTGCCCGGGTGGTGAAATTGGTAGACACACAGGACTTAAAATCCTGCGGCTTAACGGCTGTGCCGGTTCGATTCCGGCTCCGGGCACCACACTCACACCCTTTGTTGTGTGACTTTATGGCTTTTTGAACGAAGCGTTTTCTTACTGATAAAACCATTTCTTATATGATGGACAGTGTTACAAGTTTGGATATAGATACAGAAAAAGATTTAAAGTCATGTGAAAAAATATGCAAAACAATCAATCAATTTTAATCGTCGGCAACGGCCCAA
>JAUVOQ010000053.1 GCA_030599095.1 Candidatus Ruthturnera sp.
AAACTGGCTTATTTATGATGAGAAGTCGCTATTTTTTCTATTACACTGGGCAAAATATCGTAAGTAAAAAAAATAGCGTGATTGTTTTTGAGTGATTGAGAATGGTTTTGGGTTTGTTTTGGGTTTTTAAGGGTTGACTAGGTATTGAATACTTTCTAAAATACCAACCACTACATCCGCCAATGGACATTGGGCGTTTTACTTTTGTATTGTTCTGAGTTAAAAAAAACCACCTGAGCGGTGGTTTTGTGTTTCATTAGGCTACTTTTTTGAGTTTTTTATTATTCCAAAAATTGCCAGTGTAAATAGACTTACAATATTTAAAAGATTCGTGGTCAGTCCAATAATACCTGATGGCGTTACCATGTAATATGTTTGCCATAAATTAGTCTTCTGTAATTGGGGTTTGTGGTGGTGGCACAGATATGATTTACTTAGATCAAAGTTTTTTAAACATTCATGATTTTGCACTCATCCCTCAACACCATAAGCGCTAGATGATTAATTTTTTTTTGCATTTTAATAGTGTTAAGGCTGAAATCTTGATGTCATGGGGTAGCGACGCTCTTTGCCAAAGGCATTTTGGCTAATCTTAGGACCGGGGGCGCTTTGTCTGCGTTTGTATTCGTTGTTAAGTACCATTTGAGTGATTCGTTTAACGGTTTGTTCATTAAAGCCTTGTTTAATGATGTATTCAACGGCGTGTTTTTGTTCGATAAATAGTGCCAGAATTGCATCCAGTTCGTCATAAGGGGGTAGGGAGTCTTGGTCAATTTGGTTAGGAGCAAGTTCGGCAGAAGGCGCTCTGTCGATAACACGCCCTGGGATGATGGTTGATAGGGTGTTTCTGTATTTAGCCAGTTGATAAACCAAGGTTTTACTAACGTCTTTAAGAGGTGCAAAGCCACCTGACATATCGCCATATAAGGTGGCATAACCCACTGCCATTTCAGATTTGTTGCCTGTGGTGAGTACGATTTTGCCTAATTTATTAGAGATTGCCATTAGTAGCGTGCCACGCACACGAGCCTGTAAGTTTTCCTCAGTGGTGTCAGTTTCCATGCCGTTAAATAGTGTGTTAAGTTGCGTGTTAAAGCTGTTCACCATAGTGTGAATGCTGATTTCATGATAATCAATATTCATTGCTGTGGCTTGCATTTTGGCATCTTCAAGGCTCATGTTTGAGGTGTACTCATAGGGCATCATAATGGCTTTAATGTTCTCAGCGCCTATGGCATCAGCGGCAATGGCAAGGGTCAGTGCAGAATCGATACCGCCAGACAAACCAATGACCACGCCATTAAAAACGGCGTTTTTTTCAATATAGTCTTTAGTGGCGAGTACCAAGGCATTGTAAATGGTTTTTTCAATAGGGTCAGTATCAGGCAGTGTGGCAGGAAGGTGGAAACTAACGCTTTGAACTGTTTCTTCAAATAAGGGCAATTGTAGGGTGATGTCGGCATTTGAATTCATTACAAAAGACGCGCCATCAAATACCAATTCATCTTGCGCACCAACCATATTAACGTAAATAAAGTCAATTTTGGTCGCTAAAACACGCTGTTTAATTTGCTCAATGCGTTGTGAGTGTTTGCCAACTTGGAATGGAGAGGCGTTAATGCTGATGATGATTTGTGCACCCTGATTAACCGTGGTAGAAATAATCTCTGCTGTCCAAGCATCTTCACAGATGACCAGACCAATTCTTTTGCCTTGGCATTCAAAAACAAAAACCTCATGGCCCGATTCAAAATAACGCTTTTCATCAAATACGCCATAGTTTGGGAGGTTTTTCTTGTGATAAACACGCAGTTGCGAATTTTGGATAAGATAAGCGCCATTGTATAAAACGCCGTTTTGCTTGGAGGGTGCGCCAAATATGATGGCAATATCTTCAGGGGTAGTTCGTCTGATTAAGGTTATTTTATCTTCTACCTGCTGAATAAAACCCTGACGTAGTAGTAAGTCTTCAGGAGGGTAGCCAATCAGTGATAATTCGGGGAAAACCAACAAATCACACCCTTGAAGATGCGCCTCTTTGGTTAACTTGATAATTTTTTGAGAGTTTCCATCCAAATCGCCAACAATAGGGTTAATTTGCGCAATATCTATTTTAATAGCCTTTGAGTTGTTCGCAAGTTTTTCTAGTTGCTCTTGCCAAAATATGACCTTTGATTTACTGCCAGTAATTTTTGCATGTTCAAGTTTGGTATGGGCGACGACTTCTGCAGGATTGATGTCCAAAATATTGGCAAATAGCCAAGCGTGGGTTTCAGAAAGGGCGGATTTTCCTGATTTATATTTGCTTAAATTAGATTGATTAATTGAATATTCTTGTGAGATTTTATAATCCGAAAAGCCAGTCTTCTTGCGTACTTTGGCTAGATAATCCTTGGTTTTATTTACCATTATTTGCACCTTAATTTCAATGTAATTTTTACCTATTATAGTTAATTTTTACCCCCCCATATTGAGCCCTTAAACTAGTTAAAAAATACCAGTAGTGGTAAAGAATACCATAAATATTATGTAAGTTATTGATTTATAATAATAAAAAATGATAAATACGACCATACATTAGACAACAGTTCTAAAAGGCAGAATACAATCCACCTTACTTATTTTTTGAATTTGGTTAATTTCGCTACTATTAGCGTGATTTTTTGATTTCAATACAAACACCCCACGTAACAACAAATCGCTGTTAAACTTCTTAAATGCAATTTTGCATTAAATTGCATTTTTTACGTTCTATACAGGGGGAAATACTGATGAGTAAGTTATTAAAACTTTCTATTGCATTGTTACTAGCCATTGGCAACCTTAGTGTTCAAGCAGATACACTAAGCAATGTGCAAGCCAAAGGAAGTTTAAATTGTGGTGTAACAACAGGTTTAGCTGGATTTTCAGCGGTTGATAAACACCATAAATGGGTAGGATTAGATGTGGATCTTTGTCGTGCAGTTGCCGCTGCAACTTTGGGCGATAGTGAAAAAGTTAAATACATTCCACTAACTGCAAAAGAACGTTTCATTGCACTCCAAAGTGGCGAAATTGATGTCTTATCAAGAGTAACAACTTGGACATTAACGCGTGATGCTTCACTTGGTTTGAACTTTGCAGGTGTTAATTATTATGATGGGCAAGGCTTTATGGTAAAGAAAGACCTTGGTATTAAAGATGCCAGTGAACTTGATGGCGCCACCTTTTGTGTTAACAAGGGTACGACCACTGAGCTTAACTTGGCAGATTATGCCCAAGAACAAGGCTTTAGATATAACACCTCGATGACAGACACCATTGCACAAACCAAGTCAAACTTTGAAGCAGGGCGTTGTGATGCTTTAACCACTGATCAATCGCGCCTATACGCTTTAAAAACCACACTAAAAGACCCTTCTTCTGCCATTGTGTTGCCAAATGTTATTTCTAAAGAGCCACTAGGTCCTGTGGTGCGCCAAGGTGATGATAAATGGTTTAATGTTGTGCGTTGGACGCTTAATGCCATGATTACTGCTGAAGAGTTAGGTGTTACCAGTGCTACGGTAGATAAGCCAAGTAACAATTCTGAGGTCAATCGCTTATTGGGCAACGCTGGCACCATGGGCGAATACCTAGGTTTGGACAAGAAGTGGTCGTATAACATTATCAAACAAGTTGGTAATTATTCTGAGAGTTTTGAGCGTAATATCGGTGTCAATACGCCAATTAATATTACTAGAGGCTTAAATGCTTTATGGAAAGATGGCGGTATTTTATACTCACCGCCATTTAGATAAACCCTTAAAAACCAGTCTTAATTAAGACTGGTTTTTTTTAATCTACACACTACACGTTCAAAGATTACCATGTTTGGTTTTTTAAATAACAACAAAACTAGGTTTGTTTTATTTCAAATTATTGCAGTATTGATTGTTGCCTTTGTTGCTTATTATGCTGTTAGTAATTTAAATTACAACATTGATCGTTTGGGTATTCGCAGTGGTTTTGGCTTTTTAGACATTAGGGCGGGTTTTGATATTGCTGAACATTTAATCGCATATACGGCCGATTCAAGCAATCTTGATGCATTTTATGTGGGGTTGATTAATACCATTACGGTTTCAATTATTGGTATTATTTTTGCGAGTGTGCTGGGGATAATCATTGGTATTGCTAGGTTATCTAGCAATTATTTAGTGTCTAAGTTGGCTGAAATTTATGTCGAAATTTTTAGAAACATTCCCATTCTTTTACAAATTTTATTTTGGTACAACTTAATGCTAATCAGTTTGCCATCACCTCGTAATAGCTTTGAATTTTTTAACGTTGTCTTTTTTAATCTTAGAGGGGTTTACTTTCCTAAGCCTATTCTTGAATCTGGATTTTATTGGGTAATGGTCGCCTTTTTACTAGGTGTTTTTATCTCTTTTTTTATTAAATGGTTTTTTAATAAAAAACACGATTCAACAGGGATTAAACAACGCACATGGGACTATCATTTATTGAGCCTATTAGGTCTTCCACTGGGGGTTTATTTCATATTCGGCTCGCCCGTGTATTTTGATTATCCTAACCTTCAAGGGTTTAATTTTAGGGGCGGGCTGTTTTTTTCACCTGAATTTTTAGCACTTGTACTTGCATTGAGCATCTACACAGCCACTTATATTAGTGAGGCGATTCGTGCAGGGATAGAATCCGTTGATAAAGGACAAAAAGAGGCAGCCCTTGCAATGGGCTTAACACAAGCACAAACGCTTAAATTTGTGCTATTGCCACAAGCCTTGAGAGTTGCCATACCGCCTATTATTAATCAATACCTTAATCTCACTAAAAACTCCTCTCTGGCTGCGGCCATTGGCTATGCTGATTTGGTGGGTGTTTTTTCAGGCACGGTGCTTAACCAAGTAGGTCAAGCAATTGAGATTATCTTAATGACCATGGCGGTTTATTTAACTTTGTCACTGCTTATTTCGTTAGGACTTAACCTTTTTAATTACAAAATCCGTATTAAAGGTTTGAACCAATGAGTATTTTTACCCTTAAGCAATCCAGACCAGCGCCTAAGACACAAACAGGCGTTTTAGGCTGGACAACAAAACATTTATTTTCTTCAAAAACCAATGCGGTGCTTAGTTTATTCGCCTTGTATTTTCTTTATCTTATCCTGCCACCTTTGTTAGACTGGATGATTTTTGGTGCTGATTTTTCTGCAAAAACTAATGCTGAATGTACCAGAGAGGCGGCTTGTTGGTCCTATATTGGCGAAAAAATGAACCTATTTATGTATGGCATGTATCCAACAGAGGAATATTGGCGACCTAATTTATTGTTGACCATTACGCTATCTTTTGCTTTTATGGTGCGCCTTTTAAAGCACCAGCCTTATAAAAATAAAGCAATATTAACACTTTTTATTATTTATCCAGTGATTGCTTTTTTCTTGCTTTATGGCAATGATTTTTTAGGCATAAAAATTGTTGAAACTAATCAGTGGGGTGGCTTAATGCTGACCATTGTGGTGGCTTCAGTAGGTATTGTTGCCTCGTTTCCCATTGGTGTTTTCTTAGCACTAGGCAGGCAATCTAGAATGAAAACCATCCAATTTTTAAGCATTGCTTATATTGAGCTTATTCGTGGCATTCCTTTGATTACTATTTTATTCATGGTGTCGGTTATGTTGCCACTTTTCTTTACTGAAGGCATTAATTTTGACAAACTACTTAGAGCGCTTATCGGCATTACTTTATTCCAAACCGCTTATATTGCTGAGGTTATTCGAGGTGGACTACAAGCCGTACCCAAAGAGCAGTATGAAGCTGCAGATGCAATTGGGCTTAGTTTTACTCAAAAAATGGTATTTATTATCTTACCTCAAGCACTTAAAATCTCCATTCCTAATATTGTTGGCTCGTTTATTGCGCTGTTTAAAGACACTACTTTGGTACTTATCATTGGTATTTTTGACATGCTTGCCATTGCTGAGTTGGCAACCAATGACACAGATTGGCTGGGTAGAAAAACTGAGGGCATTGTTTTTGTTTCTATTGTGATTTGGATGTTGTTATATCTAATGTCACGCTACTCAAAAGCTTTAGAAAGGCGTTTTAACACACAACATTAAAACAGAATTAAGATGAAAACAAACGACATTATTACAATTAAAGGGGTGAACAAGTGGTATGGTGATTTTCATGCACTTAATGACATTAATTTAGCCATTAAAGAAGGAGAGATTATTGTCATCTGCGGACCTTCTGGCAGTGGTAAGTCAACCTTGATACGTTGCGTTAACTTTTTAGAAAAGTTTCAAGAGGGTTGCATTGTTGTGGACGGTATCAAACTGACTGATGATGTTAAAAAAATCAGGCAAATAAGGTCTGAAGTGTCTATGGTTTTCCAAAATTTTAATCTTTTTCCGCATCTTAGTATTATTAATAATTTAACGCTTGCGCCTATTTGGGTACACAATACAACCAAGCAAGAGGCAAAGGAAAAAGCATTGTCTTTGTTAGATAGAGTTGGCATTAAGGACCAAGCTGACAAATACCCAAACCAATTAAGTGGTGGGCAACAACAGCGTGTTGCAATCGCCAGAGCACTATGTACATCGCCTAAAATTATGCTATTTGATGAACCGACCTCAGCACTTGATCCAGAGATGATTTCTGAAGTGCTAGATGTTATAGTAGAACTTGCCAAAGAGGGGATTACCATGCTTTGTGTTACCCATGAGATGGGGTTTGCTAAAAAAGTAGCAGACCGCATTATTTTTATGGATGAAGGGCAAATTATTGAACAGAATGAGCCAAACACTTTCTTTAATAACCCAGAATCAGACAGATTGCGTTCGTTTTTAAATCAAATATTAATCCGATAACATCTAGATCGTCTCTAAAAATTCACATTTTATAAATCACCATCTTTAGTTTTGGGTAAACTATTCCTATTGTCTTTAAATTAATTTATCTAATGATGGGCTTATTTAGTAAACATAAAAAAAATACACAAAAGTTTGATAAAAATCAGGACTGGCGTAAATATTTAAAACGCGATAATGCGTTAAAAAATATTGTAGAACAACAAGGATTTGATTTTAAAGAAAACATTGATACAAGTAATAATTTAGACATAGATTGTACTAAGAAAGGACTAAGTTTGAACTATGCAGAAATAAGCCCAAACCAAGTCAAAATTTTAAAACAATGTAAGGCTGAAAGTAGTGCTGATGAATTGATGAAAATTCTAAAAAGAACACACAAAACAAGATTCAAAAATGATATTTTAAATCCACTACTTGAATATGGTTTTTTTGAACGAACCATTCCAGAAAAACCAAAAAGCCCAAAACAAAAATATAGACTTAGCAAACAGTTTGTTAATGCAAATGCGACATAAGTATATTTTTTTATAAAAATTTAACTTGTTTTGAGTTTTTGTTTATACTACGCATTAATTTTTTTTTGAGCGTTATCAAGTTGACAATATGCCCTATGATGCTTTTCAAAATAAGGTATCAGTTGCTAATGAATAAAAACTAGAAGTTGACAATGAAAATATGAAGATTGTTGGAGATTATCATGTGTGCGGTTTTCCAGCCGTTATTACTTTTATTAAGAATAAAGAGGTTGATCATATCCACTCGGTACAATCGCACGATTTTATTCGTTGTTTTATTGACAAAAATTTGGCTAAATTTAAATGAAAACAGGTATTTTACTAACCAATATTGGCACGCCAGATGCACCCACAAAAACTGCTTTAAAGCGATATTTGTCTGAATTTTTGTCAGACCCTAGAGTGGTTGACCCACCTAATAAATTAATATGGTGGCTGGCGTTAAATGTCGTTATTCTTAATATCAGACCTAAAAAATCAGCCCAAAATTACGCCAAAATTTGGAACAAAATTGGCACTGGTTCTCCATTATTAAGTATCACCAAGTTGCAATTACAAGGCGTTAAAAAAACACTGCTTGAACAGCATGAAAATTTAGTATTTGAGTTGGGTATGCGTTATGGAAATCCTTGTATTTCATTGGCGCTGGACAAGTTACGTACTCAAGATTGTAAAAAAATTATCGTCCTGCCGCTTTATCCTCAATACTCAAACACAACAACACTTTCAACATTAGATGCCATTAACCAAACATTGGACTCTTGGGCTCAAAAGCCAAAAATAGCCTTTATTGAGCATTATTATAACAATGATGGCTATATTCAATCCCTTGCCAATTCGGTGTTAGAACATCAAACTAAGCATGGAAAACCAGATAAATTGATGATTTCATTTCACGGCATTCCTCAACGATATGTTGATAATGGCGATGTGTATTATGATCATTGCGTTAGCACGGCTAAATTACTCGCCAAAAAACTAGATTTGGATGAAAGCGACTATTTGTTCAGTTTTCAATCTATTTTTGGACGAGAGCCGTGGATTAAGCCACAAACCAAAGAAAGATTAGAAACATTAGCCAGTGATGGCATTGCACATATTCAAGTTATTTGCCCAGGGTTTTCAGCCGATTGCTTGGAGACCTTAGAAGAGATTGAATGTGAGAATCGTGACTATTTTATCCATGCTGGTGGTCGCCAGTTTAGCTACATTCCTGCACTAAACGATAGAGAGGACCATATAAAGATGCTCATCGATTTAATTTCCGCTCATTTATAGTTATACTTCGCTGTTCGCATAATGTCGTCAGCATTATGTTATTTATTGCCACGTTATAATGCTTTGCCAACGTGGCAATAAATAACATAATCTAAAATATGACGAACTTTGTGTTACGGGTTGAACTTCATCTGCATACACCTCGTTGATCGGGGGGCGACAACGCCAAAAACAAATGCACCTGCTACGCCGTTTTTTAGACGGTTTACTTGGTGTGTCCAAAACGAAATTTTTTATCGTTGCTCATTTATTCCTCCTTCTGAATCAGACCATACTCTTGCTGATTGAGCTTGATAAAACTCTACTACATTATTTTCTTCTTTTAAATATCTCATAGCATTTTCTTTTAATTTAACATTCGATTCACTATTCTCATCGCCAAAAATACTTACAAATATTGTACTTATTTTACTAAATTTAATTGCATTAAATATATGCCCATCATTATTATTCATAGA
>JAUVOQ010000103.1 GCA_030599095.1 Candidatus Ruthturnera sp.
ACCAACAATATAATTAAAAAACATTGATGAAAGTATAATTGGTAAGTAGGCTATATGCCACCAACTATAAAAAAATAGACTACTGAATATCAAAAATCCTTTTGCTACTTTTGTTAATTTTTTTTGATTTAAATAAAAATAGACAAAGAATGTTATTGGTAGAAATGCAAATATAAATGTATAAGAATTAAATAACATGTTAAGCCCTGCATAACCCCTAAAAATCTAGTAAAAATCAACTTTGATTAAAAATAGCCAATATCGCTTTTTATTGTTTAAATGCCTCGTAAAAGCTCGTTGATACCAACTTTAGAGCGTGTCTTGGCATCAACTTGTTTGACAATCACCGCACAATAAAGCGAATAAGTGCCATCTTTACTGGGCAAATTACCAGATACGACTACCGAACCAGCAGGAATGCGTCCATACGTGATTTCTCCTGTTTCACGATTGAAAATTTTGGTGGATTGTCCAATATAAACACCCATTGAAATAACCGAACCTTGTTCAACAATCACACCCTCCACGACTTCTGACCTAGCGCCAATAAAACAGTTGTCCTCAATAATCGTTGGACTGGCCTGTAATGGTTCTAATACGCCACCAATGCCAACACCGCCTGATAGGTGTACATTTTTACCGATTTGTGCGCATGAACCAACCGTTGCCCAAGTATCTACCATTGTGCCTGAGTCTACATAAGCACCAATATTGACATAACTTGGCATCAGTACTGTGTCTTTAGCAATAAAACAGCCGCGACGTGCACTTGCTGGTGGCACCACGCGAACACCTGCTGCATTAAATTCATCTACTGACATATCAGAAAATTTAGAAGGCACTTTGTCAAAATATTGAGTAAAGCCACCTTGCATAACCACATTCTCTTCTAATCTAAAAGATAGCAGCACTGCTTTTTTCAGCCATTCGTTAACCACCCAATCGCCCACACCTTTTTGCTGTGCAACACGCGCTTGACCTGAATCAAGTAAATGGATGGCCTCAGCAACGGCTTGTTTGACTTCCGTACTGACTGATTGTGGGTTGATATTGCTCCTATGTTCAAAGGCTTTCTCAATAATATCTTTCATGTTAAATCCTGTCCAAAAAATTAGGCATTATATCAGCAAGTGCGTTTTGTTGATAAGTGGTGGGTTTAAATTACACCCATTCAAGTGGTCAAGCAAACCTCTTTGCTATAAATTCGCATCTATCCTATCAAATCCACGCCCATCAAATCATTTAAAAATTCATCACCCCTAATCAATCACTATCCAAAGATAAAGACACTTTGGAACGTTGCCACTGTTTTAAGATTGCCACAACAACAGCACTCACCAGCCTCAAACAAGAATCTTCATTGGCAAATATTTTAGCCACTTTTGTTCTTTGTTTAACGCTTTGATTAAGCCGTTCAATCATATTGCTTGTTCTTA
>JAUVOQ010000079.1 GCA_030599095.1 Candidatus Ruthturnera sp.
ATTTTTTAAATTATTACAATTTTGAGAAGAAATTAAAGAGTTTAAAGTTTAAATCTCCTTATGATAAAATTTTGGCAAGATATCAGGAAAAGCCTGATTTATTTTTGGGTAATCCTTCATATTATTGTATGGGACTAAACATATAAAGAATTGCAAGAGCAATAAAAAGCGTCTGGTGGACGTGCAATAACACAACCACCAGACTAATCAAAACAACCTGAACGGAGGTCATTATGACTAACAAAAATTATACAGACAGACTAACAAATCTTGATGATTTTATATCGTGCATTGAGAACGTAAGCACATCACTTGACTATCTATTGGATAGAGAACAAGGCAATATTTTAGCAATACTTGAAATGATTAAATTGCAAAATATTGAAAGTCAAAAAATAGCCCATTCAATCTACAAAACAGAAATTGGGAAACTCAAAATCTTATGAAATTATGTACGACTTGTCGTACCATAATCCGTATTACTATCCTTTAGGTTGGTTAATGCGCATTAACCAACCTAAAGGATAGTAAACACGCTGGACAAGTCCAGAAAAGCAGGAGCAAAAAATAATAATATGTTAAAAGATGAATTAGAATTTAAAGGCAAAAAAGCAAGAGACACTGAAATAGTGATCAATACTTTTGGCATTGATAAAACCAAATCGTGCGTGTCATTTGCAAAAGCGTCATCAGTAAAATCTGGTAGTAGTCCGTTCGCCCATAATGATCGCTCAGAAAATGAAAAAAATTACATCATTGGTAGCGATGATGAGCAAAGAAATGAATTTGATAAACACGCATTAGATGCTGAAAAATTTTACAAGGAATTAAGGGCTGAAGCAGAAATCAATTACCGTAAAAAAGTCGGGCAAAAAATGAAAGTCAAACAAGGTAATGATCACTGGGAAGCGGTTATCAATCTCAAACGAAATCATACTATTGCAGACGTGCAAAAAGTTGCCCAATACCTAGAAAAGGAAACTGGGTTTACTGCTGTTCAAATATCAGTGCATAAAGACGAGGGGCATTTTATGATTGACGGCAAAAAATACTCACCTAGTGAAACCATACACAAAGACAAAACAGGCTCTTGGTTCTTTGACAGAGAATTTAAAAAGCCAGTCGATATGACCAAAGTAAAAAAGATATACAACAACCACGCCCATATTAATTTTTTCACATTGGACAGAAAAACAGGCATTCAACTTCACCATATATACAGTAGATACAACAAGTGCACCAATGCACTCATCAGCAAGGGCATGACTAAAAAAGTCTTATCGGAAATTCAAACCAAGACAGCTGAAATATTGGGCATGGAAAGGGGCAAGATAGGCAGTAAAGCGGTAAGACTAAAACCAAGACAATATAGGGCAGTTGCAGCTGAAAAAGAGACGGTAAGGCAAAAGCATAAAGAACAAAAATTATTCATCAAAGTATATACCAGTCAACACTTTCAGAGCATGATAGGCAGTCATTTAGGTAGCAACATGAATACATCTTCAAACACAAACAACAAACAAACAGTGCGGAGGGTATAGGGTGCTTTTTGTCGCTCGTTTGGTGATATGTTAAATAATAAAACTCATACCATGAACACACAACATAGGGCTAAGATTAACAAGGCTAGATACCAACCAAAAGAATAGAATTACCCCATAGCAACACCAACCCAAGACAAAGAAACCGCCTTAAACCGCAAATATGAGCCTTAAAAAATAGGGGCTGTGTAATTTCGCCTTATTACCGAGTAAATCAAAAATCAAAATTTTTCGCTTATAGATTTTTCTGCCCCGCTGTTGCATGGCAGAAAAATTATAGCTACAACTTTTTTAAATTTATTGCCATGATAATCTTGCCAGTGGCAATCATTGGCACTTCAAGCGTACGGAAACAATCACATACTAACACAACAAGAAAATGATCTTAGACGCACAACGTTGAGAAATATCAAAACTTCCGAACGTTGTTTGTGAGGTTAGTTGTAGATTTTCAGCGACCTTACCCACAACAAGGTTCTAGCGTTCTAACACCTAAGCCAATCAAGCAAACAGTTATTAACTTTTTTTAAAAATAAAAAAATGCTTTAATAGCAGAGTTTGCGAGATTTAGAGGTTAATTGAGGTCAATTATAGGAATAATTCTTCCAGAAACAGGCGCTCCACCTTCTCCAGGTAATGCTCCAGCGTTCCCCCTATCAGCCAACATGCGATATTGATGTGTTCCTTTATTCGTTTTGACAACTCCAGAAACGGTATATAAAAATAGATCACCAGAGACAGAGTAATTATTTTGATTATTATCGATAGTTAAATCTAACTCGGTTGTTGACATGGTTCTTGCGATTTTCAAGAACTCATCTATAATTTTATCCACTTGCTGGTTAGTTAGTCCTTTTGATTTCATTGTATTGCGGGTTTTTTCATATGAAGCGGAAGCTGCACTACCTCCAAAAAACCAAGACCATATACTTAAATTAGCACTAGTAGATATTTTTTCCCGCTCTCTAACTTCTTCCCTAGCGCTTGCGTCAAGCATACCCATAGCCAAGCTGTTTAGATTTTTAACATTATCACTAGTCATACACATTATGTTTAATTTTGTGAGAATTTTTCCCGTAGAATGAGCAGGAATGCTATAGTTCAATCCTGAAAACGAACCTTCACCTGACGCTTCAATCGAGAACGATGCTCCAGAACTTCTCGATACGTCAACAACCTGTTGCCTGGGTGTTATAAACTTAATTTCTGTAACTTTCATATTTAACCTCTCATTTGCTACTCTCTCTACTTTTTATTTTGATAATTTTGATATACGGTTGAGAGCATTGTCACGTATCAAAATTTGCAACTATTATTATAACCTGATTAAGAGTGTGGTTTTTAACTTTCTTTACCCAACCCGTCTTATTTCCAAAGTTTTCACCCGTCCTTTAAACACCCAAAGCCCCACTATTCATTTTAAAAGTTAAGTGATGATGTGTCCGTAGGGCATTCACTAAACTTTTTCATGAAGTGGGGCTAAGGG
>JAUVOQ010000036.1 GCA_030599095.1 Candidatus Ruthturnera sp.
AATGGCTGCTTGCGCCTGGAATTTAAGAAAGTGGATGAGAGCGGCTGCTATTTTTTTTGTTTTACAAAAAACTGGCTTATTTATGATGAGAAGTCGCTATTTTTTCTATTACACTGGGCAAAATATCGTAAGTAAAAAAATAGCATGATTGTTTTTGAGTGATTGAAAATGGTTTTGGGTTTGTTTTGGGTTTTTAAGGGTTGACTATTTAGTCTTGGTTTTGCACACCAAGAAGTGGTGTGCAGGATTCTAAGATAGGTAATGTGCATATACGTACACTTTTAAAATCAAGAAATGGTGATCACCATTCTGAGAATGGTTGGTTTGATGAAATGCTGGTAAATGGAAAAGAAGGGGGATTGTGTCAGTGGGTAGAAAGAATAGAAATTGTGTCAGTAGGTGCTGGCAAGACCCTTTAGCCTTTTAGCCATTTGCACGCAGCGACTACTTCCCAAGGAGCGAAGTGCAAGCCCTTTTGGATAAGGATTTTTCCTTAAGAAAAATCTATCCCTTACCCTTACAAGAAGCCTTTTGGGCTTTTAGTTTTTGAGCCATTCTCTGACAATATATCCGTTTGGAAAAATAACGTAACGACTCTCTTGGAGGTCTGAAAACTGGTTTCTTTTAGGGTGTAGGAATAATACTTACTGGAGCAATTGCTTACTTGTTTTGGTAAGATAGAGGTAAACGCTATTATTAAATCGAGACCTTTGCATATAACTAAACCCGCCTAATATGGTAGGTTTTTTATTTCAAGGAATTAGTATAAAAGGTCTTGACTTTTTGCTTGGTATACCTTGACTTATACAATCCTTTGATAATTCTATCTAACGTTTCTTGATTGATTGGTTCATAAGTTCTTATAACCAAATCTTTTAATTTATCAGCATGGATAATATTGCAATACCGATAAGAAGCATAACTTTTTCTATTGATAAAAAGATGGTCTTTATTCGTTAAAATGCAAGTCTCATCAAATTTATCACTACTGGTTATATTGATAATTAAAACCTCTTTGGCTTTATTAGGGTTGGTTAAAACAATAAAAAGATGATTGGTGCTATCGTTTTGATGTTTGGGTGTTGCTAAGAGTATGGTGGCTCTTTTTAATGGAACAAACACTAGTGAAACAATTGTAGCAAAGACTTACTTTCTTCAATTCTTTTGAGTGATACTTTTATTGCGTTTTCATCTTTGCCCATAGCAATTAAAATATCCTTATAAGACACATCAAAAGATGAGCCTTTAGGGTCGCCCCATTCAGGACAAATATTATTATTGTGGTGCATATCTGTTAAATCAAAACCATCGTATTGACCATATTTAGAGTAAACATCGTCCACTAACTCTATGTCAGCAATACTTAATTCATCAAATTCATCAATATTTTTAACATCTTGGTTGAGTGATATATTATGATTTTCTTTATCACTTATCCATTTATCCCAGTAACCAAGTGATTTAATTGTGCCATTAGATAAATTAAGTGTATTTGATAAAACCATACCATGGGGCATGGCAACCATATTATCAAATGATACTGGTTCGCCGTATTTTTCTAAAGATAGTCTATCTACAAAGTAAAGTAGTTTCATTAACTTTAATATAGACATTGTTTGCTTATCCTCTTTATAAAGGATATATCCAGCAATTTGGGATACTTTCATTTCGTTTAGCATAATACTTCGTATTTTAACACCATAATATTAACCATTCATCATTGCAAAAGTACTTTCTGCAAAATTTAAACCAGCACTATGCAAATCTTTTAAATCGTCAATACTATTCACTTGTTTAAAACCGCCTTTAGAGTTAACGTTAGCGTTGGCAAAAGAATAACTTTCTACTTTAATAGTTTGCCTAATATTATCATTAATGCTAGTTGATGCACGAGTAACATTATCAAATTCTATGCTTGAGTCGGTTGCTTTCATAGTTTTCTCCTTGTTTTTAAGATTATAAAACATGAGGGTTTACACAATCTGGTTTACAGGGTCATTTTTGGATTTGGGTAATTTATTTTGAGAGTCTATATTTTTTGTTTCTTGATATTTTAAATGTCCATTCCTATCAAAAAACACAATAAACCTTATCAAAGGGGTTTCTTTGCCTTATGGAATCTTGATAAAGTTCTCTTGCTTTATTGAATAGACTATCGAGTGTTGTCTCTTTAATATTGGGTTAAAGTGTAGAATAAAATAAGTATTTTGACATATTTTGTTGAAAAGTCAAGTTTATTGTATGCATCTATAACATATTGCACTTTTCTCATTCATTTTGAATATATTCAATTGGTGATATTCACCCAAGTGTCACAAACGAAGTAAAAATACACCAAAAACGTAGGGTAAAAATGTTCCACATTTTGCTTAGCTATCCTTTAGCTTTTGATTAGTTACAACTTCTAATCGTTTTAGCAGAATTTCTTTTAATTTCTTCATGTTTTCATACTCTGGGCAATTGTGTGCCGCTAAATCAAAGTGTACTAAAGTGTTTTTCTTTCTATATAAGATTACTCTTCTACCAAGTGAATGCGCATAGCCAATTTCATAATAAACACTCGGACGTTCGTTAGTTAAGTCACCAACTAAGAACTCACTTGTTTTGATTTCTTCAATTATTTTTTTCGTTATAATATCTTCATGTTCTATATCTTTAGAACGAATGGCCTTGATACTAAATCTGCTAAAGCAATCTTTATAGACCTCATAGACATCATCTAGTTCAGGATTTTTAGAATCAAGTGGCATCATAATGAATGCAGTATCGGGTTTATATACCTGAGGAAGGTTTTGATTTTGTGAAACTAGACCATTTGAAAACTGGATTGGAGCTACCTTTATTAGTTGCAGCATACCTTCCAATTTCCCCAAACAATGAGAATAAGATTCATTGGCATCAGTAGGATGAAAGGGGTCGTTTTCTGATTGCCCTGGAGGTTCAACCCCTAGCACTACATCCTCATCACTTATGACCTCAATTCCCCATGATCTATATTTTATAAGTTTAAGGGCGGACCTCATTTTTTTTGCGTATATACCAATATCTTTCTCGTCAGATTTATCTAATATTGGTGAGGATTGGAGGAAGGGTAAGATTAAAGAAATGACTTTTAGTGTCATTTCTTGAGCTTCTTGTGATTTAGCTTGTAATTCTTTAGGTAACTTATTCCAATACGTTTTCACATCTAAAGTTATTCTTCTAGAGAATACATCATTGTCTTTTTTATTTCCACAAAACTTTTTAGCAGAGAGAAAAAACGACTTAGATATCTCTTTTAGTTTTTCAATGGTTGCTTGGGTTTCTTTTATTTCCACAAAATTTGATCCTTGTTGTAACTAACGCTTGAATTCAGCCGACGAACTAGCGGTCGGCTGGAATGATTTGTTATACATTATTTATTAAATCAACAATCTTTTCCATAATAGTATTGGCCATCTTTGTACTAGATTCTTCTTGTTGCACTACGCCCTTAATACGTGATTTCTTATGCCAAATAATTTCATAGTTTTCTTGTTCTTTTATTAACTCTACTGTTTCACCTCTAGTCCTTGTTGCACAAACAATTATGTTGCATTGGTTTCTCACAAATAGAGGAATACTTTTAAGCAATCTACTTTTTGGGTCTCCTTGGCTTTCAATGCCAATTTTTACACCATTTATTGTAATAATAACTCTTATATCTAACCCGAATATCTCATTTTCTATTTTAGATGTTGGGTATTTAGATTTAAGTAAATTGTAAAATTTTATAATGGTTTCTGTTTTGCCAGTGTTGGGTACACCCCTAATTGCAATGATTGTATTCATTTTTCTAATAACTCCTTGATTGTTTCACTTTTAGATAAGTTAGGATGATTATATTATAAATGCTTATGACAAGTAAGACACATTCAGTAGCACAAACCCAACAATCAAAAACGGTCCAAACGCAAACGCTTGACCTCGCTTAAGTTTTGTTGATAATATTGATAATCTTGATAATGCTGATAATGTTGGCAATCTTGATAACAGAAAAAATAACAGAAAAAACACCACACTCAACACTGACGCAACCAATAACAACAATGGCATTGCCTGCCAACCAATCCAAGCACCCAATGCAGCAGCAAGCTTGAAATCACCATAACCCATCCCCTCTTTATGACGAAACAACTTAAACCCCCAATAGACTGTCCACAAAAACAAGTAGCCAGACATTGCCCCAATAACACCCGCTTGCAACTCTTGCAAACTACCACACGCTATTTGATAAACCAAACCAAGCCACAGCAGTGACCCTGTTAAAACATCGGGTAACAGTTGCTGTTTTAAATCAATGACAAAAAGCGGGATTAAGAACCAAGCTAAGCCTAAATAAAACCCTGCTTGTATGGTTGCCCCAAAGATAAACACAATCAGTGCACTGATTAAAGCCGTCATTGTTTCAACCAGTGGGTACTGCCAACTAATGGTTGTGTTGCAATGCCTACATTTGCCTTTTTGGAATAGATAACTAAAAAGGGGTATCAATTCAAAGGCACTGAGTGTTGTATGGCACAAAGGACAAAATGAGCGTTTAGGGTTGTTTAAGGTGAGTGTGCTTTTTGTATCTGTTGTGGTTCTTGTATCAATACTAAGGGGCAATCGATAGATAACAACGTTTAAAAAACTGCCAATGGACAGTCCTAGGATTAATGCGATGATGACTTCTAAAAACACGATTATTCTAATTTCTTTATTAGTGATGGTTTAAAAACTTAACATTAGTCGTATCGTTCAGAGTTGTCAAATCAATCATAAAATTTGAGAACTCATACTTGTGGCACAAAGCAATGCTTGCAACGAAGATTGCACTTTCAGTGGATCGCACGTAAGCCATTGTTTTAAATTTATTGAAAACTTTGTCCATCATCTGTTTTGGTTTATTATTTGTTCTGGCTCTTTATTTGTCTGAGCCACCCCACCCCGGATACTCACAAAATATCTGAGCAATGCCAATGACGTTTTTTATGCCTACTGTCACTAATTTCCAATAATTATTATCTGCAGGGTCGTCTAAAAACTCAATTGACCAATGAACAACATTTGAACTCGGTATTGAGGGTTGTACCGATCCAAAGGCTTGGTGTACGAAAGTTATGATCCTAGGGTGACCAATAATGCCCCCTTGATCGCACTCAGGTTTTCGGATAGGGGGAAAAACGACAGAGTTCGACAGCGATTTTAGGAATCTTATTCTATCCATGAAGACATACTTGTCCATGCCTAGTTTAATACTTTGACCGTTAAGTTCTATGTCTGCAACACTGGTAATTTTATTCACACCCATGTCAAAATCACCTGTCATCACCCCACCTGTAAGTGGTAAAAAGTCGGCTAAAGTGGGGTTGATTGTGTTGAGAGGGATGCTGGTAATGGTTGTATCACCATGTGCTGGATTAATAATTGTTGTATTGGCTAGTTTGGTGCGAATGTATTTGGCAGCATCATAATGATCTTTGTTAGATGTTACTTCAATGTAAAAGTTGTTAGCATTACAGCTTGTGTAATAATAGTGGGGATAACGCAAAATTATGTTTCTTAAGTAAGGTGTAGTTCTGTATCTATTTGTCAATTTGGCAATCGCCAACGTACAATGATTAGCAACATCTGGCCAATCTCCCTTATCAAGCCGCCAAGCCCCCGCTGCCTCACCAATTTGAATAATTTCCTGTATGGTCTTATCTGCTCTAGCCTCTTTTCTTTCAAAGGCTTTTTGGAATAAATAGGCTTTGGTTGTAAAAGCAGCAATGATGGTCATAACAATAAGCACCAATGCGAGTTCTATCAGTGTGAAGCCTGTTTGTTTTGTAGGTTCTTTTTTTTGTGTTGTAAGAGTGGCTTTTTTCATATCACTAAAACGCAATAGTACTCATCACAAAATAAGCCCCAATCAACATTGATATGCCTGTTAATATCATCAGCGTTGCCATTGCAATAACACAGTGCCAGACACACCAGTTGCACTTAGTTGCATTGGCATGTCAAGTATTTGTTCATCACTCATAAAAGATGGATTAGGTGGCACAAAGCAATGCTTGCAACGAAGATTGCATTTCTCAGTAGGACGCACATCAGCCATTGTTTTAAATTTGTTGGATACCTTGTCTATCATTTGTTTTGGTTCATTAGGGCCAATTAGAATAATTACAATAGGTATGAGCAGTGCCAGAGACGGAACTTACGGTTTGTAGATTTAATGTCCAATACGGAGAGCTTGACGACGTCGTGCCAGCTGAAATCTGCCAATCATAAAAACTTCCTCCTGTCGTCGTCGTTGTAGTAATACTAGTTATTGAAAGTATCAGAGTTGAGTATCCAAAAACGGACCCTTGATTGCAATCAGGCTTGTCGATAATTAAGTCTGTTTCATCAAAGGGTTGTATGTCCATTAAGACATAGTTGCTAATGCCTAGTTTAATACTTTGACCGTCAAACTCTATGTCTGCAACATTGGTAATGGCATTATTGCCCATGTCAATATCACCTGTCATCGGACCATTTATTGTGCCTGCGAGCGGTAGAAAGTCGGCTAAAGCGGGGTTGATTGTATTGCGAGGCATGCTGGTGATGGTTGTTTTACCATATACTGATTTAGGGAGTGTACCCGCTAGTCTGGTGCGAATGTATTGGACATAATCTTTTCTGGATTCTACTTCAATGGAAAAGGTGTTAGCATCACAACTTGTCACGTAATCAGTACCATAAGGACTCACCGTACCCACATATCTCAAGTAAGCCGTTGGGGTTGCGTTTGTCAATAAGTCAATCGCACCGGCACAATTATTAGCAACGTCTGCCCAGTTTCCCTTATCAAGCCGCCAAGCCCTCATTGCCTCTCTTATTTGAATAATCTCTTGTATGGTCTTATCTGCTCTGGCTTCTTCTCTTTCAAAGTCTTTTTGCCATAAATAGGCTTGGGTTGTAAAAGCAGTAATGATGGTCATGACAACAAGCACCAATGCGAGTTCTATCAGTGTGAAGCCTGTTTGTTTTGTAGGTTCTTTTTTTTGTGTTGTAAGAGTGGCTTTTTTCATCTCACTAAAACGCAATGGTACTCATCACAAAATAAGCCCCAATCAGCATTGATATGCCCGTTAATATCATCAGCGTTGCTATTGACGTAAAAATCACATTGAGTTTTTTACTCTGTCTAGCCAACCGTGCAGTCAGTCTTTTAACAGTACCCAAAAAGGCTTTTTCTCGTGCTTTAACGTGATCAATACCCAATGCACTGGCTAAGTATTTAGCGGTTTTTGTGTCAATGCTTGATGCTTTAATGGCCTCAACAATTGACACCCCTTTATTGATACTAGCGAGCAATTGGCTTGCAACGATAGGGTCTATTTGTTGATACTTGAGTATGATGTCTTTGTCATTAACGCCTGATTCATTTAAGGTTGAATAAAAAGGAATAAACGCTAAGGACTTTTTAAGACCTTTGATTTCAAAGAAGATTGAGAATAGTGGCCAGTTTGATGTTTGTTGTTGTTTAAACTTGATTAAATAAAACACAAGAGCAGCCATCATCAGAGCCATGATTAAAAAGTAAGGGTTGTTGTCTTTAATAACATTAAAGAGATGAATAACAAAGCCTGGTTCTTTGTTAATTTGCTTGAGAATATCATTAAAGAAAGTGGCTAGAAAAATGGGCGCACCAAAGGTCAGTAAGCCACCAAACACCAGTTTAAATACAGAGCCTGCAACACCTGCCTTGCTCTTTTCTTTAATATCTTCAATCAACGCAAGGTAGCCCTCGGCTTTATCCAGTGCCAAAGGCAGTTTGCCAGTGGATATGCCAGATTCCACCAAAGCAACCACAATAGGATCGACTTGCAATCTTTGCAAGGCTTGAGAGATGGAGATGCTTTGTTTTTTTAAAACAAACAGTTTGTTGTTTAATTCTGAATTACTATAAAAGTCTTTTAGGGTGTCTTGTAAGGTGTTTATTAAATTCTCACCATTTAAAGCCGCTGCGTAGAGTGACATCAGTACACTTGATAAATCTTGTGGTTTAATATCGCACCTTGGTTTGCCGTACTCTTTGTTGATTTTAATAATCTGAGCGGGTTTAATATTGAGTTGTGAGGCTAACTGATGGTTTAAATTAGCATGGTTAGTTGTGTTAGCATTGTTAGCCTTAGAGCCAAGCGTTAACACTTCTGAGGTGATAACACCAAAAGCGCGATACTTAACCCTAAGAACGGTACTCATTTTGTTTAAAGAGTACCTATGATAGTAAGGTTAGGAGAGACATAAGACGCAGAGGCATTGGGCAGATTCATTTTAATCGCTAGACTATCACCCAGGCTATCAAAGTCTTCGCACTTGCTTAGCGGATAAGTAATAGTAACGTCCTTCCGAGCTGTAACAGCAGACCACGTATCGCCACAAGCCGTTGTGGTTGACGTTAAACCTGAATACAGTTGTATTTTTGCTTCATCACAAATAGCCAAGCTTGTACTGTCTCTACTTACGCATCTCTGCAGGGCCACGCCAAATTGCAGAACTTCTTCTTCAACTTGTTGGTCTTTAGCACTGTTATAAAGGGCAGTGAATGAAGAAAAAATACCGCCGCCTAAAAGTAAGATAACGATTAACACAAGACTCAGTTCAACGAGTGTGTAGCCGCCTTGTTTTTTTAGGGTGTTCCCATTTTTATTTTTGTTACTATTTTTCATGTTTTATCCTTATTTTTTATTTAAAATTTATTAAAAAGTTATTCTTGTTTTTTCTAGTGTTATTATGCTTACTACTTGTTACTATCTTTCATACTCCTCCTCTTTTTTTTATTTAAAATTTATTAAAAAGTTATCACCAAAATTGGGCAACACCATCTCCAATGCCTCTAAGGTGGTTAGTTGTCTTTTGACCAAGTTAAAGCCATGGTCCCAAATGTTTTTATTACCGTGTTTGATCACATGCTTTTCTAAGGTTGAGGCACTTTTCTTGGCAATGATTAAATCTTGTAAGGTGTTGTCAATCTTAACCACCTCTGCCACTGACACCCTGCCAAAATAACCACCCACACAATGGGTACAACCTGTTCTATTAACCACTGATAGTTGATCCGTCAAACTGATAAACCGACCTGTGTATTTTTTGTCAATATCAAGCTCAGAAGCAGGCTTAACGGTTGAACAATGCACGCATACCTTTTTAACCAGTCTGGCTGAGATAATGACACTCAATGCATCAGCAATGTAGGAATCTTGCAGACCAAACTCTCTGAAACGGTCAATGATGGCCATGGTCTTCTTAGTATGCACAGTTGAAAACACCAAGTGGCCTACTCGGTCTAGTTCTATCACCCCTTTTGCGGTTTCTTGAGAGCGTATCTCACCAATTAAGGCAATATCAACATCAGACCTTAGGATTGATTTGTTGATGCTGTTTTCATAAGTGACGCCAGTTTCTTTGCAGATGTTGATTTGTCTAATGCCTGGTATTTGAATCTCAACGGGGTCTTCAATGGTTTGTACGATTCTTTTTCTGCGCTCTAGTGCTTGGGCAAGGGCAGCATAAAGCATGGTGGTCTTGCCAGCACCTGTCGGACCAGAGACGACAATAAGACCCGTGTTGTGTTTGACGGCTTGGCTTAGGATTTGTTTGTGTTCTGGTAGTAATTCAATTTCATGAAGGCTTTTGAAACTGCTGACTCGGTTTTTGTCATGAATGCGTAAGACAAAACTAGGCACAATTTCTTGATTGCTAAACTTTTGAACAGAGGGGTTTTGTTGAAACCTAACTGAGATATTCACTTGGTTAGACTCATTTTTATAGTCAAATTGCTTTTCAACAAAGCGAGCATAAACACCTGCATTGCCCCCTGCTTTGACGATTAAAAGATTGGCAAATTTATGATAATCGCTGATGTTAATATCAGCAACACCTGACTCAACAACTTCACCGAACTGACGGAAGTGAATGGCGATGTTGTCGTCGTTTCTGGGGGCAATGTGAACATCGCTGACTTTGTTTTTAACAGCTTTATCAAGAATAACGTTGAGTAGGGTGTCTATGCTCTCAGCCTCACCCTCTGTGTTGCCCTTGGTGTTATTCTTGGTATTATGCTTGCCTTGTTGCCTGCTTTTAAAAACAGGGTGTTTAGGGGGGATAAAGCCAATGCTTGCAATCTTGAGTCCCAGTTCTGTGGCTTTGGAGCGGATTTCAAAGCAGGCTAGTGATGAGAATGGATTAACGCTAAAGGCTTTGGTGTTAATTTGATTGTCTTTATTGGTGTTCACAATAACAAAGGATCTGCTGACGTATACAAGGTTTTTTATAAGGGCTTTGTTATTAGTGCTAGCGTGTGCAAGGTCTTTGTTGTTGTTATTACCAACTTGCGACTCTGCAAACAGCTCAACCTCTAAACCAGCCAACATCTTTTTAACGTTTGATACGCCAATTTGCTCAATTAAATGAGGCAGTAAAGAGTCGTTGTTCTCCAGTAGATTAGGTGATAGGTTTCCAAGGTTTTGACCTTGTTGTTCTAAAATAAGTTTAACTTTATGCCACATGGTATTAATCGTTTGTCCAGTCCATTGTTAGGGTTCTAGTTTTGTTAAGGTTGTTTGCAGTGCTTAGGACAACGCTTGAATCTGTGATACTGATGATTTTGATACCGCTGTCACCCAACATGTCTCCTGGTTGAAAAGTACCCTCTATGTCTTTAAAGGCAACTCGGTTATTGATGATGGCACTAATGGACAATGCGTTTAATGGTTTGACTGCGTTAGATTTTTCACAACCGTTGTTTTCTAAGCAACGTTTTTTTAGTTTTGCCAGCTCAATCTTGGATTTGATGAGTTCAATCTTGGATTTGTTTAATTTTATTTCATAAGACAAGTCATTCAAAGAATCAAGGCGTGACTCCTGAACTGCAATAGAGGTTTGTGCATTGGTGGGTGTCATGGCACCTAGTAAAATTAATAGTGTTAGATTTATAACAGTGACCCTGTTTTTAATATTAGTCATTAAGCGTTGCTCCAGTTAGTCGTCAAAATATTAGTCATCAACATTCACCCCAAAAATTTGCACCTTTAAAACAGCGCCATCATTGTTAATCAACACTCTCTTAAGGTGTGCTTTAATCCTATTATTACTGATTGCTTTGTTGAGCTTAAAGGCTAAGAGTGCAATGGTTGTGCTATCACCACTGATGGCATAAACCAAGCCTTTATGATTGGATTCAAAGGCATTTGTTTTGAGGTGATCAAAAGCTGAGGTCATGATTCTTAAAAGGCGGGCTTGTTTACTTAGGTCAAATTTTTCAGCGGTTTTATTGCGTTTTGAGAGGGTATTCAGTTGCTGTTGTAAATCATCAATAAGGGTGTTTTCTTGGATAATTTTTTGTGTTAACGCTGATGAATTAATGGCTTTGAATTGATGCTTAAAGATGGAGTAGATTGCAAAAACAATCATCAGGTTAAGTAAAAGCAAGATTGTTAGATTCTTTAGATTTTTTAAGTTCTTTAGATTCTTTAAGCTCTTTAGAATATTTAAGTTCTTTAAATTTTTGAGGCTATTGAAACTTTTTAAGTTCTTTAGATTTTTAAGACTCTTTAAACGCCTAAATTGTTTTGGCAGTCTTGGTAAATTAAAGGTCATTGCTTACTCCTAATTTGCCAAGAGACTGCTGCTGTGTTTTTTACGAAGTTTCTATCAATGCTAATCAACGCTATGTTGTTTGCTTTAGCAAGATGCTGGAGCATGGCCAAATCATTCAAGTCAATCACAATTAAAGCGACAGACTTCGTGAGGTCAATCTCACTTTTTTGAATGTTAATGCCTGCGGCTAAAACATGTAATAAATGCTTAACATGGGCTTGTTGAATGCTTGTGTCTGTTGTGATGGTACTGCTATTGACATTATCAATGCCTAAGTTTAAATCAAGTGTCTCAGCCTTTAAAGTCAATAACTGTTCATTCATTTGCACAAAGTCACTTTTTTGATACTGGTAATAGATGAATAGACCACCGACTAAGAACCCATAAAACATCAAGTGCTTTAATATAATGCGCTGATACAAGTGCCGCTTATCTTGTATTCTTTGTTGCTCGGTTTTAATGACTTCAAAATGAGTAAACCCATCAAAATCAATGTTAATATCATCAAACGTATCAACATCAACCAAAAAGGCATCAACGTGTATCAAAATTCCTTTACTGACATCAAATGAGATTAAATACGTCTCATCCTCAATTTTAAATTTATATTTAAAGTTGCTTGAGTAATCGAACCTATGATTGCTTAGAAT
The DNA here is from genome assembly GCA_030599095.1 of Candidatus Ruthturnera sp. Lineage (GTDB taxonomy): Bacteria > Pseudomonadota > Gammaproteobacteria > PS1 > Pseudothioglobaceae > Ruthia. Next base: position 12,282 of record JAUVOQ010000036.1, read on the forward strand.
TGTTTGCCAAAATCCTATTGGGTTGGTTTGATCAATCGCCCTATAGTCATTAATAAAACTAATATCTAAGTTAGGGGTGATTTGTTGTTGTTTTGAGACAAAGTGACTCTCATCATTAACCATGCCATCACCCATGATGATGTGGTCAAGCACCACATCATAGGGTTGCTTGTTATGACTAATTTGAGCGTCTGGTTTAAACATTGTTGTTATAGTTATTGTCGTTGTTGTTAGCGATTAACCACTGTCTTATCTCACAATCGTTGGCGTAATTAAAATCACAATCTCTCGACTCTCTAAGGACTTTTGCACGCCTCTAAAGAACACATCAAAAATCCCAGCATTTGGCAGTCCTTTGGCTGCATTAACGACTTTAGTGGCAATCAAACCACCTAGATGGATGGTTTTTCCACTCTCCACAATCACCTTGGTTGCTAATTTTTGTAGGGCTATATTAGGCGTTTGAAACTCTTGTACTGACGTGCCAGAATCACTGGTGAGTGTTGTGAAAGACTTAATCGATGAGATGATGGGTACAATACTAACAACAATGCGATTATCAGGTAATATCTTTGGGGTGACTCGCATCTCAACCCCAACACTCATACGCTCAATCTCAGAGGTTGTAATCACGTTGCCATTGTCATCTGGGGTTGCATTAACTTCTGAAACAAAGCTAAATTCATCGCCTGTTGAGATGTAGGCTTCTGCCCCGTTCGTGACCGTGATGTTGGGTTGGTTCTCAATCCTAACTTTGCCTTGTTTTGCTAGCAAATCCAGCATCACGTCCAGTGTTATTTTTTTACCTAAATTAATGAGTGCACCCTCAGGTGTGCCTATTGAAATCAACCCAGCACCATCAATGTTGAAACCAGCCGCCTTATTGCCGATTTGGAATTTTGAGCTTTGATTAGAGATTAAATTCCAGTTGATACCTTGACCAACCGCATTATCAACGGTCACGTCAAGCACTTGGACTTGTAGGTGCACTTGTCTGTTGCTTGACTTAATGAGATTATTAAGCCATAAATCAACTTGTTTGATTTTTAAGGGCAAGCCAATGGCTGAGATGGTGCCTAACTGTTGATTGTCAACAACAATGGCTTTTGTGCCTAAAGTTGCTTTAATGTGTTTAACAATTTGTTGCCAATCTGATAAATCTGGCACTGTTGGCACTGTTGGTGTTGTATCTGATGACTTAATGTCAGTCTTTGCACTGGTGGTTGGTTTTTCACTGCTGATTGACAAGGATTGAAGCTGCCAAGTCTTGGACTCTGTTGATTTAATCCAGACCACACCATCAAGTAGTGACAAATGGTAGCCTGTGATGTTTTGAAGATAATCAAAATAACGAACTAGGCTTTGATTGTTAAACTTGATACTGAACTTCTTATCTAAATCAACACCTGCATCTGCTGAGATTGATAAGCTGTTGTCTGCAAAATCAATCGCTGCTAAGAGGTTGATGGGTTGTTTAATGGCAATGTTGACTTGTTGTGCTAGTTTTAAGTCTTGAGGTACTTTGATGCTTACAAAAATGGGCATGGGTTCTTTCTCAAAAACAATGGGGGATTGTTTTTGTTTGAATATTGCGTCTACTTGTGCGTCAATATTGTTTTTTGTGTGGCTGCCTATGCCGCTGCAAGCTGATAGAAATACTGATAAAGAAAGTGTGATGATGATTGTGAGTGTTTTTTGCATTGTTTGGTTGTTTTTATTTTTTGAGTGTTTTCATTATTTGATGATTGTTTGATGACTGCGAACCACCAATAATTTAAGTTTCTTGTAGAAAAAGCCTTGTCGTTCTCCTGCAACAGAGAAAGGCTGGCATGGGAATCCGCCAACCAAGCAGTCAAATTCTAGCAACTTGTTTTCGTTAATTTTTGTGACATCTCCGTAATCCTTATGGGTTTAATTGGTAGTTAGTTTGTTCTATATTTTGTCAGAACTATTAATACAAACATGGCTTCTTGTCATTTTTCGAGCTGGCAAAATTCCAGTTCTGAATTGGGCGTTAATGTGGGAAAGTTCTAAATTGTTTAATTTGGACTAGACTTTTACTGAGATTTCAGGCAATTCAACATTTATTTTGTTTAAATCCATAGTATTATTGATAAGTTATGCGTTATTTAAGGCTATTTTAAGGTAATTTAGAAAATAATTTTTTCGTTTGGGTGGATTATATCTCAAATGAAAAATATATGCAAATAAAAAAACATGATTAGTCAAAAAATAAAATTTATCCGTGTTGCAGAAAAAATAAAACAGCAAGATTTGTCTGATTTGCTCAGTGTCCCAAAGCAAACAATTGCGAATTATGAAACAAATATCAGAAAGCCAAGTGGAGAATTTATTTTAAAGCTATGCAATGCGTTCCCAGAGTATGCATATTGGCTGGTAACTGGACAAACTCAAGTAGAAGCAGGCAACATATCGCCTGAGATTAAAATAGCCGAAAAACAAAATATTTCGAACTTAGAGGCAAACTCTGGCTAAAGTGGGGATATTGTAAATTGTTGTAGAGTTTTATTTTTTTTGGTTCAAGTCTTTTTATTTCCATATCTATGCCACTTGAGAACAAAAAAAACACCCAGTGCTATAACAATGATTCCTGTTATAACAGAACTGCCCATTAACAAGATGACACCTATTAATGTTAGGACAGCGCCTAACAACATAGAAACCGTCTCAATGCCACGTTCGTTTAAGTTTAATAACCTTGTGAATACTCTCATGGTATCTCCTTTAATAAAATAGAAAATACCCACAAGGGCTATTTTCCCCTGTTAAGGTTTTTTGAATAAAAAAAAGAGATTTATGCCCAAAAGGGCATGAATCCCTTTTGGGTTTTAACGTGCTTTAAAGCGTGTCGTGTCTATGACATGTTTTACGCCTTACTTTAAAAGCCCGTGATGGGCACAACATTAACACGAACACGAATGTCCGTATCAGGTCTATTACCCGTTGTATATGAATAGACCTTGTTGTTGTATTTGTACCTCACTAAATAATGACTAAAGCGCTTGTCAGTGCTGCGGGTGTATTTAGTCTCACAAACTTGCTTGTTAACCGTCTTAAAGCCGCTTTCAGCATCATTGGCAATTGAAGCACCTAACAATGCCCCAGCAACCGTCATGACTTTCTTACCACTGCCTTTGCCAAGTTGATTGCCAAGAGCACCACCAATTAAACCACCAAAGAGCTCATTAGTTGCAGAACCATCGCCATTGACTCTTTGACGATAGGTTTGCACATAACAATCTTGATAAGGTTGTTTGATTGTATGGTCTCTATAGACTTCTTTGACAGAAACCACCTCAGCATTGTCGGTATAACGACCTGCAAGTGCCAGTTGTGATAGACATAACACCCCTATTAACAGGGTTGTTTTTAGTGTTTTTAGTGTCTTTAATGCTTCTAGTATTTTTAGTGCTTTTAGTGCTTGCATATTGTCTCTCCTATTGTTTTTTTAAAATCACAAGAAAAACCACTTTCCCCACAAGGGAAGTAAATTTCCCTGTGGGTTAAACAAACATCAGCCTCATCGGCTGCCACTTTGCTGCATGATTGCAGTGTTTGTACAAGTGGTTAAGTGTAGCGTCAGTGCTACGGTCTTTATCGTGTTTTTAAACACACTTTAATCCATCGTCAATGTGTTTAAAAACACCCCCTCAAAAGAAGGGATGTCGGCGCAAATAAAGACGACCATTTAGATAGGGTTGTCTTTACTTTTGCTGTCTTTGTGGTTTAAGTATAAAGACGTTAAGCCCAGAAGGCTCACAATCAATAAAAGTATAACCAGCACAATCTCAAGATTGGTCATTGTCATCCTCCTTTAATAAAATTAAAGATGTGATTACAATAAGAATGATACCTGCACTCAATAAAATCAAGAATTGATATAAGTCTACCTGTTCAAAGAGCACAGCAAGTGCGACCACTGCACTCAATGTTTGAGTCAACATTCTCATAATGCTTGAGTTGAACCAACATTACCACAATGCTTGATTGGTTTGTCAATAAAACTTTTCAGCATTACGACAAGCACCAAGCCTCTTTACCACCATCCCAAACATAACCCAGAGACTTTAACTTAGCCTTACGGGCTTCAAAGTCTGGGGCTGTTGGATATAGTGTCACCTCTGCTTCCAACTCGCCTGTTGAGGTATCAACCTCATCAGGCACTTGGGCAGGTGCTTGGGCTGTATCGGGTTTAGCTGCTTTAGTTTCCTTAGCAGCCTCATCTTTGACAGCCTCTTTTTTTGAAAAAATCACCTCATCACCAATGCGAACATAAGCAATGCTGGTGCAACGACCGTCAATATAGACGACGTCTTTACCAGAGTGTTTATTCATATAACTTTTTGCAATCGTATCACTAATGTTTAACGTGATTAGAATGGTTAAAGCGTCTTTGCCTTTATTAGCATCCCATAGTTTCCTATTGGCTGTTAATTGAGCATTCACCTTGTCTGCGATTTGTGCAATCACTTCCTTGGCTTGAACCCCATTAACCCTAACACTGTGAGCAGCCGTTGAAGGCTTGTCTGAGTTGCCTCGTTGTGCCTTAAACTTCATGGCATAGTAATCATTGCCATGCTCACTTTCCACAAGGGTTAGTGCATTTAAAAAACCAGTCTCAGTATGCACTGATGAATAGTATTTTTTAACGTCGTTTTTATGGTCTTTGGGTGTTTGTGGACAATAACGAGTTATTTATCAAGCGTTTGCAAAAAACACCAAATGGTATAACTGCTATTAGTGATAACAATTTATACCCTAATTTTGATATTTTAAGGGACATGCGACTGGTTGCTAAGATTGTAGACATTTGGGGCTTTATGGGAGTCTGAATATGGACAATAAAAGCGAAGCATATAAAATAGAACAAGAAAAACAACACACTGAACGTTATAAGACTGAATTAGAACTGCAAAAATAGTTGCAAGTTAACAATACTAAACGTATTATTTATTTAATAAGCCTATTTGTTTTCATAATTCTTATTTTTTGGGACTTATATATTTAACCAAAAAAACCATAATACTTAGTCAACCCTTAAAAACCCAAAACAAACCCAAAACCATTCTCAATCACTCAAAAACAATCATGCTATTTTTTTTACTTACGATATTTTGCCCAGTGTAATAGAAAAAATAGCGACTTCTCATCATAAATAAGCCAGTTTTTTGTAAAACAAAAAAAATAGCAGCC
>JAUVOQ010000095.1 GCA_030599095.1 Candidatus Ruthturnera sp.
ATTTTTTAAATTATTACAATTTTGAGAAGAAATTAAAGAGTTTAAAGTTTAAATCTCCTTATGATAAAATTTTGGCAAGATATCAGGAAAAGCCTGATTTATTTTTGGGTAATCCTTCATATTATTGTATGGGACTAAACAACTAACCTAGGTAATAAGGCGAAATTAGACACCCCTATTTTTTAAGCCTCATATTCGTGATTTAAGGCGGTTTCTTTGTCTTGGGTTGAGTTGGTATGGGGTAATTCTGTTATTTACGTGCGCAAACCTACGCCACCAAATATGTTATAAATGTGTATTATTTGTTTGGTATATAATCATCTACATAAATTAAAGAAATTGTTTAGTATTATTTGTTTGGTTATGGTGTAGTTATGAAAGCAGAAATTAACATGGATTTACGTATAACTTTTATTAAAGTCGCTGGTGGTTATAATGCACTATCTGATGTGTTTGCCTCTGTTGGCGTTGGTAGCACTAAGGCAAAAGCAGAAAAAAGCTTAAAAGAAGCACTAGGCATTACTTTTAAATGGTGCATTAAACATGGTACATTGTTTGAGGCATTAGAAAGTGAGGGGTTCAAACAAAAAGTAGTTTTACCACCAAAAACTAAAGAAAAAAGTTATAAAAAAATTAACTACAACCTACCACTAGGGCAGTATGGCAAAGAAAAAAGGCAATACGCTTAACATTGTCCCAATCAAAGCCAAAAAACTCGAGAAAATATTTATCAAACTAGGTTTTCAGTCAAGACATGGTGCTGGTAGTCATATTGTTATTACTAACAAAGGATTGTTGTTTCCTATTGCTTTTGGCAACCACCCTACTACCGAATTATCAAAACAGACAATTCAAGTTTTGATTAAGAAAGCCAAAATATCAACTCAGCAATACTTAGACGCTTTTAACTCTCTCTAATCGCCATAGAAAAATAAACAACTCAACCATTGCTTAAATGCAAATCACGACCCCAAATAATTATTAGTAATCTCAACACGATTATGTCCCAACTCTTTAGCAATAACCACTCTTGCTGCCAAATCTATCTTATCTTTTGGTGTGGGTTCATCGCTACGCACTGGTGCATGGCGACCCGTTAATTCTTTGTATCTATCCAGTGCGTATGCATGACGTAATCCGTGCATTCTTAAATTATTATCTTGGCAGTGTTTCTCAAAGATTCTAACCGCTTGAATGTAGGTTTTATCTTTTTCAATTAACGAGCCTCTAGGGGTGAGTGCTTTAATCTTGTTGAGTAGGGTTCGCTGTGCTTGCGTTCTCACCTTTAAATGTCGTGGTCTGCCACCTTTGCACCATGAGCCTTTAAGTTCTATCCTGTTGCCTTTATCTGCTTGATTAACGTTAAATTTCATACTTTCTTCACGTCTTAATCCAAACGTCCTGGCTAGTTGCATTGATAGTTGTTCGCGAGGGGTAAAATTGCGCATTGCTTGTGGTTCTGGTAGTTGATTTGATTTGTCTGTTTCAGCGACAAACGAACGTCTGCCGATCCCTAATTCTTTATTGGTTCTTGGGACTATGTTTTGTTTGTTTAATTTTTGACTGAGCCATCTGCAGTGGCTCAAACGATTAGCCATTGTAGCATTAGACAATTCTTTACTTTTCCAGTCTTTAACTGCTGCTTCAATATGACGACTGCCAATCTTTTCAAGTTTAAAAGCTGAATAGCCGTGTTTATGCAGATCATTAATTAATTGATGGAGGACAACAGCTCTTGCTGCTTGAGTGCCGTAAGAACCGTCCTTGTTGTGTTGAAGTATGTTTTCTAAATGTTGGTGTGAGTTCATGCGTAGTAATCTTATCGCTATTTAAAGTCATTTTTCGCCATGACTTGAAGTTGTTTAATGTTAAAAAAACATTGATAAACCGTAATTTATCACTGTATTCCATCATGCTAATTTCAGCATATTAAGCCGAATAAGGCATGATTTTTATTTGGAGGCAGTCCAGACGTCCTAAATGCGAATGAACATCACCTCAAAGGTGCTATTGACATCTCATA
>JAUVOQ010000096.1 GCA_030599095.1 Candidatus Ruthturnera sp.
TTGATTTTTTGGTTATTTGTTTTTGGTTATCTGATTATTTTTTAATGATTTGACTGTTTGGTTGTTCTTCTGATGATTTAATTATTTGATGATGGTTTGATGATTGCGAACCACCAACAATTTAAGTTTTTTGTAGAAAAAGCCTTGTGCACCGACATCACTCAATATTTGTTTAATCACCGTTTCTCTCTTACTGTCCTCAGAGACAACACTGACTGTTTTAATGGCTAAGTCTTGAGCGTCATCACTTAAGACAACACGCCATGCTTTGGGTAGTATTTTTTCTAGTGCAAGTAGCAATAGATTGTTATTAATGGAGACCACAACGACTTCATCCAAGACACTGGGCACTATCACTGTAATGGTCTAATTTTCTTGGACACATTTCAAGCCACTTTTTTCAATTCAGCCATCTTTTGAGCGGGTGTTAAATACCCAATCGCTGAATGAATCCTTTTGTAATTATAAAAGTAGATATAACTTTCTACATTTTCCACGACTTCACTATGATTTGTAAAACTTTGATAATTCAATTTCTCAGTCTTGAGACTTCTAAAAAATCGCTCCATGACCGCATTGTCCCAACAATTACCTCGCCTACTCATGCTTTGAGTAATCTTGGTTTGTTTGCAATACTGTGCAAATGCATTTGCACAGTATTGCACGCCTTGATCAGAGTGGAACATGAGTTTATTGGTATTAGGTTGATGTCTGGCCACAGCATTACTAAGTGCATCCCTTGCCAACTGAGCATTAGGCTGTTTTGACAATGCCCAACCCACGAGTTGTTTCGAGCCTAAATCCAACACACTGGCTAAATAGCTCCAACCTTGATAAGTTTTAATGTAAGTAATGTCACCTACCCAATGCGTATTGATTGATCGCTGTTCAAACTCACGATTTAACAGGTTTTTTGCCTTTTTAAACATCAGACCAGTCTTAGGGTAATAATGATGTTTTCTTGGGCGTATGGCTACTACATTAGCTTTTTTCATCAGTGTTGCAGTTTGATAAACACCAATGTTGTAACCTTGGCTATTCAAAGTTACTCGCATTCTGCGTTTGCCATAAGTATGCCCAACTTCAATAGCAGTTTGTTTGATAAATTTAATCATAGCATTAGTATTATCATTAACTGGTTTGTCTTTTACTTGGTAATAATAACTACTGCGAGGCAGTTTGAGTAATTCGCATAATTCTTTGGTATTGTATTGCTTGCAAGCCTTGCTCATCTTGACAATCATGTTAGTAATGGATTGTCCTTGGCGAACAAGGCTGTTGCCTTTTTTAGGATGTCATTGTCCCTTTGCGAACGCCAAAGTTGTTTCTTTAATAATTGAATCTCTTGCTGTTCAGGCGTAAGTGCTTTACCTAATTCTGGCGTTTCTCCATTAAGTTCTGCTAGGTATTGTTTTTTCCAACGACTAACTGATGAGGAGCAAGCCCCTGATATTGCCATGATTTTTTTATTGGTGTAACGCTCATGCACCATCAATTTGGCATAATCCAACTTTTGTTCAAGACTTAGATCTATTCTCTCTTTTCTTAGTTTTGTTTGTGTCATTATTGACCTCCTTATATTTTGCATTATAAGGCTATCTTTGTGTCCAAGTTTATTAGACCATTACAAAGACCAGTCGAGGCTTCGTTAGAAGAATGACTTACAAACTGGTGAATGATTTACCGTATTGCAAACACAACAATAGCAACGGCTATAAATTCAAAGGCGAAGTCTTTGAAGAATCCATCAGTAAATCAGGTGTGTTGCCCAGAAACTTCCAAAGAAACTGCACCATCAAAATGAAAATCCTAGTGACAAATAATTTTCTGGCAGACTGGCTGGCCAGTAAA
>JAUVOQ010000060.1 GCA_030599095.1 Candidatus Ruthturnera sp.
CGTGGCATGAACGGTATGTCAGGAATGTACGGTATGCGTGGCATGAACGGTATGTCAGGAATGTACGGTATGCGTGGCATGAACGGTATGTCAGGAATGTACGGTATGCGTGGCATGAACGGTATGTCAGGAATGTACGGTATGCGTGGCATGAATGGCATGAACGGTATGCGTGGCATGAACGGTATGTCAGGAATGTACGGCAATTACTACTACTAGTCGTTAATAACAGTAAATTCTGTTAAATTTTAAAGTACAGGTAAATTTTATCTGTACTTTTATTTGATAATTTTTTTTTGGATATTATTATGAATAATAACAATTTATATAAGACCATAACAGACTACTTATTGTTGCTATTTTTAGTTGCAGTGAGTACTGTAGCAATGGCAAAAGATTACCAAAGGGCAAAATGGGATTCCATCCATTTTAAGCCACAAATTGAGACGGCTACAGACGAACAGTGTCTTGAGTGCCATCAAGAAATTTTGTATAGAAAGATTTTAAAAAACTCTCCAGCGGGGCTTGAATCAAGTCAAACTTTAGCATGGTATCAAACTTTAAATACTTATGAAGGAGAACAAGATACTTTCCACCGCAGGCATTTACTTAGTAAATATGCCAAAAAAGTAATGACACTTAAATGTAATACTTGCCATCAGGGTAATGACCCGAAGGATGAAACCGCTAACTCTTCTGCAACGACACCTAGAGATTTAACGCAAAGAAAAATGGTTGACCCTAAAATATGTTTAATGTGCCATGGTCAATTTAGTTGGAGAGATATGGATAATCCAACAATAACAAATGATAATAAAAATTTAGACACATTGCTTATGCTTGGTGTAACAGCTGATTGGCCAGAAGTTAGAGATTCGTTTCAAAATAATTGCTTGTTATGTCATGTAGTTACAAGAACAAATCGACATAATGTCAACTTTCTGAATGCTAAAGCGATTGAAGAAGAGGGAAAAAAAGATGGAGATAGTTGTTACGGTTGTCATGGCGGTAGAGCGTGGTATAGGTTAAATTATCCGTATCCTAGACATAGTTGGCCTAACATGGCTAAAGAAGTGCCCGTTTGGGCAAAAGATAGAGCGGTTGAGTCAGAGCAACGTTTTTTAAAAAATAATTAGGACAATATAATCATGATTGAAGAAAAGTTTGATTTCGGAAAGTTATTTAACATGGATCGCCGTTCGTTTTTGAAAACAACTGGAACTGGAGCGATAGCATTAGGTGCTTCTGGGTTGATTAAAAATACAGCCAAACAAGCTCATGCATTTGCTTATGAGCCTTATCCAACCGATAATGAATTAGAAACTGTGGTGACCAGTTGTGCACATAACTGTGGTTCACGCCACATGTTAGTGGCACATAAGAAAGATGACGTTATTGTTCGTTTATCTACTGATGATGGTAGTTATCAACGAGGTGGTAAGTACGGTAAAGATGAAAAAGATGAGTTGCAATTAAGGGCTTGTTTGCGAGGCAGGTCTTATAGGCAAAGAATTTATTCAGCAGAACGATTGCTTTACCCAATGATTAGAGTTGGTGAGCGAGGTAAAGGAAAATTTAGACGTGCCACTTGGGAGGAAGCATTAACCTTAGTTGCTAAAAAAATGTTAGACATTAAGCGGAATTATGGACCACAAGCTATATTGGATCAAAGTTATGCTGGTGCGTCTTATGGCGTATTACATAAATCTGATCAAATTGATGGACTACAAGGACGTTTTTTAGGCATGTTTGGTTGCAGGACTAATTCTTGGTCTGTGCCTTCTTATCAAGGCACTACTACCAGTTCAAGATGGACTTTTGGTACGATTAAAGATGGCAATGAAGATGATACTTTTGAACATAGTCAATTAATGATTATGTGGGGCTGGAATCCAGCTTATACTTTTCATGGTGGCAATACGGTGTATTACATGCGTATGGCTAAGCAAAAAGGGTGTAAATTTGTTATCATTGACCCTCAATATACGGATTCAGCGGCGACTTATGATGCTTGGTGGATACCCATTAAGCCTAATACTGATGCTGCTATGATGGCTGGTATGGCACATTATATATTTACTAATAATTTACAAGATCAAGAATTTATTAATAATTTTTGTATGGGAATGGATGAAAATACCATGCCTGATTGGACACAATATGCTGCAAATGGTCAGGAACACTTTAAAGGTTATATTCTTGGTTGGTATGATAATCAACCTAAAACTCCAGAATGGGCGGCTGATATTTGTGGTGTTCCAGCTAAAGATATTATAAAATTAGCTCATATGTATGCAACAACTAAGCCTGCAGCTCTAAAAGCCTCTTGGGCACCTGGACGTAATTCTTATGGTGAGCAATATAGTCGTATGGCTGCCGCCTTGCAGGCAATGACTGGAAATATCGGCATCATAGGTGGTAGCGCTGAAGGTGTTGGTAAATCTTGGAGTTCAGCAGGTTCTGCACATCCAGAAAGTGAGAATAAATGGTTTGGAGCAATTAAATCTGATCGTTGGGCGCATGCTGTATTAAATTATCCAAATGTTACCAGAGAAGAAGTTGGTTTATGGCCAAGACCTGATGAACTTGATGGGATTGTGCCTAATATCCGTGCTATTTTTTGGCACGGTTCTGACTGGCTTAATCAACTGACTAATATCAATAAAGACCTTGCTGCAATTAAGAAACTTGATTTGGTGGTTTGTTTGGATTCTACCATCACTCCATCTGGCATTTGGGCCGATGTGTTATTACCAGCATGTACTCATTTTGAGCGACACGATGTGGCGATACCTTGGTACAAAGGGCATTATTACATCCATAGGCCTAAAGTGATAGAGCCTTTGGGAGAGTCTAAAACCGATTTTCAAATTTTTACCGAGTTGGCCTATATTATTGGTGGCGAAACGTTTGGGGCGAAATACAACCCATTGGCTAGTCGTGATTATTTTAATTATCCTGATAATGTGGATGAGGCATATTTGGCTAAATGGTGGAAAGACAAAGTGGTAAAAGAGCAACACGCCGATATGACTTGGGAAGATTTTAAAGATCATGGTGTTTATAAGTTCAAGTACGATCATCCACTGGTTGCTTTTGAAAAGCAAGTTAAATACGGCAAACCATTTAAAACCCCTTCTGGAAGAATTGAAATATTATGCACTGAGTTAGCAACAATTAGCGATTGGACTAAAACCAAATATGGCTACCATATACCTTCAATTCCTAAATGGATTGAGCCGTTTGAATCATTAAACAGTCCTAAGGTTAAAAAATATCCATATCATATGATTACCCCTCATCCACGGCATCGCACTCATAGCATCTATAACAATTGTTCTTGGCTTAGAGAAACTTATGATCAAGAGATAACAATTAATGCCACAGATGCTAAAAAATTAGATCTAAAAACTGGAGATACGGTTGAGGTGTTTAACGATAGAGGAATTATAGTACTGCCAGTTTTTGTTACCCAAAGAGTAATGCCAGGTGTGGTTATTGTGTATGAAGGTTCTTGGATGGATATTGATGAAAATGGCATAGATCGTTCAGGTAATCCAGATTTTTTAACACTAGATGAACCTAGTCCAGCAGGTTCTTTTGCCTACAACACAATATTATGTGATATTAGGAAAACCAAACTTGAACATCGCCCAGGATGGGATGAGTTGGCGACTTCCCGTTCCCATGTGTTTAGACGTGACTTGTAAGTTAGGAGGATAAATAATGGAAAAAGTAATTAAAAAAACTAAAAACGAAAGGGTAAGAATAAAAGAAGCCATCAAACGCCATAAAAAAGAGGTTTACACGCCAGTTGTGCCAGACATGCAAATGGGCTTTGTGCATAATAATGTGGATTGTATTGGTTGTCGTGCTTGTGAAATTGCTTGTAAAGATAAAAATGGTTTAGAAGCAGGACCACGTTTTCGTCGAGTGCAGTATGTAGAAGGTGGTATCTTTCCTGAAGTGTTTGCTTACAAAGTTAATATTTCATGCAATCATTGTGCTGAGCCTGCTTGTTTGCCAACTTGTCCGACAGGTGCTATTTTTAAGCGTAAAAAAGATGGCGTTGTTGATATTGATTCTACTTTATGCATTGGCTGTAGGCGTTGCGAGGCGGCTTGTCCTTATGGAGCACCACAATTTGACGTCTCAAGCAATACGGTTAAAAAATGTAATATGTGCGTAGATGAGTTAGATGCAGGGCGCGATCCATATTGTGTTGCTGCTTGTATGATGCGAGTATTAGATGCGGGTCCAATTGATTTATTGCGTCAAAATCTATATCCAACCAAAGCGGTTAGTAGGTTTGATAAAAAGAATTTGGTTAAACAAGTTAAAAATTTTGCCGACCCAGCACTCACCAAGCCTTCAATTGTTTTTGTGGCTAGTCGACATGGGAAGATTAGTTAATGAAATTATCAGCAGATATAAAAACTTTATTTGACTTAATAGTGGATGATATTGCTTTGTTAACTTCGTTGCATGATAAGGAGTTGACTAAAGAAACATTGACATTGCTAAAGGATAATAACTTTCCTTATACGCTGGGGTTTGCATTGCAAAGAAAAGAGACGGCTGAAATATTTGATTTATTAAAATCAGGTGTTGACGATATTAAAGGCGATAATGTGGATGAAATGTTAGAGGAGTTGGCTGCTGATTATGCAGATATTTATTTAAATTACTCATTAAGCGCTTCACCACTTGAGTCTGTGTGGCTAGATGAAGAAAGTTTGGTTATGCAGGCGCCTATGTTTGAAGTAAGAGAGTATTATGATAGATTTTCTTTGAAGGTTGACGATTGGCGAGTGCGTAGTGATGATCATTTTATTTGTCAATTGCAGTTTATTGCACATCTTATCAGTTTAAAAAAATATGAAAATTTGCAAGAACTTAGTAATTTTATGGATGAACATTTGTTTCGTTGGTTTGATGACTTTTGTGCTAAAGTAGCGAAACGTTGCGACACAAAGTTTTATGCAGGATTGGCAACGTTAACTTTTAGTTATATTGATGAACTCAGAGACGTATTGGCGATTGTTCTTGAACAAAAAAGACCGAGCAAAGAAGAAATTGAAACTAAATTTACTGGAGCCATACCCTTGGAGACAACGCCACTTCAGTATAATCCTGGTATGGCAGAGTCATGGTGATTTTTTAGACATAGGGTGTAATGGCATAAACAGTGCAAAGTTGTTTCAATTAAAGGTGATTTTTAGTTTTTATAACAACTATCAATTTTAGATATGTTATCCTTGCGTGAATATGTAGATGAAACAATCAGTTATATTCCACAGGTTAATACAGATAGATGTGTACATAGCAAAATAGAAATATCAAGTTGCACTAGTTGTGTTGATATATGCCCGCATTCGGCTTGGAATTTGGATGATGAATCGTTATCAATTAATACAATGGCGTGTGTTGGCTGTGGTTTGTGTGTTCCAGTTTGTCCAGAGGCGGCAATTGAATACGAATATCAACATGTAGATAAAAACTATAAGAATTTAAAAGTAAATTTTTTTGCTTGCCAATATGCTGAGCTTGTAGAACTTAAGAATAAGAACATATTTTGTATTAATATTATTAGTATTTTTGAGTTGTTGCGCTTGTATGCTAATGGTACAAGAGCAATATTTTTCAGTACTGGAGATTGTGATAATTGCATCTATCATTGTGTTGATGGGCTGGAAACTAAAATAGAAAAAATAAACGATTTATTAACCTCAAGACAGCGTAGAAATATTAAACTATTGAATATAAAAGCTAAAAGCTTTGAAACTTGGCTGGCAACACTACCTGCCTTTAATCAACAAAATAATCGGCGTGTGTTTTTGCGCCACATGTTTGCTAACAGTGTAGAGTTAATAACCAACCAGGAAGAAGAGCAAAAGCCAGTTACCATGACTGAGTTATTACCTATAAATAAACAAGCAAAAACCAATAACTATCTTTATCCTTTTGTGCCGCAAATTGATGAATATAAGTGTAATTTATGTAACGCCTGTGTAAGATTATGCCCACATCAAAGTTTTGAGCTCAATCAGCATACACTTGACATGTTGGCAGTCACTTGCACAGGGTGCAATATTTGTATTGATGTTTGTGAACGAGATGCGATTAAGATTAAGCTTTGGAGTGAAGTCAAGCAGGATACAATTAAAATTACAACACAGTCATGTATAAGTTGCGGGGTTAGTTTTTC
>JAUVOQ010000072.1 GCA_030599095.1 Candidatus Ruthturnera sp.
ACCAACAATATAATTAAAAAACATTGATGAAAGTATAATTGGTAAGTAGGCTATATGCCACCAACTATAAAAAAATAGACTACTGAATATCAAAAATCCTTTTGCTACTTTTGTTAATTTTTTTTGATTTAAATAAAAATAAATAAAAAATGTTATTGGTAGAAATGCAAATATAAATGTATAAGAATTAAATAACATGTTATTTATTCACTCTTTTAAACTTTAACCCCATACATTACCCCAAAATCTCTGATAACTTTTAAAAATTTCTTTTCTCATTGTAGTCTACAATTTTGATGTGGTTGATGTCTATTTAATATCAACAATAAATAAGGGTGCCAATGCGTTCGCCTGCACCGAGTTTTGACAAAACATTGGCTTGTCTGCCTGAGGCAATAATAGTAATCACATTTGATTGAGCGGCTGTTTTGGCTGCTAATACTTTGGTGTACATGCCACCAGAGCCTAGCGAGCTGCCTGTTCTGCTGGCAACTTGTATTAACTTTTCATCATTCACATGGATTTTGTTAATCAATTTAGCGTTAGCATTTTGGCGTGGATCGGCATCATAAACGCCGCCTTGGTCGGTCAAAATAACCAATTGGGTTGCATCGACCAAATTTGCTACCAAGGCTGCCAGGGTATCGTTATCGCCTAGTTTAATTTCATCGGTTGCTACCGTATCATTTTCATTAACAATCGGCACAATGCCTAATGCTATTAAATTATTTAAAGTTTCACGTACGTTTTTACTTTGTTTGTGATTAGCAAAATCATCATGAATTAACAATACTTGTGCTGTGTGAATGTCATGTTCAGCAAATAAAGACTCATAAGTTTGTATCAAACCCATTTGCCCAACAGCAGCAGCAGCTTGGAGTTTGTGTATATTTTTAGGGCGCTCATTCCAGCCTAGACGCTTCATGCCCTCAGCAATTGCACCGCTTGACACCAAAATAATTTCAATATTCTGTTGGGTTAATTCTTTAATTTGCTTGACCCACAAAGCAATAGAGATTTTATCCAAACCCTTGCCATCATTGGTTAAAAGGGCAGATCCAATCTTAATTACCCATCTTTGCTTGCTCATTTTCTTATTACTAATTTAAACAATCCAGCCACTAAATCTTTACAGCCTAAGCCATTTAAAGCAGAGATGCTATAAACTTTCCCCTTATAACGAGCGCCTTTTAATAAACTTTGAACCACGGTATCTCTATCCTCCTCTGGCAATAAATCCATTTTGTTAATTGCTAATAATCTTGGCTTGCTGGCTAATTCTTGATCGTATTTTTTTAACTCTTTTTCAATCGTTAAAAAATTCTCAACTGGGTCAGACCCATCAACTGGTAAGATATCCACGACATGCAACAACGCTTTTGCATGCGACAAATGCTTTAAAAACTCAAACCCCAAACCCACGCCTTCGCTGGCATTTTCAATCAGTCCCGGAATGTCCGCCATGACAATATGTTCATCATAATAAGAGACCACACCCAGCGAAGGATGTAGCGTGGTAAATGGATAGTCAGCCACTTTAGGTCTGGCACTTGAGATTTGCCTAATCAGGCTTGATTTGCCCGCATTAGGCATGCCCAAAAGACCAATATCGGCCATGATACTTAACTCTAAACCAATCTCACGCACCTCGCCTAGTGAGCCTGGTGTGGTTTTGCGTGGTGCGCGATTAATGCTAGATTTAAAGCGTGTATTGCCCAAGCCATGAAAGCCACCTTTGGCAACCAGCATAATTTGTTGATGCTCCATCATCTCGCCAATTAACTCATCAGTTTCAAGGTCATAAACTTTGGTACCCAGTGGAATCTCTACTGTTAAATGTTGTGCTGATTTTCCACGCTTGTTTTGACCTGATCCATGCTGGCCGTTTTTTGCCCTAAACAAACGTTTAAAACGAAATTCACTCAGTGTATTTAGCCCTTCTTGTCCTTGAAAATATACATGACCGCCATCACCGCCATCACCGCCATCAGGACCGCCATCAGGGATATATTTTTCTCTGCGAAAACCCAAACATCCTGCTCCGCCTTTACCAGCCTCAATGCGAATACTGGCAGAATCAACAAATTTCATAAAGGACTTTAAAACCGCTAAAATACAATGAAGCGTATTATACCACTGCCAAAATGAATCGTAGTCTCTACAGCATCATAGGATATCTTTTATTGCCCTTTATGATTTTAAGGTTAATGATTAAAGGCATAAAGACACCTAAATTTAGGCAAAGAATTAACCAACGACTCGGCTTAATTGCTAAAATCCAAGCGCCTATTATTTGGGTGCATTGTGTTTCTGTGGGCGAATTTAGGGCAGCCATTGTTGTTATTGACCAACTTATTAAACAATACCCTAATCATCAATTATTAATTACCACGACCACACCCACGGGCTCTGATGCGGTGATTAGTTATTATCAAAATAAGGTATTTCACCTTTATTTTCCTTATGATTTGCCATTGATTGTTAAACGTTACATTAAAAAAATTAACCCAAAAATATGCCTACTACTAGAAACAGAAATTTGGCCTAATTTAATTCATGAACTCAACAAAAAAAACGTTCCAGCACTGCTTATCAACGCCAGATTATCATCACAATCAAAACAAAAATATCAAAAATTTACCGCCAATTTAATCAAACAAACCTTAAAAAAACTCACCTTGATTGCTGCTCAAAATCAAAATTCTGCTAATCGTTTTATTGAACTGGGCGCTAAAAATGATGATGTCATCATGACTGGTAATATTAAATTTGACCAAAACACAAAGCCTGATACAACAATAAATAATGCACTACAAGCAATCATTGGTAAGCGCAGAACTATTATTTTTGCCAGCACTCATGAGGGTGAAGAAGCGCAAATTATTAACCAATATTTAAAACATAAACCTACTATTGATGCCTTGCTTGTTATTATTCCAAGACATCCAGAGCGTTTTGATGCAGTTTATAAATTAGCTAAAAATGCCAATCTTAATGTCATTCGCCGTTCAGAAAATCAAAACGCTCAAAATGCTCAAATTCTTTTAGGTGATTCTATGGATGAGATGATGTCTTACTTTGGTAGTGCTGATATTGTTTTCATGGGCGGTAGTTTAAGCAACACTGGCGGACATAATATGCTTGAACCCGCCGCCTTTGCCAAGCCCATCATATTTGGCCCCAATATCTTTAACTTTACCGAAATATCATCAGACTTGCTCAAACAAAACGCCGCCATTCAAATTCAAAATGTGGGTGGTTTATTTGAAAAAATAACAGAGCTATTAAACGATGAAAAACAATGCAAAGCATTAGGCAACAATGCTCAACAATATCTTTATAGCAAGCAAGGCGCAGTGAAAAATACGTTACAATTAATCAAGAAATTTCTTACTTTATGATTTTTAGGCTCATTCCCAATTTCAACTAGGAAGCAAAGATTTCTAGTTTTTGAGTGACTTGTTTATTAAGACCTTTTGCTAAGATTGTCTTGTTAACGAGGAGTTTGCACAATTTGGTTGACAAGGTCTTATAATAATTCAGGTCTATATTTAAAGCGCATGGTGTTGTAGTGATGCTATTTTCCGCCTCAAATAAAACCATATTTTTCAAAAGTATCAATACTTAGTCAACCCTTAAAAACCCCTTAACCATTTGATTTAAAACAATAAAATCAACAAAAACCATAAACAAATCAACCAGATTTTGGTAAAATAACCATCATTTCTTGGTCGTTTTGTTTATAAAATATGCTAACCAAA